>DAIODI010000056.1:0-14578 GCA_036746875.1 Aestuariivirgaceae bacterium | reverse complement strand
GCAGGGCCAGCGGCCGCAGCGTCAGGGGCCGCCGCCGGCCGTGGTGCTCGGCAAGTTCGGCGACTGGCAGCTGCAGTGCGAAACCCAGCAACAGGCCCAGGCGCAGATGCAGGGCCAGTCCGCCAGCGACGCCTCATCCGCCGGCGGAGCCTCCGGGAAATCCGATCCGGCGGTGAAGAAGGCCGAAGAGCAGAATTGCGGGCTGGTGCAGAACACGCGCGATCCCAAGCGCGAGAGCGTCCAGATGTCGCTGATCATCGCCTCGGGCATGCAGAACGACAAGCGCGTCACCATGATGCGCGTCATCGCCCCGATCGGGGTGTTCCTGCCGACCGGCGTGGCGCTCGAGATCGACGGCGAAGCGGTGGGCCGGGTGCCCTTCACCCGCTGCCTGCCGCAGGTGTGCGTCGCCTTCGCGGAGGCGTCCGTGCCCACGCTCGAGAAGTTGAAGAAGGGCGCCAAGGCGAACTTCATCATTTACGAGGCCCCCGGGCTTGGCATCAGCATGCCGATCTCGCTGTCGGGCTTCACCAAGGGCCTCGAGGAACTCGAAAAGCTGTGACGGGCTGAGGCCGTTCGGACGGCGCCGGCGCCGCCGCAAGCTGGCGCGATCTCACGCGCGACAACACCGGATGCAGCCCCCGATGACCGACCACGCAACGTCGCCGCCCGCATCGCTCCTCGACGGTCCCGACCTCGGCCGGGAGCGCGCGCTGGCGATCCTCGACGACGCGCTCGCCGGGGCCGGCGACGGCGAGCTCTTCCTCGAGGAACGCCGCAACGAGGTGACAGTGTTCGATGACGGCGTTCTTCGCTCGTCGAGCCGTGAGGTGTCGCGCGGCTTCGGGCTGCGCGCCGTGCGCGGCGAGGCGACCGGGCTCGCCCATGCGGCCGATATCTCGGAAGCGGCGCTGCGGCGGGCCGCCAGCGCGGTGCGCGCGGTCGCCTCCGGTCACTCCGGCGCCGTGGCGGTCGAGCCGGCTCGCACCAACGCCAGCCTCTATCCCGCCGGCGATCCGCTGGCGGGCGCGCCGTTCGCCGGGCGCGTGGCGCTGCTGCGGGAGGCCGACGCCTTTGCGCGCGGCCTCGATGCCAGGGTGCGGCAGGTCACCGTGTCGATCGCCGGCGACCATCAGCGGGTGGAGATCGTGCGCCGCGGCGGCGCTTGCGTCGGCGACAACCGGCCGCTCGTGCGTTTCAACGTCTCGATCGTCACCGAGCAGGGCGGCCGGCGCGGCACGGGAACGTTCGGCTTCGGCGGCCGGGGCGCGCTGGGGGGGTTTGTTTCCGGCGAGGCCTGGCGCGGCGCGGTGCGCGAAGCCCTGCGCCAGAGCCTCGTGTCGCTCGACGCCATCGACGCCCCGGCCGGCGAGATGGTGGCGGTGCTGGGGCCGGGCTGGCCGGGCATCCTGCTGCACGAGGCGATCGGCCACGGCCTGGAGGGCGACTTCAACCGCAAGGGTTCGTCAGCCTTCGCCACGCTGATGGGCCAGCGCATCGCCGCCAGGGGCGTCACGGTGGTGGACGACGGCACGCTCCCGGGCCGGCGCGGCTCGCTCACCATCGACGACGAGGGCACGCCGTCGTCGCGCACCACGCTGATCGAGGACGGCGTTCTCGTCGGCTACATGCAGGACCGGCTCAACGCGCGCCTCATGGGCGTCGCGCCCACCGGCAACGGCCGCCGCCAGTCGTTCGCGCACGCGCCGATGCCGCGCATGACCAACACGGTGATGCTGGCCGGCGACCGCGACCCGGCCGAGATCGTCGCCTCGGTGAAGAGGGGGCTCTACGCCACGTCGTTCGGCGGCGGCCAGGTGGAGATCACCTCCGGCAAGTTCGTGTTCCAGTGCACCGAAGCCTACCTGATCGAGAACGGCCGCATCGGCCCTGCCGTGAAGGGCGCGATGCTGATCGGCGACGGGGCGGACGCGCTGAAGCGCATCAGCATGGTCGGCGACGACCTCGCGCTCGATCCCGGCATCGGCACCTGCGGCAAGCGCGGCCAGGGCGTGCCGGTGGGCGTCGGCCAGCCGACGTTGCGGCTCGACGGGATCACCGTCGGCGGCACCGCCCGCCAGACCCGCCCGCCAGACCCGCCCGGCCCGTGACTGACGCCGGCCCCCGCGCGATCATCTTCGACATGGACGGCGTGTTGTGCGCCTACGACCTCAGGGCGCGGCTCGACGTGCTCGCCCGTCATGCCGGAACCTCGCGCGCCCAGGTTCACGCGGCGGTCTGGGGTTCGGGCTTCGAGGACGGCGCCGACCAGGGCCGCTACGGCGACGCAGCGAGCTATCTTGAAGCCTTCTCTGCGCGTCTTGGCGCGCCGCTCACCCGCGAGCAGTGGATCGCGGCCCGCAAGGCCGCGATGACGCCGAAGTCCGACATGCTGTCTCTGGCGCGCGCCCTGTCGGCGCGCCTGACGGTGGCGATGCTCACCAACAACGGTCCGGCCACCGAGGACGCCCTGCCGGACCTGTTCCCGGAGACGGCCGCCCTGTTCGGTGAACGCGCCTTCTTCTCGTGGCGGTTCGCCACCAAGAAGCCGGATGTGGCGATCTACCGCGCGCTTGCCGGGCGGCTTGGCCTTCCGCCGTCGGCCTGCCTGTTCATCGACGACAAGGCGCGCAACGTCGAGGGGGCCCGCGCCGCGGGCATGCGCGCCCTGCGGTTCGCCGGCGAGGCGGCGCTGCTCGACGACCTGGCGCGGCTGGGGCTTGCGCCATGACCGAAATCGCGGCCCCGCAGGATCCGCCGCGCCGCGCCGCGGTCGCCCGCTTCGTCACCGGCCCGATCATGCGCCACGTCGTGGTGATGACGCTGACGAGTTCCGTCGGCCTGATGTCGCTGTTCTTCGTGGATCTCGCCAGCCTGTTCTTCCTGTCGATGCTCAAGCGAACCGAGGTGACGGCGGCGATCGGCTATGCCGGAACGATCTCCTTCATCAACCTGTCGTTCAACATCGGCATCGGCATCGCCACGGCGGCGCTGGTGGCGCAGTCGATCGGGCGCGACGACATGGAGCGGGCGAAGCGATTCGCCACCTCGTCGCTGGCGTTCACGATGATCGTCAGCGTCGCGCTCAGCGCCGGGATCGCGATCTTCGCCCGCCCGCTGCTCGGCCTGCTCGGCGCGCGCGGCGAAGCGCTGGAGCTGGCGCGGACCTATCTCGTCACCGTCATGCCGGGATTTGCGCTGCTCGCCGGCGCGATCACCGCAAGCTTCGCCTTGCGCGGCGCGGGCGACCCGACGCGCGCCATGTACATCACCCTCATTGCGGCGGTGGTGAACGGCATTCTCGATCCGGTCTTCATCTTCGTCTTCGGCCTCGGCATCCAGGGCGCGGCGATCTCGACCGTGATCGCGCAAGCGACAGCGCTCGCCGTCGGGCTGCACGGCATGCACAGGGTTCACCGCCTGATCGTTCCGTTCGACCGGGAAGGCTTCCGGCGCGACCTGAAACCGATCCTCGGCATCGCCGTCCCGGCTGTCCTGACGCAGCTCGCCACCCCGTTCGCCACCGCCTACATGACGCGTATCGCCGCCCAGTTCGGCGACGAGGCGGTGGCGGCCGTCGCCATCATCAACCGCATCGTGCCGGTGGCGTTCGGCATCATCTTCTCGCTGTCCGGCGCGGTCGGCCCGATCATCGGCCAGAACTACGGCGCCCGCGAGTACGGCCGGGTGCGCCGGACCTTGCGCGACGGCATCGTGTTCGCGGTCGCCTACACCCTCGCCACGGCGGCGATCCTGTTCCTGCTCAGGCACGAGATCGCGCAGGCGTTCTCGGCGAAGGGCGAGGCGGCGCGGCTCGTCACCTTCTACTGCACGTTCCTCGCCGTCACCTACGCCTTCACCGGCGCCCAGTTCGTGGCGCAGGCGGCCTTCAACAATCTCGGCCGGCCCTTGTGGTCCACCCTCGCCAACTGGGGCCGCGCCACCATCGGCACCATCCCGCTGGTGCTCGCCGGCGCGGCGATGGCAGGGCCCGAGGGGGTGCTGGCGGGAAGCGCCCTGGGATCGATCGTGTTCGGCCTCGGGGCGACGGTCGCCGCCTTCCGGCTCACCCGCGGACTCGAACGTCAACACGCGGCCGCAACCCGTCTGGCCGCCCCGGCGCGGCCGGAGTAGACTTTTCCCGTGCAATGGCTTGGCTCCAAACAGATGGAGCGACACGCCAGCGCCCGATGAGCAGGCCGAGATTGACCTGCCCGGCAGCTCGCCCAGCGCCTTGGCGCGGGCTTCGGCCGGACTCAACCATCACCCGTCCTCCCGCCGCCCCGTCCGTCCGCGCCGGCGGACCGACCGGTCAAGTTCGGCGGCGACCTCCAATGTCGGCGGCACGGTGCAGGCCCAATCCACGTCAAGCCGGGTGAGGCCGATATCGGCGAGCCGATCGTCGTCGAGACCAGCCAGAGCATGAACCGTTCTGCGGTTGGCGATGAACCGCCTCAGGAGCGCGAGCGGGGAGATCCACGCCGGAACAGACAACGGCGAGCGGCTTCTGGTCCATGCCCGGCGCATGGTGAAACTCAACGAGGAGGCGTCGAGCGCCTTCCGGGCGCCCGACGACTATGCGGACCGCTTCCTTGCCGGCCATATCTCCCGGTCGCTGCAGTCGGCGGGCGCGCAACGCGCCGCCGCAGAATGAGCCTGAAAAAATGAAGCGCGAGCGTGGTGCTTGCGTGCACCCGCGTTTGCCTGCGGCCGTCATCCCTGTTGGAGTCTTGCCGGACCACGCGCCCGATGCCCTGCAACCTGCGCGCCGGACCGCCGGCGAGCCGCTCGACGAGCCCGAGACGTTTTCGGCCTCGTGCTTGAAGTTTTCCTGCGCTGCGGTTACTGCGCCCCGATGATCGCTTCCGCCCGTCCCCTCGCCGCGCACCCCTACGCGGGCGCACGCGCCGTCATCGCCACCATGCACGGCAAGGCGTCCGTCATCGCGCCGCCGCTGCGCGCCATCGGGCTGGATATCGAAGCCGCGACCGGCCTCGACACCGACGCGCTTGGAACCTTCACCGGCGAAACGGCTCGCGCCGGGACGATGCTGGAGGCGGCGGTCGCCAAGGCGCGGCTCGGCATGGCCGCCGCCCGCCGCCCCATCGGCGTCGCCAGCGAAGGCAGCTTCGGCCCGCACCCGGTGGCGCCGTTCATCGCCGCCGCCACCGAACTGATCGTGCTCGTCGATGACGATCTGGGCCTCGTCGTGAAGGAAACCATGACCAGCGAGACCACCAATTTCGCCCACGCCACCGTGACGCCGCGCGACGCCGCGCCCCTGGCGCAGTTCCTTCGCGGCGCGGGATTTCCCGCCCACGCCGTCGTGGTGCGGCCGAACGAGGGACCGGGACCGGTGCGCAAGGGTCTCGTGGACCAAGGCGAGGTCGGGCGCGCCATCGCCGAAGCGGCCGCCCTGTCGGCCGACGGCCTTGCCCGCCTCGAAACCGACATGCGCGCCCACCTGAACCCGACGCGCATGGCGCAGATCGGCCGTCTTGCGGAGCGGTTCGCCGGAAGGCTATCGAGACTTTGCCCGGCATGCGGCGCTCCCGGCTTCGGCCCGGTGCGCAGTGAGCCGGGGCTGCCCTGCGCAGACTGCGGCGCTCCCACCGCGCTTGTGAAGGCGACGGTTTCGGAGTGCGTCCGTTGCCCGCACACGCTCGCCGAAGGCCGCAGCGACGGCCTTGCCGCCGCCTCGCCCGCCCAATGCCCGGAGTGCAATCCATGAGCGCCGCCGCCCGCCGCCGCCTTTCCCATCTCGACCGGCTGGAGGCCGAGGCAATTCACATCCTGCGCGAGACGGCGGCGCAGTTCGAGCGCCCGGCGCTGCTCTACTCCATCGGCAAGGACTCCGGTACGCTGCTCCACCTTGCCGCGAAGGCGTTCCATCCCGGCAAGCCGCCGTTCCCGCTGCTGCATATCGATTCGACCTGGGAGTTTCGCGACGCCATCGCCTTCCGCGACCGGATCGTGAAGCATTACGGGGTGGATCTCATCGTCCACCGCAACGAGGACGGCGTGCGCCAGGGCGTCAACCCGTTCGACCACGGCAGCTCGCTCTACACCGATATCATGCGCACGACGCCGCTGAAGGAGGCGATCGCCCTTCACCAGTTCGACGCCGCCATCGGCGGGGCGCGCCGCGACGAGGAGAAATCGCGCGCCAAGGAGCGCATCTTCTCGGTGCGCGATGCGAACCACGGCTGGGACCCGCGCAACCAGCGCCCCGAGCTTTGGGCCAACTACAACGGCCGGCTGCGCCCGGGCCAATCGATGCGGGTGTTCCCGCTCTCCAACTGGACCGAGCTCGACGTCTGGCTCTATATTCAGCGGGAAGCCATCCAGCTGCCGCCGGTCTACTTTGCGCGCCCACGCCCGGTGGTGCGCCGCGACGGCCAGCTCATCATGGTGGACGACGCGCGGATGCGTCTGGCGCCGGGCGAAACCCCGCAGATGCTGGACGTGCGGTTCCGCACCTGCGGCTGCTATCCGCTCACCGGCGGGGTGGTCTCGAACGCCCGCACCGTCAGCGAGGTGATTCTCGAAACCATGGCCGCCACGGGCTCTGAACGCCAGGGCCGGCTGATCGACCACGACGGCTCCTCCGCCATGGAGGACAAGAAGCGCCAGGGCTATTTCTGAACGCCGTCGCCGCCGCCGGCCGCGGCCCTTGCGCGACGCGGCGCTTCGTGCGTCTTCTGTTTGCGACGGACCGAAGCAGGCGGAGGGGAGCAGCGTTGCGGGCGGCGATTGCAGGCGCGGCGATGGCGTTGACGGCGGGCGCGGGCGCGGCGGCGGAAGCGGCGGTGAAACCGGAGATCGCCTGGGCCGGCTGCTACCGGCCGGCGCAGGAGTTCCTGTCGTTTGCGGTGAAGGAAATCGTCTACATGAGCGCGCTCACCGGCCTCGCGTTCGGACAGCTCAAGTCCGATTCGCTCAACGGTTGCGAACTGCTGGCCAAGCAGGGCGACCGCCGTTCGCAGTCGTACATGGGACTGATCGCACAGACGCCGGACGAGGCGTTCCGCTGGATGGAGCGCGCCGCCGAACAGGGCGACATGTCGTCGATCGAGCGGCTCCATACGTTCGCCTCGACTCCCTCTGGAAAGCTGAAGTGGGCGATGATCTATGAAGCGCGGATCGGCGACTGGCCGGGCATCCGCCAGGCCGACGAGGATCCGGTGAGCCCGATGCAGAAGCGCTGGGCGGCGAAGGCCGCGGCGGAGGCGGCGGCGGCGTTGACGCCGGCGGAGGCGGCGCGCGTCAGGACGGACGTCGCCCAATGGTTGCGCCGGCATCCCCCGAGACGATGATCTCGCTCGCCGGGCGCGCCTGGCGTTAGATTGGCGTCCGGCCTGACTGGATCCGGCCGGCCGCTCTATCTCTTTGTCCGCAGACTATTTTTTCCGCCAAGTGGCAACCGCCTCACAGGGCGATGCTCTACCACGTAAAAAACTGGACGGTTCCAGGAACCTCGCGCTTTGGGCGGCTTCGTGATTCACTTTGCGTGTTGGGGGGCGATGCGCGGCGAACCGGGCGTACTCGATGGTGATGATCGGCTTCGGCGCCTCAGCGATGTGGGTGACCACTCGAGGCCTTCGGGAGCGCCGTGGACTTCGAGATCTTCCGGGCGGACCGGGATGCTGCGCCTGGTTACCGGCCTTCATGCGGTTCCTTGGCCTGGGCCTGTCGGACCGCGCGCCCGCCGCGCGCACGATCTGGCTGTTCCGTGAGAAGCTCACCAGGGCCGGAGCCATCAAGGGATTGTTCGAGCGGTTCGACGCAGAACTGCGGGCGGCCGGCTTCATCGCCATGTCGGGGCGGATCGGTGACGCGAGCCTCGTCGCCGCACCGAAGCAGCGCAACACCGACGAGGAGAAGAAGGCGCTCAAGGCGGGCCTCAGCCCCGCGTCCTGGAAGGCACGCCCCGGAAAGCTCCGGCAAAGGGACCGCGATGCCCGCTGGACGGTGAAGTTCTCCAAAGCCACGAAGCGGTTGAATGGGACCACGCCGCCGGTCGACATCGCCATTCCCGGCTTCGGCGGCTCGACATCCTGCTCAGGCGCGAGGGCGTCGCGCTCAACCACAAGCGGCTCTTCCGTCTCTGTCGGGAAGAGCGCCCGACGGTGCGGCGTCGCGGCGGCCGGAAGCGCGCGCTGGGCGCCAGGGCCCCGATGGCGATCCCGCAGGGGCCGAACCAGCGCTGGAGCCTGGACTTCGTCTCCGACAACCGACCCGAACTCACCAGTCGGGCAATGCTGGCTTGGCAGGAGGACCGCGGCATCGAACGGCACTACGTCGCTTCCGGCAAGCCGGTCCAAAACGCCTTCGTCGAGAGCCTCAACGGCCGCTTGCGCGACGAGCGCTTGAACGAGCAAATCTTCCGGTGCTTGCACATGGCCCGGAGGATCATCGAAGCTTGGCGGGTCGACTACGACACCCGCCGGCCTCACACGAGCCCCGGCGGGCTGATCCCCGACGAGTTCGCCACCCGGTCCAGACAGGACCTCAACCAGAACAGAGTCTGGTTATGAACGGGGACAATCAGGGGGCAAGGTCACCCGGGATCTGCACGCCTGGCGGCTGGAAGATGATCATCAGGTCCCTGGACGCTCCTTTGGAGGAAGAAGCAACATTGCAGTCACCTCATCGGGTAGATGCCGCATCGGGTCACGCCTGCTTGGCATTCCCATCACAAAGGGCAAGAGCTGCCGCCGGGCAACTTCGAAGACCCTTCGCAATTCGGCTACCGGCTGCTCATTGTCGTCAACCGACAGGCGCAGGAGCGGATATTCTTCAACATCATAGACGAGAAGTGAGGCTGATTGTCGTCCCCGCTTGTCACCGCCTGCCAGCTGTCCAGCCTCAAGAACACCAACGAGCCGGCTGGCAAGCTCAAGTGCGGCCGATGCTTCAAAGGCCTCGGCCATCGCCCTAAGCGTAGCCTCTCCCACAAGCATATTGCCCTGGATGGCAAATCCGGCGCCTGTGATGTGTCCGCACCACTCCGTACATTTCTGTCCCGTCCAGGCAGCTGCATTCCCTTTTGCATCGACGATTCCGACCTGCCGCAGAGCCCGGCCTGGATCTTCTTCCATCAGCCTGTCGAGCGCCGCCTGAGCGGTATATCCGGACTTAAGCAGCTTCAGTCCGTCGATTCCCAGGTACGGATTGACCCAGGACTGCGTCGATATGGCGCCGGTCCCGGCCTCTCCGAACGGGCACATGCCGCCCACACCGGGAACAGCGGTCGAAACGGCGACGCCCAGCTGGCCCGTCCTGTTGCAGCGAGCGGCAATGGAAAACGTATTCAGCTCAAGCATTACCTTCTCCCGCAATCGCTTCTGGTGAAAGAACTGGCGTAAATTGCCGGCGCCCAACCATGTTCTCGATCATCAGCCCGGCGCGCAGCACCGAATCCTCGCGGAAAGCAGGGCCGCAGATCTGCATGCCGATGGGAAGTCGACCCGCGCCAAACCCGATGGGAACATTCATCGCAGGCATGCCCAGCAGGTTCCATGGATAGGTCAGCCGCCACGACACGGCCACGATGCTCTCGTCCCGAGCACCGATTTTTACCCGCGTCTCGTCGTGTTTCCAGGCCGTCAGCGGCATGGTTGGGGTGAGGACGATGTCGGCCTTTTCAAACACCGCCAAGAAGGCGCTGCCCAGCCGCCGCCGGAAACGCTCCGCCTGAAGGTAGTCGGCGCCGCTTACAAGACGGCCCATCTCGACCAGCAACCGGACATCAGGTTCGAGCAGATGCGTCTCGTTACGTTCGAGCAGCGGCTGCAGATAGGCGGTGGAGGACGAAAGCTCGATGGCGAAGATAGCGCCGAGGCCATGCGCCAGGTCCGGCACCTCGACATCCAACACCTGGTGGCCGGCCGCCTGCAGCTCCCGAACAACATCCTCAACTGCGGCCTTTACCTCGTCGGTCACCGCATCGAAGAAATAGTTGCGGCATACCGCAAACCGTATCGGCCGCTGGAGCTCTTTCAGTTGGTTGTAGTATGGCTGAGCCGCACGCTGCGCGCTGGCTGGATCGTTCGCATCCGGGGCGACGATGGCCTCCATCAGCAGGGCCGCGTCCTCGACGCTCCGGCACAGAGGCCCCGCGTGATCGAGCGACCAGGAGTGCGGCGCCAGCCCATGCCTGCTGACGAGCCCGAAGCTCGGCTTCAGCCCGACCGTTCCACAGAGTGCAGCTGGAATCCGTATCGACCCGCCAGTGTCCGTGCCGATCGCTGCCGTGGCGAAGCCAGCCGCAACCGCAATTGCCGAGCCGCCGCTTGAGCCTCCGGGAATGCGGTTCACATCCCACGGATTGCGCGCCGGCGGCGTCTGCATCCCCCAGGCAAATTGGTGCATGCGTGTCTTGCCAATGATGATGGCTCCCGCTTGGCGGAGCATGTGGACCAAGCTCGCTTCGCGTGGCATGTCCGTAGGCGCATAGTGTGCAAATCCGGCTTTGGTCGGCATTCCCTCAGTGATGAAATTGTCCTTGATGGCTATTACGACTCCATCCAAAGGCCCCAGCGCCTCGCCGCGTTTGCGCCGGGCATCCGACCGCCGGGCCTCCTCCATGGCTGACGGCGACATAGCGACGAAGGCCTTCAGGTTGCCGTCGAATCGCTTGATCCGGTCGCGATAATGTCGCGTCAGTTCCTCGGCGGAGAACTTGGCGGCAGCCAGGCCGGCGACGATTTCTGTTGCCGTCAGTTGCCACAGCTCTGTGCCGGTCACCGTACTCAGGCGCTCCTCCTGACGGGCGAGAAGACTACAGCGGGAACCGTCTCGCCGAGGTCGATCTTCCGCAATTCTCGAATGGCTTTGGAAATCTCAATGTAGTTCAGGAAAAGCTCGTCGAGCCGCGTGTCATCGACCGAGAGGCCCAGGAACTCCGCCAGTTCTGCCTTGGTTTGTGGAGCAGCCATGGCGGTCAGATCTGCAAGTGGCTCGCAAGGCTCGGCACCATGTCGGGACCGGTGACCTCGCCAGTTTCGACAATCTCCCCGAGCTTCAAGATCGCGTAGCGGTCGGCCACGCTCAAGGCAAAGCGCAGGTTCTGCTCAACGAGCAGTATTGAAATGCCCAGCTCGCGGTTGGCCGTTCGCAACACGTCCGCCACCCGCAGTACGACGCTGGGCTGCAGCCCTTCCGAGATTTCGTCCACCAGCATGAGCTTGGGCCGCGAGATGAGTGCGCGCGTGAGAAGAAGCATCTTCTGTTCACCGCCGCTCAGCGTTCCGGCACGCTGCCGGAGCCTCTCGCCGATGATCGGAAAATAGGACTTCACCGCCGCAAAGCGTCCGGTGAAGTCCCGGTCGCTTGGAACGCCCAGCCTGAGGTTCTCCTCCACGCTCAATTCCTGAAAGATCGTGAATTCCTGCGGCGTGAATGAAATGGCGTCGCGCGCGTTGAGGTACGGCGCGCGGTTTGTGATGTCCCGTCCTTCCAGCGTGACCCGGCCACCCCGATTCTTCAGATAACCCATCAGCATCTTGAGCAGGGTGGACTTGCCCATTCCGTTCTTTCCGAGGATCGCCAGCGTCTCGCCGGGGGCTATGGAGAAGGATATGCCTGAGATGATATTGGTTTGGCCGTAGCCGCTGGTTGCCCCGACAACGTCGAGGCGTGCATGTGCGTTGGTAGGCGCAGCCATCAGCGCTCTCCCGTGCCTTCGCCGGAATAGACTTGCTTCACCAGTTCCGAGGACACCACCTCCTCGACGCTTCCATCGAGAAGCACCGAACCCTGGTGCAGGACGAGAATGCGCGAGCTGACTTCGCGCACGAAATCCAGATCGTGTTCGATCAGCAGGATCGCGAGGCTGCCGGTCGATACAAGGTTTGTCAGCACCTTGCCGATAGCCGAGCGTTCCGATTTTGTAAGTCCGGCCGTAGGCTCATCGAGGAGCAGGACGCTGGGCTCGGTGGCGAGAGCCATCGCCAGTTCGAGCGCGCGCTTCTTGCCATGTGCGAGGTTCTTCACCTCGGCGTCCAGCATGTCGGCGAGCCCTGTGGCTGTTGCAATCTGAAATGCCGCTGCGGGCAGTTCTACAACCTGCGTGCGGGCCGTCTTCCGAGCGCCGACGGTCCGGTATCGTGCGAGAAACAGGCAGTCGATGACGCTGAGGCTGTCGAAGAGCGTGGTGTTCTGGAAGCTGCGGCCCACACCCAGCGCCACGATCTCATTCGGAGCCTTCCTGCCGATGGAGTGGCCGCCCACCATGACAACACCGGAGCTACGCTCCGTACCGTTGCTTATACAGCGCATCAGCGTCGTCTTTCCTGCGCCATTGGGTCCGACGATGCTCAACAACTCGCCCGGCGCCACAGTGAAGCTGATGTCGCGCAGCACCGAAAGGCTCCCGTAGCTGCGGCTCAGGTGTTCAACAGCGAGAGCGGCATGCTCTTGTGCCGGCCGCGCTGGCGAAGCCGCCAACTGGACGATTTTGCCATCTGCGCCTGGCTTTGCGGCTGGCTTGCGTCTAACCCTCTCGGCAAGGTCCTGGACAATCCGGGCGAGCCCTTGGGGTAGCAGTATGATGACGGTAACGAAGGCGATGCCAACCAACAGCTTCCATAGATATGGCAGGCTTCCGGAAAGATACGATGACGTGACGTCGATGGTAACTGTGCCAAGGGCGGGGCCGAGCAAAGTGCCGCGCCCGCCCAACGCCACCCAGATCAGCAATTCCGTGCCCAGCAAAAAGCCGGCGAGTTCCGGGGCAACCACGTTGCTGAAAGCAGCATAGATGAACCCGGCAATCGCGGCGACGCCAGCACAAGCGACGGTGAGGCCGATCTTCAGCTTGGAGACCGGGATGCCGAGATAAGAGCATCGATCTTCGTTCTCCCGAATTGCCACAAGTATGCGTCCATAATCGCTTCCAACAAACAGCCGTGCGCCGATCACCACTGCCGTCAGGAACAGACCCGCCAACATGAACCAGGTATCGATCTCCCAGTAATAGGTCTCGAAGCCAGAAAGCCCGGAACTCGATCCCGTGAAGTTCCCGCCCGCAAAGATGATCTGAACCGCCACAATGGGTAATGCCAAGCTGACGATCGATGCATAGAGGGGCGATGCACCATGGTAAAACGACAGCCAGCTTACAACTGCCGCTACGAGCATGCTGCCGCCGATGGCGATCATCAGCGCCACGAGTGGCCAAGGGCCTGCCAATCCAAAATGGCCAAACATCAACGCGCACACATAGGCGCCAATCCCGAAATACGTCGCGTGCCCAAACGTCAAGATGCCGGTATAGCCCCAAAGCAAGTCCACCGTGACAGCCAGCACCGCCAACAGCAGTGCGCGGGTTAGAATATTCAGGATATAAATATCGGTGACGAAGGTAAGTCCATAGAAACCGATAAGCGCAGCGACCAGCACCGCGAGTGCTCTTACCATTACAGCACGGGTACTGGGCTTGGTCTGTGAAGCGGTTTGATCAGCCACGGGACAATCCTTGTGGGTTGAGTCTAAGGATCAAAGCCGCCAGCACAACGATTGTGATACCACCCAGGATCGGGCTGATGAAAGTCGATACGATTACCTGGGCTCCGCCCAGGAGAAGCGCCGCCAGGGCAAGGCTCGGAATTGCAACACCTGACACAAGGACCAGCATGAATGAGTTGACCAGCCAGGAGAGGCCCATTTCAGGGTCGACCGCCAGGAGGGGAGTGATAAGGGCGCCAGCGCCTGCGGCAAGACCAGCGCCCAGGCTGAACGTAACGGAGCGGACCCGTACGCTGTCGATCCCGAGTCCGCGAGCCAGATACTCATTCATGATCACGGCGCGCGCGTTCAGGCCAAAGCGGGTCAGGTAGAGCAGCGCAGTCAGCGCAGCCCCGACGAAAATGGCGATCGCTAGCATCACGAGACGCCAGGCGGAGTAGGTGACACCGAACAGATCAACCGTTCCTGAGAGTGGACTCTGAGCGAACTGCACCTCGCGTCCAAAGACCAACGTGATCACCTGGCCGATAACAATGCTCAAACCCCAAGTGGCGAGAATCGCGTCCAATGGCCGGTTATAGAGTGGCCTGACGATAAGCAATTCTACGATCCAGCCAAGAATGTAGCCGAACACAAAAGCAATCGGGGCTGCGGCCCAGGGTGAGACACCCAGCTGGGTGATCATGTAAGCGCAATAACCGCCAATCGTCAGAAAGGCTCCATGAGCGAAATTGATCAGCTTCATCACCCCAAGAATGATCATCAAACCGGTGGCGACGATGAATAGAATCGAAGCAGTGCTGACAATGTCTAGGAAGAGGACTTCCATGGCGAACCTGTTGTTGATCTAGAAGGAAGGACTGGCGGGAAGACGCACGACGCTACCTCCCGCCATCCGTCATTTCAAGACTGCTTAGAGCATCATCTCGCCAAGTGGCCGCCACCTGGCGGAAAAAGATGACGCGAATACAAGCAGATAGAGTGGCCAGCCTGATTCAGTCAGGCCGTGGTCCACTCTATTTAAGATTTGGACACTGCTCGCCCGGATCGACATTCTCGAAGACCGAAATAACTTCAACGGAGCCGGCATCTTTCACCTTACCGAGGT
>DAIODI010000055.1:0-14588 GCA_036746875.1 Aestuariivirgaceae bacterium | reverse complement strand
CGGTGACACGGCTGGCGGTGACACGGCTGGCGGTGACACGGCTGGCGGCATCGTCTAAGCATCGTCGCGCCAACAGGGGGCGTCGCCGATGACTGTGATCCTCAACGACGGGCTGCCGCCGGAGCGGCTCAACCAGCGCGGCGATGCGCTGGCGCGCATCGCCTCGCGCCGCGCCGCCTCGGCCAGGGCGATGGGCGAACCCGGACCGACGCCGGACCAGCTCGACGCCATCCTCGCCGCCGCCGTGCGCGTGCCGGACCACGGCAAGCTCACGCCCTGGCGGTTCATCGTCATCGAGGGCGAGGCGCGCGCCGCCCTCGGCGCGATCCTCGAAGCCCGCTGGCAGGAGCTCAATCCGTCGCACGGCGGCGAGACGCTGGCGCTCGCGCGCTCCTTCTTCACCCGTGCGCCGCTTGCCGTCTGCGTCGTCTCCACCGCCGCGCCGCACGCGAAGATCCCCGAGTGGGAGCAGGTGCTTTCGGCCGGCGCGGTGTGCCAGACCATGCTCATCGCCGCGACCGCCCTGGGGCTTGGCTGCCAGTGGATCACCGGCTGGTGCGCCTACGATCCCGTCACCACGAAGGCGCTCGGCCTTGCAGCGCGCGAGAAGGTGGCGGGCTTCGTGTTCCTCGGCACGCCCGCCGAACCGCTGGCCGACCGGCCGCGGCCGGAACCCGCAAGCCTCACCGTGCGATGGAGCCCGCCATGACGATCCGCGCCATCCTGTTCGACAAGGACGGAACCCTCATCGATTTCGCCGCCACCTGGGTGCCGGTGGTGAAGGCGCTGGCGGTCGAGTTCGCGAACGGCCATCAGCCGACGGCCGACGAGCTTCTCGCCATCGCCGGCTACGACGCCGCGCGCGGGTCCTTCCGCGGCGGCTCGGTGTGGGCGGGCGGCACCTCGCGCGATCTGGTCGCGGCGTGGCGGCCCGGCGCCGCCATCGCCGAGATCGACGAGGCGACCCGCTTCGTCGACGACTTCTGCAAGGCGCACGCCTCAGACAGCGTCGTGCCGGTGGCCGACCTCGAACCGTTGTTCCGTGACCTCAAGGCCGATGGGCTCAAACTCGGCATCGCCACCAACGACAGCGCGCACACCGCGAGGAAGACCGCGCAACGGCTCGGCGTCGATCACCTGTTCGACCGCATCCTCGGCTACGACAGCGTCGCCAACGCCAAGCCCGCGCCCGACATGGCGCTCGATTTCTGCGCCGCACTGTCCTTGAAGCCGGAGACGATCGCGGTGGTCGGCGACAACATCCACGACATCGAGATGGCGCGCGCCGCCGGGGCGGGGCTGGCCATCGGCGTGCTCAGCGGCAACTCCAGCCATGACGAGCTCGCCCCGCACGCCGACCACGTCATCGCCAGCGTCGCCGACCTGCCGCGCCTCCTCGTCCACCTCCGCAAGGGATAGCGGCCATGTTCTACGACGCGCTCGCCAACGATCACGGGTTGCCCGTCGATCCGTTCAAGGCGCTGGTCGCGCCGCGCCCCATCGGCTGGATCTCCACCGTGTCGCGCGCCGGCAAGCCCAACCTTGCGCCCTACAGCTTCTTCAACGCCTTCGCCGAAGACCCGCACTACGTCGCCTTCGGCGGCGGCTTCGGCTGGCACGGCGCCAAGGACACCGCCGCCAACGTGGCCGAAACGGCTGAGTTCGTGGTCAATCTCGCCACATGGGACCTGCGCGAGCAGATGAACGCCTCCTCCGCGCACCTGCCGCGCGGGCGCGACGAGTTCACCCACGCCGGCCTCACCGCCGCGCCCTCGGTGCTCGTGGCGCCGCCGCGCGTGGCCGAGAGCCCGGTGGCGCTCGAATGCCGCTGGTTCAAGACCGTCGACCTGCCGGACTCGCAAGGCGAGGTGGCGAACCAGCTCGTCATCGGCCGCGTCGTCGGCGTCCACATCGACGATCGCTATATCGCCGACGGTCGCGTGAACACGGTGGCGATGCGGCCTATCGCCCGGCTCGGCTACGCCGAATACGCCGTGGTGGACGCCGCGTTCCGGATGCGCCGCCCCGATTGAGGCGGCGCGCCGGTCTCAGAACTGCACGCCGCGGGTCAGCGCGCCGTCGATGACGAGGTTGGTGCCGGTGGTGAAGCTCGACGCCGGGCTCGCCAGGAACACGATGCCGCGCCCCACTTCCTCCGGCGTCGCCATGCGTCCGGTGGGATTGAGCGCCAGCGCCTCGGCGAAGAGCTTCGGGTTGTTGTTTTCGATCCACTCCCACACGCCGCCCTTGAAGTAGGTGTTGCCGGGCGACACGGCGTTGACGCGGATCATCTTCGGCGCGAGCTGGAAGGCGAGGCGCTGGGCGTAGTGGATCAGCGCCGCCTTGAACGCCCCGTAGGCCGGGCCGGTGAAATCCACCTCGCGGCCGGACACCGACGAGACGATCACGATGGACCCGTGCTTCGACGTCTCGAGATGCGGCAGGGCGGCGTTCACCACGCGCACCGTGTGCATCATGTCCACGTCGAACTCCTTCCGCCAGGCGTCCTCGTCGTCGGCCACCGCCAGCGCCGAGACGTTGGCGACCACGATGTCCACGCCGCCCAGCGCCTTCGCGCTCGCCTCCACCCAACGGGTGAGCGCTTCCTTGTCGGCGACGTCCACCGCCTCGCCATAGGCGCGCACGCCGCGGCCCTGGAGAGCGGCGACCGCGCCCACGACCTCGTCGCTGTTGCGGGCGCACACCGAAACGTTGGCGCCCTCGTCGGCGAAGATGTCGGCGGCGCGCCGTCCGATGCCCTTGGTGCCGCCGGTGACAAGCACATTGAGCCCCTTCAGTCCGAGATCCATGACGTTCCCCCTTGCCGGTTTTCGATGGTCCGCCGCCAGTCTTGCCCGGAAGCCGCCGCCGCTCAAGCAAAGCCTGCGAACGATTTTGTGCGCGCGATCACTCGCCGCGCGTGGTCGAGGCGCGGCGAGGCGCTCAATCTCCCTGGTTTCGCATCATCCTTTCTGCGCCAGGTGGCGCCCACTTGGCGGGATGACGCTTCAGGCCCCGGCTGGTCGCCTCCGCATCATCGCCTGGCGGGTGCACTGGGCGACCAGCGTCCCGTCCTGCTTGTAGCCGCGATGGATGAATTCGACGATGCCCACGCCCGGCCGGGACCGGCTTTCGCGCTTGCCCCTGACCTCGGTGGTTACGTTCACCGTGTCGCCGTGGAACAGCGGCGCCGGAAACCGAACCTCCGTCATGCCGAGGTTGGCGACGGTGGTGCCCACGGTGAGATCGTTCACCGAGATGCCGATCATCAGCCCCAGCGTGAACAGCGAGTTGACGAGCGGCTGGCCCCACTCGGTCGCCGCCGCGAAGTGACGGTCGATGTGCAGCGGCTGCGGGTTCATGGTGAGGCAGGAGAAGAACACGTTGTCGGCCTCCGTCACCGTCCGGCGGATCGGATGCGCATGCAGCCGCCCCACCTCGAAGTCTTCGAACCACAGCCCGGCCATTCTGTTCTCCCCAACCGTCCTCGCTCGCCTTCTAGCACGTAACGCCAGCGGCGTTCAGCGATGACGAGGGGACAAAACGCGAACGCGGCGGCCTTCGCGAGTCGCAGCCGGGAATCGCCAGAGTCGTGCGGCGTCGACGTTCCCGACCGCGTCGGCGGTTTCTGACCCTGATTCCGGCGAACTCGCCAAACCGTTGATCTGGTTCATGGATCGCGATGCGAGTCCGAACGGTCCAGGGCGGTTAACCACTCGTTAACCCGCCCGTCCCACGACTGGTTTCATTCACGACGGGCGACCTGCCCGGAGACGACGACGAACCGGCCATGACCCAGTGCCTCATCATCGACAGCGATCCTTCGGGGCGGCAGCGCCTCGAAGCGATGCTGTCGCGCTATGGGTTCGAACTGGCGGTGGCCGAGAGCGAGGACGCGGCGATCGCACGCTGCAGGCAAGCCATGCCGGCGCTGATCGTGCTGGACGCAGGCGCAGGCTGCGCCGACGCGGGGGCGTTCCTGCGCCGGCTGCGACGGATAACGGGGCGGCCGCCGACGGTCATCGTCTCGCCGCGCTCGCGCGAGCCGCGCGATATCAGCCGGGCGATCTGGGATGGCGTGGCCGAGTGCCTGATCAAGCCCTACGACGAAGAAATCCTCGACCTGAAGTTGCGCCAGACCGGCGTGCTTTAGCGTTTCGTCCGGGCGAGTGCATAGCGCCTGGCGAAATGCGATGATGCAAACCTGCGGAGATCGAGCGGCGGACCTCAAGCTGTCGGGTCGGTGTCCGCTCCACCTGGCGGTTGCCCGCCGCCTCGCCCCGCGCCGCCTTTACGCCGCCCGGATCGTTGGGCAGGGTGCGCAGAGCAGCGGCCCGCCAGGAGATCACCACCCATGCTGAGAGACCTGCGCGCCGTGTGGGCGCTGCTTGTCGGCGTCCTGCTGCTGGCGGTCGGCAACGGCCTGCAAGGCTCGCTCGTCGGCGTCACGGCCGCCCGCGAGGATTTCTCCGCCACCGCCACCGGCGTCATCATGTCGGGGTATTCGCTCGGCTTTCTCGCCTCGTCGTTCCTGACCCCCTATATCGTCTCCCGCGTCGGCCACATCCGCGTGTTCGCCGCCTTCGCCGCCGTCGTTTCGACGGCGGTGCTGATGATCCCGCTGTGGATCGCGGCGGGCTGGTGGTTCGCCATGCGGTTCATCGCCGGGCTGGGCACGGCGGGTCTCTACATCGTCGTCGAGAGCTGGCTCAACGCCGCCGCCAGCAACGCCTCGCGCGGGCGGGTGCTGTCGGTCTACATGATCGTCATCTACGGCGCCGCCGGTCTCGGCCAGTTTCTGCTCAACGTCAACGACACCTCCGGCTTCGCGCGCTTCATTCTCGTTTCGGCGCTGATGTCGCTGGCGCTGGTGCCGATCGCCCTCGCTCCCACGGCCGAGCCGCGGATCGAAACGCCGCGCCGCGTCGGCCTGCGCGACCTCTACCGCGAATCGCCGCTCGCCGTCGTCGCCACCTTCGCCAACGGGCTCGCCCAGAGCGCGTTCTTCAGCATGGGGGCGGTCTACGGCATGATGCAGGGGCTGTCGCTGCCCCATGTTTCGCTGATGATGGCCCTGCCGCCGCTCGGCGTGATCCTGTCGCAAGGGCCTATCGGCGTGCTGTCGGACAAGTTCGATCGCCGCCTCGTGCTCACCGCGCTGGCGCTCATGGCCTCGATCGTCGCGCTCGCCTGCATTGCGGCGGCGCAGTACTCGGTCGAGTCGCTGATCGGCCTGTTCACGGTGTTCGGCGCCATCGCCATGCCGATCTATTCGCTCGCCATCGCCCACGCCAACGACCACCTGCACAGGGACCAGATGCTCGGCGCCTCCGGCCAGCTTGTGCTCATCTACGGCGCGGGGTCGGTGCTGGGGCCTTCGCTCGCCGGCGGCATGATGGAGGCGATCGGCACCGCGGGCTTCATGACCTACATGGCGATCGTCTACGGCGCGCTTGGCGTCTACGCCATCCACCGCATGAAGACGAGGCCCGCCCCGCCCAAGTTCGAGGCGGGGCAGGTGGCGGTCTCGCCGTCTTCGACGCCGGTCGCCGTGGTCGCGCAGACCGAAGGCAGGGAACGGCGTTAATCCCGCGGTTCGCCGCCTATGGTAAACGGCTTCTTAACCTCTCCCGCGATACCGTTCCGGAATGAAGCGGGAAGTTAACCCGGCGGTATCTGCGGAGGGACAAGGTGGGCGAGGCCAGCGAACCGGTGTTCGATACACGGATATTCGCGCACGTCATCAACACCGGCACGCCGTTCGAGCGCCTTGAGCTGGCGGTGCAGCTCGCCGATCTCGTCTGCGATCCTGGCTGCCCGCAGGACGAGTTCGACGCGGTGACGCCCTCCTTGCTGCGCCTCAGCGCCGATCCTGACGAGGTGGTGCGGCGTCAGCTGGCCGAAAGCCTCGCCGCCTGCCCGCAGCTCGACCGCCGCGTGGTCGCCTCCATCGCCGCCGACGACGAGTCCATCGCGCTGCCGTTCCTCGCCAAGGCGCAATCGCTGGACGCCGCCGCCATGGCCGCCATTGCGCGCGCCGGAGACGAGGCGCGTCAGTGCGCCATCGCGGCGCGTGAGGACATCTCCGGGGCCGCCGTTTCCGCGCTCGCCGAGGGCGGCTCGGAGGCCGCTGTTCGCGTCATGCTCGACAATCCCGCCGTAACGCCCGACGCTGCGCTTCTGCGCCGCATCTACGTGCGGTTCTGGAAGCGGGGCGACATCGTCGAGCAGCTGCTCGGTTTCGACGACCTGCCGGTGGACATCCGCATCCTTGAGGTGCGCCGCGCCAGCAGCCGCATGCAGTCGATGGTGAAGGCCAACGACTGGTCGCCCGGCGACGACGGGCGCGGCATGGTGTCGGACGCGCAGGACCGTACGCTGATCGCCCTGCTCAACAGCGCCGATCCTGCGGAGCTTTCGCGGCTCATCGCCTTCGTCTCCTCGCGCGACATGCTCACGCCCTCGCTGCTGCTGAAGGCCGCCGCCGAAGGGCATATGCACATCGTCGAGCGGGCGCTCGCCTTTCTGACGGCGACTTCGCTCAAGCGGACGCGCAAGCTGATGTACGACAACGGCGCGTTGTCGTTGCGCGCGCTGACCGTGACGGCGGGCCTCCCCGACGAGTGCTTCCCGCTGCTGCGGGCCGCCGCCGACGTGGCGCGGGAGCTGCGCGGCGAGAATGAGTGGCCTTCGGCCGAGCGCTTCGGCCGCAAGGTGGTGGAAACGCTGGTGACGCGTTTCGCCAGCGCGCCGGCGAAGGAGAAGAGGCGCGCGCTGGCGCTGTTCGAGGCGAGCGCCACCGGACCCACCCGGATGCTGGCCCGCCATCTCATTGAGGCGATGGAGCGCGCGGCCTGAATCGCCGCCATAACGGCGGAAGCCGGAGCGACGAGGCCCCGGCTTCCAAACGCTTGGTACGCAACTCACTGAAGTCAATCTAGCGTGAACGGCCTAATGAAGGCTTAAGCCGGCGGCCGGGCAGGGGCTGACGCGGATGTCGGGATGGTGGCGGCCACATGGATGACGCTCCGGGCCGCGCGGCCTTCGACCCGCGACCCGCGGACTTGCATCGCGGCGCGCGGGCCGCTATACGCCGCATCGTGAATTCCACACGCGAGGCCGGGCCGTCGCCACGGGAAGCGCGCTTCCCCACATAGGCGATGTGTCCATCCGGTCCGGGACCCCCCGGTTCAAGCCTTGGCGTAGGTCAACCGGAAAAGGAGACACCGGCAATGGCATTGCCCGACTATTCCATGCGCCAGATGCTTGAAGCCGGCGCGCACTTCGGCCACCAGACGCACCGCTGGAACCCGCGCATGGCTCCCTACATCTACGGGGCGCGCAACGGCATCCACATCATCGACCTGTCGCAGACCGTGCCGCTGTTCCAGCAGGCGCTCGTCGCCGTGCGCGACACGGTGGCCGGCGGCGGGCGCGTGCTGTTCGTCGGCACCAAGCGCCAGGCCCAGGACGCCATCGCCGAAGCGGCGAAGAACTGCGCCCAGTACTTCATCAACTCGCGCTGGCTGGGCGGCACGCTCACCAACTGGAAGACCATCTCCAACTCGATCAAGCGGCTGCGCCAGCTGGACGACCTGATCGTGAAGGGCGCGCAAGGATACTCCAAGCGCGAGTTCCTCAGCCTGTCGCGCGAACGCGACAAGCTCAACCAGGCGCTCGGCGGCATCAAGGACATGGGCGGGCTGCCCGACATCATGTTCGTGATCGACACCAACAAGGAGCAGATCGCCATCAAGGAGGCCAACCGCCTCGGCATTCCGGTGGTGGCCATCCTCGATTCGAATTGCGACCCCACCGGCATCACCTATCCGATCCCGGGCAACGACGACGCCGGGCGGGCGATCGCGCTTTACTGCGACCTGATCTCGCGCGCCGCCATCGAGGGCATCTCGCAATCGGCGGCCATTGGCGGCGCCGACATCGGCGCCTCCGAAGCGCCGCGCCCGGAAGTGCTTCCTGACATGACGGCCGGCGCCTCCCCGGCGTCCTCCTTATCGCCGGCCGCGGCGACGGCCCCGCCGCCGCCTTTAACTGCCGACACCTGACCGTCACGTTCGTTCACGAGAACGGCGCAGTCAGATCCCGAAACGATTGACCGGACTCGGAGAAACAGCATGACCGAGATCACTGCCGCCATGGTGAAGGACCTGCGCGAGAAGACCGGCGCAGGCATGATGGACTGCAAGAAGGCGCTGGCCGAAACCAACGGCGACATCGAGGCCGCGGTGGACTGGCTGCGCGCCAAGGGCATCGCCAAGGCGGCCAAGAAGGCCTCGCGCGTCGCCGCGGAAGGGTTGGTGGGGCTGGCCAGCGACGGCAGGACGGCGGCGCTTGTCGAGGTCAACTCGGAAACCGACTTCGTCGCCCGCAACCCGGAGTTCCAGAAGCTGGTCTCGGCCATCGCCGCCGCGGCGCTGCCGGCCGGCGGCGCCGTGGAGACGCTCAAGGCCTCCCACATCGCCGGATCGGCCCATGCGATCGCGGTCGAGGTGGCGAACGCGGTCGCCACCATCGGCGAGAACATGAACGTACGCCGCACCGCCGCCTACAGCGTGGGCGAGGGCGTGGTGGGCTCCTACCTCCACAACCAGATCGCGCCGGGGCTGGGCAAGATCGGCGTGCTGGTGGCGGTTGAATCAAAGGGCGATCCGGAGAAGCTCGCCCAGTTCGGCCGCCAGCTCGCCATGCACATCGCCGCCGCCAATCCGGTGGCGCTCGATCTTGCGGGCGTGCCGCGCGAAACCCTGGAGCGCGAGAAGGCGCTCCTTGCCGAGAAGACCCAGGGCACGCCCGCGCACGTGCTGCAGAAGCTCTTCGCACGCGGGCTCAAGTCGTTCGCCAGGGAAAACACGCTGCTCGAACAGGCCTACGTCCACGACGGCACCAGGTCGGTCTCCCAGGTGCTGAAGGAGGTCGAGGCGCAGGTCGGCGCGCCGGTGAAGATCGCCGGGTTCACCCGCATGATGCTGGGCGAGGGCATCGAGAAGGCGGAGGACGATTTCGCCGCCGAGGTGGCGAAGGTCGCCCACGGCGGCTGAGCACGCCGCCGGGACGGGCCGTCCGGCCGGGCCAGACGCCCGGCCGTTTCCGGGTGCGCGCTGCGCGACCGGCCGGCCGGTGGCGGTTTTCCGGATCGCCAGGGGTTCGTCTACACTGGGCGTAACGTCAGCCACCGCCCGCCACGGACGCCGCCATGACCCCTCCGCTTCCCTACAAGCGCCTGCTCATCAAGCTCTCCGGCGAGGCGCTGATGGGCGAGCGCGGCTACGGCATCGACATGACGGTGGCCGACCGGCTGGCGCGCGAGATCGCCGAGGCTGTCGAGGCCGGGGCGACGGTGGGTCTGGTCATCGGCGGCGGCAACATCTTCCGCGGGCTGGCCGCTTCGGCGCAGGGCATGGACCGCGTCCACGCCGATCACATGGGGATGCTGGCGACGGTGATGAACGCGCTCGCCATGCAGGGCTCGCTCGAGGCGGTGGGTCTCGACGCGCGGGTGATGTCGGCGATCCCCATGCCCACGGTGTGCGAACCCTATGTGCGCGATATCGCCATGAAGCACCTGGCCCGCCGCCGCGTGGTGCTGTTCGCCGCCGGCACCGGCAACCCGTTCTTCACCACCGACACGGCCGGGGCGCTGCGCGCCGCCGAGATGGGGGCGGATGCGATCCTGAAGGGAACGAGCGTCGACGGCATCTATTCCGCCGATCCGAAGAAGGATCCGGCAGCCGTGCGCTACGACCGGCTCTCCTACACCGAGGTTCTGGCGCGTGACCTCAAGGTGATGGACGCCGCCGCGATCGCGCTTGCACGCGACAACGGGATTCCGGTAATCGTGTTTTCCATTCGCATCCCCGGTTCGTTGCCGGAGGTGGTGCGCGGACAGGGAACGTTCACCACCGTCAGTCCCTGATCCGGCCGCTGTCCGAAGGAACGCCCCATGGCCAAGCCCCCAGCCTTCGATCTTGCCGACATCCGGCGCCGCATGCAGGGCGCGGTCGAGGTGCTGAAGCACGAGTTCGCCGGGCTGCGGACGGGCCGGGCGTCCGCGAGCCTCCTCGAACCCGTGACGGTCGAAGCCTACGGCTCCACGATGCCGCTGAACCAGGTGGGCACGATCTCGGCGCCCGAGCCGCGGCTGCTGGTGGTGCAGGTGTGGGCCCGCGGCCTCGCCCAGGCCGTGGACAAGGCGCTCCGCAACAGCGGCCTCGGTCTCAATCCGCAAACCGAAGGCCAGACCATCCGCGTGCCGATCCCCGAGCTTTCCACCGAGCGGCGCAAGGAACTGACGAAGGTCGCCCATCAGTACGCCGAGAAGGCGAAGGTGGCGGTGCGCAACGTGCGCCGCGACGGCATGGAGCTTCTCAAGCGCCTCGAAAAGGAGGCGCACATGAGCGAAGACGAGCACCGCCAGCACGCCGACGCCGTGCAGAAGGCCACCGACCAGGTGATCAAGGACATCGACGAAGCGCTCCAGCACAAGGACGCCGACATCATGCAGGTTTGACGCGGCGGACACCCGCCAGTGAAGATTTTCGAGGGGGCTGGCCGAAGGGTGAGCGAGCAAGCACAATGAACAGCAAGGCCGCCGGCCCCGGCGTCTTCGGACCCCGGCACGTGGCGATCATCATGGATGGCAACGGCCGCTGGGCGCACGGGCGCTCGCTGCCGCGCTCCTCCGGTCACCGCCAGGGCATCGAGGCGGTGCGCCGCACCGTTCACGCCGCCATCGAGTTCGGCGTTCGCTACCTGACGATCTACTCGTTCTCGACCGAGAACTGGAGCCGCCCGCAAAGCGAAATCCGGTACCTGATGGGGCTGCTGAGGCGCTTCATCCAGCAGGATGTGGCCGAGCTGCACGGCGCAGGCGTGCGCATCGTCGTCATCGGCGAGCGCGAGGGGCTTTCGCCCGATATCCTGGCCATGCTCGATGATTGCCAGCGGCTGACCGCGCACAACACCGGGCTCTCTCTGGTGGTGGCGTTCAATTACGGCTCGCGCCAGGAGATCGCCCGCGCCGCGCGCTGCATCGCCGAGGACGTGGCCGCCGGGCGTCTCGATCCGGCTGACGTGGACACCGAGGCGCTGACGCAGCGGCTCTATGCGCCCGACATCCCGGATCCCGACCTGCTCATCCGCACCAGCGGCGAACAGCGGTTGTCCAATTATCTTCTCTGGCAGCTCGCCTACACCGAGTTCGTGTTCGTCGAGGAGCATTGGCCGGAGTTCGGCCGCGACGCGTTCGCGCGCGCCATCGCCGAGTACCAGAGCCGCGAGCGCCGCTATGGCGGCATCACCACCCGGGCCACGACCCCGGCATGAGCGGGCTGGCGCAGCGAGCGCCCCCGCCGTCCCGCTGGCGCGACCTCGGCGTGCGCTGCGCCAGCGCCGCCGTCCTGATCCCGCTCGTCCTGATCGACGCCTGGGTGGGCGGATTCTGGTTCGCCATGATCGCCGCCGCCATCGGCGCCATCGCCGCGCGCGAATGGTGCCGCATGGTGTTCGACAGCGATCTCGTCCAGACGGTCATCCACACGGCCATCGCGGTGGCCGGAGTGGCGCTGGCGGTGGAGGATCGCTACGGGGCCGCCCTGGGTCTGGTGCTGGCTGGCTGGGCGGCAAGCCTGGTGCTGGAGCTGGCGCGCGGCAGCCGGATCAATCGGTGGGCCGCCGTGGGCGTGCCCTACGTGGCGCTGCCGCCGCTGGCCTTGGTCGTGTTGCGCCAGCATCCCGAGCACGGCCTCACTGCCGTGCTGTTCCTGTTCGCGGTGGTGTGGAGCGCCGATACGGCGGCCTACTTCTTCGGGCGGTTGATCGGAGGCGCGAAGCTGTGGCCCTCGGTCTCCCCCAACAAGACGTGGGCGGGACTGATCGGGGCGATGACGGGCGCCGCGCTCGCCGGCCTCGGCACGGCGCTGGGCGCCGGACTTCCGGCCATGCTGCCGGTGGTGCTGATCGCCGCCGTCCTCGCAGTGGTGGAGCAGGGCGGCGACCTGTTCGAGAGCGCGCTCAAGCGCGCCCACGGCGTCAAGGACGCCGGGCGGCTGATCCCCGGTCACGGCGGATTGCTCGACCGGGTGGACGGGCTGGTTGCCGCCGCCGTCGCCGCCGCGCTATTGGGAATCTCACGAGGCGGGATCGACGGCGCGGCCGGCGGTCTTCTCGTATGGTGAGACATCAACCAACCGGGATTGATCCATGACGGCGGCTACGGCCGGCGCGCCCGCGGCGCGCAAGCGGCTGACCATTCTCGGAGCCACCGGCTCCATCGGCGCCTCCACGCTCGACATCGTGCGCCATCACCCGGACCGCTTCGAGGTCGAGGCGCTGGTTGGCAACCGCAACATCGCCGCGCTGGCCGACGCCGCGCGCCAGACGGGCGCGAAACTCGCCGTGACCGCCGACCCGGACGGCTACGCCGAACTGAAGGAGCGCCTCGCCGGAACCGGCATCGCCTGCGCCGCCGGACCTGACGCCGTGGTCGAGGCGGCGGAGCGCGATGTCGACATGGTGATGGCGGCGATCGTCGGCGCAAGCGGCCTCGCGCCGACGCTGGCGGCGGCGCGGAGGGGGACGACGGTTGCGCTCGCCAACAAGGAATGCCTGGTTTCGGGCGGCGAGTTGTTCACCTGTACGGCCCGGGAGGCGGGGGCGCGCGTCTTGCCGGTGGACAGCGAGCACAGCGCCATCTTCCAGTGCTTCGAGGCGGCGAACCTCGAGCGCATCGCCGCCGTCACCCTCACCGCATCGGGCGGTCCGTTTCGCACCCGCTCCATGGCGGAGCTTGAACGCGCCACGCCGGCGGACGCGCTGAAGCATCCGAACTGGTCGATGGGCCAGAAGGTGACCATCGACTCCGCGACGCTGATGAACAAGGGCCTGGAGCTGATCGAGGCTTACCATCTGTTCGCCGTGCCGCTGGCGAAACTTGCGGTGGTCGTGCATCCGCAATCCATCGTTCACAGTTATGTGTCCTACATTGATGGATCGGTCATCGCGCAGATGGGAACTCCGGACATGCGCACCCCCATCGCCTACGCCATGGCCTGGCCGGAGCGCATCGCCGCGCCGGTGAAGCCGCTGGATCTCGCCGCGATCGGAGCGCTGACGTTCGAGGCGGTGGACTCCGGCCGGTTTCCGGCGGTCGATCTGGCCCGCGCGGCGCTGGCCCGTGGCGGAAGCGCAACAACTGTGCTAAATGCCGCCAACGAGGTCGCGGTCGCCGCTTTCCTGACGCAAAGGCTTGGTTTCCTCGACATTGCACGGCTTGTGGAGCAGGTGCTGTCACAGGCGGAACGGGCGGGAATGGTGACGGCGCTGTCTTCTCTCGACGATGTTTGGGCCGCCGATGCGTTCGGCCGGCGCACCGCGTCGGAGCTTGCAACGCCTGTGGCGGGCGCCGGTCGCGGCGGCGCGTCAAACTAAAGGGAAGCGGCCGGGCGCGCCGTCCGGTCTGGAGAACACGATGGATTTGGTTGGCTTTCTGTCTGCGCCGTTCGGGATCGTGATCGGGTATGTGATCCCGTTCCTGATCGTGTTGTCGCTGATCGTGTTCGTGCATGAGTACGGCCACTACAAGGTGGCGCGGCTGTGCGGCGTCAACGTCGAGGCGTTCGCAATCGGCTTCGGCCGCGAGATTTTCGGCTGGAACGACAAGCACGGCACCCGCTGGAAGTTGTGCTGGCTTCCGCTTGGCGGCTACGTGAAGTTCGCCGGCGACGCCAACGCCGCCAGCATGCCGGAGACGGCCCCGTCGAAGCCGCCCGAGCCGGGCGACTTCTACGCCAAGCCGGTGGCGCAGCGCGCCGCCGTGGTGGCGGCGGGTCCGCTCGCCAATTACCTGCTCGCCATTGTGATTTTCGCCCTCGGCGCCATGTTCGTCGGCGTCCCGTCGTCGCCGCCGAAGGTCCATGCGGTGAAGGCGGGCAGCGCGGCGGAAGCGGCCGGCATCCTGCCGGGTGATGTCATCGTCAAGGTGGACGGGGTGGAGACGCCCTCGTTCGAGGACGTGCAGCGGCTGGTGACGCCGCGCGCCGGCGAATCCCTGCCGATCGTGCTTGACCGCAACGGCGAGGAATTCGTCGCCACGGTCACGCCGAAGGCGACCGAACTCACCGCCAACGGCCGCACGGTGACGGTGGGCCTGATCGGCGTGGAACGCGCCGCCGTTCCCGAGCGGGTGTTCGAGAAGCAGGCGTTCATCCCGGCGATCGAGAAGGCGGTGGGCGACGCCTGGTACATCTCGTCGCATTCGCTGTGGTACGTGTGGCGGATGATCACCGGCCGGGAGGACACCGCCCAACTCGCCGGGCCGCTCGGGATCGCCGAGATGACGGGCCAGGCGGCGTCGCTGGGCGTTTACGAACTGTTAAGGATGGCGGCTATCCTTTCGGTAAGCATAGGGTTGCTTAACCTCTTTCCGATTCCAATGCTCGATGGAGGGCATCTGCTCTTCTACGCGGTCGAGGCGGCGCGTGGGAAACCGCTGGGACCTGCGGCGCAGGAACTGGGCTGCAAGGTGGGGTTTGCTCTCGTCCTGACCCTGATGATGTTCGCAACGGGGAACG
>DAIODI010000054.1:0-14626 GCA_036746875.1 Aestuariivirgaceae bacterium | reverse complement strand
GCCTCGGCGTCGCTGACATTATCGGCCATACGCACGGTGCGCGGGCCGCTGTCGAAAGCTATGCGCTTGTAAATCCATGGCACGGGAAGCGGAAGCTGCGCCTTTGCGGGATCGTCAAAGCGCCGCAGATCGCTGATCGTCGCCACGTCGTAAGAGCGCGGGACCCCAAGCCCAAGGATGCTCGGCCGGTATGTCAGCCGGACGCTGTTGAGTTCGATATCCTCGCGGCCGAACAGGATCCACAGCAGCGCCGACGTCGCGATGATGGCGCCGGAGCTCCATCCGACGAGCCAGACCAGCCAAAAACCTCCGGTCTCGGCGGGCAGGTCGATCTGGGTGAACGCCGTCATCCACATGAACAGCCAGAACCCGACGAACGCCACAAGGAACAAGGTCCCGGCGCTGCGCGGCGGCAAGATTGCAATGCGAACGCCATCGGCGCGGCGCTCCACGATCACACGCCCTGCGTTCCTCTCGTTCCCCATGTCGCCCCCCGCCCGCAGCTTATGCCGGAGAAGCTACAGCATCATTCCGCCGAGCGGTATCCACCTGGCGGGATGATGCGCTATCGCCCCTTCCACACCGGGGCGCGCTTCTCGGCGAAAGCCCTTGCGCCTTCAAGCTGGTCCTCGCTGGAATAGAGCGCGTCCACGGTGGCGAGCTTGCGTCTGGTCACCAGGTCGAAGGCGTTCTGTACGGGAAGGTGCATGGTCTCGCGCACCGTCTGCTTGATGGCGGCGAACACAAGCGGCGGACCCGACGCCAAAAGATCGGCAAGTTCCCGCGCCCGGGTCATCAGGTCGGCCGCCGGAACCACGTCCTTCACGATGCCCCAGCGCGCCGCTTCCGCAGCGTCCATCACCCGGCCCGTGAACAGCAGGTCCATCGCCACATGGAACGGGATGCGGCGCGGCAGCTTGATCGTGGCCGCGTCGGCGAGCGTGCCGGACCTGATCTCCGGCAGCGCGAACGTCGCGTGACCGGCGGCGAGGATGAGATCGGCCGACAGCGCGATCTCGAAGCCGCCGCCGAAGGCGATGCCGTTCACCGCCGCGATCACCGGCTTGTTGAGGCCGGGCAGCTCCTGAAGCCCGCCGAAGCCGCCGACGCCGTAGTCGCTGTCGGGCGATTCGCCCGCCGCCGCCGCCTTCAGGTCCCAGCCCGGGCAGAAGAATTTCTCGCCTGCGCCGGTGATGATGGCGCAGCGCAGGTCCGGGTCGTCGCGGAAGTTGGCGAACACCTCGCCCATGATCCGGCTCGTCGGGGCGTCGATGGCGTTCGCCTTCGGCCGGTCGATGACGACTTCGAGCACCGCGCCGCGACGTTCGGTGCGGATGGGATTTTGCGCCGGGCTGGACATGGGCGTTCCTCAGTCAGTCGATGCTGCGCATGCCGATGAGCGCGTCCACCGCCACGGCGCCCTCGCCGGGGGGAAGAACCATCAGCGGGTTGACGTCGAGTTCCTCGATGAAGGCGCGGTGGGCGTCGGCGAAGCGCGCCACGGCCTCGATGGCCGAGATGACGGCGGCGCGATCGCCGGCCTTGCCGCGGAAGCCGGCGATGAGCCTCGAGACCGCAAGGCTGTCGAGCGCGCGTTCGATCTCGGAGCGCGAGGCGGGCAAGATCAGCGTCGCGGCGTCCTTCAGAAGTTCCGTCAGCACGCCGCCGGCGCCGATCAGCAGGGCGAGGCCGAATTGCGGATCGGATTTCACGCCGACGATCAGTTCGCACACCGCGCCCTTCACCATGCGCTCCACCAGCACCTCGCCGGCGAGCGTCGCCATGTGGGCGGCGGCCTTCGCAACCGCCTCCTCGGTGTGCAGGTTGAGCGCCACGCCGCCGGCTTCGGTCTTGTGGAGCAGCGTCGCGCTCGACGCCTTGACGGCGACGGGAAAGCCGAGACGGCGCGCCGCGTCGGGCGCGTCGCCCGGCGCGCACACCACGCCTTCAGGGATCGCAAGGCCGGCGGCGGCGAGCAACGCCTTGGCCTGATACTCCGTCAACGGACGGATGTTCCCGCCCTGTCGTTCCGGGCGCGCCATGTCCGGCGGCGTCTCATGACGCGCCCAGACCGAGCCGATGAACGCGGCGGCCTCGAAGGCGGTGAGCGCGTCGTCGAGACCGGCCATGGGCGCCACCCCTTGCGCCGAGAGCCTGGCCGCGACATCGGCGGGAAGGCACTCCGGCAGCGTTGCGACGACGGCGGTGCGCGCGCCGGTGGCGATGGCGGCGTCGCCGATGGCGTCGGCGGTGACGAGCCAGGTGTCGGGCTTCATCTCCGGCGCGGTGGGGATATCGAGGATCAGCATCGACACGTCGAAGCCGCCGGAGAGAACCGCCGAGAACGTGGCGGTGAGCTTGTCGCGCTGGTTCCAGATGAAGGTGTGGTAGTCGAGCGGATTGTCGATCGAGACATATTCGTTGAGCGTCGCCGCCACGCGCTGGCCCGTCGCGGCGTCGAACGGCGGGAAGGTCACGCTGCGTTCTGTCGCCATGTCGGCCACCAGCGCCGCCTCGCCGCCGGAACAGCTCATCGAGACGATGCGCGCGCCGTCGATGGGTCCGCCGTGGTGCAGGAACTTCAGCGTCTCCACGAACGCGGTCACCGAGGTCATCCGGGCGACGCCGTAGCGGTCGAACAGCGCGTCGTAGAGGCTGTCGGCGCCGGCGAGCGAGCTGGTGTGGCTCATCGCCACCTTCGCGCCCTGCTCGGAGCGGCCGGTCTTCAGCGCCACCACGGGCTTTGCGTGGTCGCGCGCAACGGCGGCTGCGCGGGCGAAGGCGACGGGATCGCGCAAGCCCTCGATGTGGAGGCCGATGGCGGTGATGCGCTCGTCGGTTGCGAACGCCTCCAGCATCTGCGCGATGTCGACGTCCGCCTGGTTGCCCAGCGTGAACACGCCGGCGAGCGGTAGCGCCCGGCGCGTCATGGTGAAGTTCACCGCCATATTGCCGGACTGGGTGACGATCACCACGCCCGACTCGCGATGGTGGCCGCCGAACTCATCCGGCCACGGGCTGACCCGGCCGATGTAGTTCACGTAGCCGTAGCAGTTCGGCCCCATCACCGGCATGCCCCCGGCGGCGGCGAGAAGCTCGTCCTGGAGGCGGCGGCCCTCCGGGCCGAGCTCCGCGAAGCCGGAGGCGAAGACCACCGCGCCGCCCGCGCCGCGCCGGGCCAATTCGCGCACCACCTCGACGGTGGGTTCGCGCCGGATCGAGACGAAGGCGCAATCGGGCGCTTCGGGAAGGTCGGCCACCGTCGCATGGCAGCGCACGCCGGCGAGGCTCTCGCGCTTCGGATTCACGGCGTAAATCGCCCCGGGGAAGCCGAGGTCGCGGGTCTTGCGCAGCGCCACCTCCGCCTCGCCGCCGCCGATGAAGGCGATGGACTTCGGCCACAGCAGTCGCGTCAGCCGCGCGCTCATACCATTGCCCTTCGCCGGTGCGGTCGCGGGTCCTGCACGGCCTCACCCGCCGAGCGGGCGCAGCAGCGCGCGCGAGATGATGTGACGCTGGATTTCGCTGGTGCCCTCCCAGATGCGCTCAACGCGCGCGTCGCGCCAGATGCGCTCCAGCGGGAGATCGTCCATCAGCCCCATGCCGCCGTGAATCTGGATCGCCTCGTCGGCGACCATGGCCAGCGTCTCGGTGGCCTTGAGCTTGGCCATCGCCATGTCCATGTCGGTGACGGTTTTGGCGTCGAACTTCCATGCGGCTTCGAGCGTCAGCAGCTCCGCCGCCTTCAGCTCCATGGCCATGTCGGCGAGCTTGAACGACACGCCCTGGAACTTGCCGATCTGCTGGCCGAACTGCGAGCGGTCCACCGCCCATTGCAGGGCGTGGCCAAGCGCGCGCTCGGCGCGGCCGAGGCAGGTGGCGGCGACCTGGAGCCGCGTCGCCCCCAGCCATTCGTTCGCCACCTCGAAGCCCTTGTGCACCTCGCCCAGCACCTGGCCCTTCGGCAGGCGGCAGTCGGTGAACTCCAGGACCATGTTCCGGTAGCCGCGGTGCGAGACGTTCCGGTAGCCCTCGCGCACAGTGAAGCCGGGCGTGCCCTTGTCCACCAGAAACGCGGTGATGAGCTTCTTCTTGCCCTTCGGCGTATCCTCCTCGCCGGAGGCGGCGAACAGGATCACGAAGTCGGCGGCGTCGGCGTGCGAGATGAAGTGCTTCACGCCGTTGATCACGAAATCATCGCCGTCCCTCACCGCGGAGGTCTTCATGCCGCGCACGTCGGACCCGGCGCCCGGCTCGGTCATGGCGAGGCAGTCGGACTTCTCGCCCCGCACCGCCGGGAGAAGGTAGCGCTCGCGCTGGTCGCCCACGCACGCCATCAGGATGTTGGAGGGCCGCGCCACGCAGGTCCAGTGCAGCGCGTAGTTTGCCTTGCCCAGTTCCTTCTCGTAGAGCACCCAGGTGACGGTGTCGCGCCCGGCCCCGCCCACTTCGGCCGGCATGTTGGCGGCGTAGAGCCCGGCCTCGATCGCCTTCCTCTTCAGCGCCTCGCGCAGGTCGTCGCGCAGCTTGTCCGAGCGCTCCACCTCGAGTTCATGCGGGTAAAGCTCGTTCTCGACGAAGGCGCGCGTCGTATCGACGATCATGCGCTGCTCTTCGGTCATGGCGAAGTTCATGGACGTGCTCCGTGGACGGACCGCCGCTCAGGGCGAATGGAAGGTCTCGGTGTGGCCGTCGACGCTGATCGCCTGCCCCGACACCATGGCGGCGTGCGGCGAGCACAGGAACAGCGCCATGTCGGCGATCTCCTGCGGCGCGACGAACCGCTTCATGGAGACGCCCGCGGTGTATTCCTCGCGGATCGACTCCTCGGCGCGGCCGGTCTTGCTCGCCTCGGCGGCGATCACCCGGTCCATCCGGTCGCCCGACACCGAGCCCGGACAGATGGCGTTGACGCGCACGTTCCAGCGGCCAACCTCGGCGGCGAGCGACTTGGTGAAGCCGATGACGGCCCACTTCGCCGCCGCGTACGGCGTGCGGAACGGGTAGCCGTAGAGGCCCGCCGTGGACGACAGGTTGATGATCGAGCCCGACCGTTGCGCCTTCATCGCCGGCACGGCGCGCCGCGCGGTGAAGAACTGCGCGTCGAGGTCGATGGCGAGGCAGCGCCGCCAGTCCTCCACAGTCACGTCCTCCACCGCCGCCGTCGGTCCGGCGATGCCGGCGTTGTTGACGAGCACGTCGAGGCCGCCCAGCTCCTTCAGCGTCGCGTCGAACCAGCGGTCCACGGCGGCGGGGTCGCCGACGTCGACGGTGGCGACGCCAAGCGCCGGATGCGCCGACTTTGCGGCCGTGAGCGCGCCGTCGTTCACGTCGCAGATGTGGACGCGATGCCCGGCGGCGAGAAAGCCTTGCGCGATGGCAAGCCCGCTGCCGGATGCTCCGGCGGTGATCATCACCCGGTGCGGCATCAGCGGCTTCCCTTCTTCGTAGCCTTGCGGGCCGGCGTGCGCCTTGCGGGCTGGCGCGCCGCCGCGGCCTTCACCGTGCGCGCGCTGGTCTTCGCCGTCTTCGCCTTGGAGGCCTTGCGCGGCGCTTTCTTCGCCGCCTTGCGTGCGGGCGCCTTGACCGCCGTCACGCGGCCGGCTTCCGGCGGACGCGGCAGCGCCTTGTGGGCGGCCCGCACCGCCGCCAGCGCTGCGGCCACGGCGGGCGCGATCACGGACGCCTTCATCGCCCTGGTGTCCACGTGCAGCAGCAGCTGCTCGCCCGTGGCGGCGAGCTCCTTGCCGGCGAACAGCCGCTGGAACAGATGCATGCGCTTGTCGTCCACGCCGAGAAGCTGTGTCTCGACGCGCACGGCTTCGCCCGCCTTGATCTCGCGCTTGAAGGTGAGGTGCGTATCGACGGTGTAGAACGACGAGCCGCCCGCGCGGTAGGCCTCGTCCACGCCGATGAAGCGGAAGAAGCGGTCCATGCCCTCGCCGAAGGCGGTGAGGTAGGCGGCCTCCGTCATGTGGCCGTTGTAGTCGATCCACGACGTCGGCACGAGCCCGTCCCACAGCGACAGCGGCGCTTCCACCTTGCCGCCGGTCCTCCAGCGCCGGGCGGCGGCGAGCAGCTTCGCCTCCTCGCGGGCGAGCACCTGCCCCGCGCCGACGTTGTGCTGGCGGAACAGCCGCATCATGTCGACGAGCACGTCGTTGCGGCGGGCTTCAAGCTGCGCAACGGTCAAGCCCCCGGCCTGGGCCTCGCAGCCCTCGACGAGGCGCTTCTCCAGCGCCTCGTTCCACTTCGGAAACGGAAGATCCGTCCAGGGCAGTTCGAGCGTCGGGTCGAACTGCTTGATGAAATCGCGCATGCCACCGGGGCCGCCGGCGAGGTGGTAGGTGAGGAACGAACCCATGAAGGCCCAGCGCATGCCGGCCGAGTAGACGATGGCGTCGTCGATGTCGCCGGTCGCCCCGATGTCCTTGTTGAGACAGTGCAGCGCCTCGCGCCACATCGCTTCCTGCAGGCGGTCGCAGATGTAGCCGTCGATCTCGCGCTTCAGCCGCAGCACATGCATGCCGATGGCTTCGTAGAACCGCCCGGCCCGGTCCATGGCTTCGGACGAGGTTCGCTCGCCCGGCACCGTCTCGACCAGCGGCAGGAGGTAGACCGGGTTGAACGGATGGCCGATGAGCACGCGCTCCGGGTTCGGGCATTGCGATTGCAGCCGCGTCGGCAGGAAGCCCGACGACGAGGAGGCGATGATGACATGGGGGCGGGCGTTCTCGCCGATCTCGCGGAACAGCCTGATCTTGAGGTCCTCGCGCTCGGGCGCCGCCTCCTGCACGAAATCCGCCGCCTTCGCCATTTCGGCGAGGGTCGTGGTGAAGGAGAGCTTGCCCTTCCTCACCTTCGAGACGCCGAGGAGGCGCAGCATCGAGGGCCACGCCACCGCGATCGCGGCGCGCAGCTTCCGCTCGGCTTCCGGGAACGGATCGTAGGCGACCACATCGTAGCCGCGCACCAGAAGGCGGGCCGCCCAGCCTGCGCCGATAAGCCCCGTGCCGGCGATGCCGACGGTCCTGATCTCGATCTCGCCCATGCCGCTCTCCTAGCGCTTCTTGAGCTTCAGGATGTCACGGGCGTCGGCGGGCGTCGCCACCTTGGCGCCGAGGAGCTCGATGATCTTCACCGCCCGCTCCACCAGCGTGCCGTTGGAGGCGTAGACGCCCTTCTCGAGCCAGAGGTTGTCCTCAAGGCCGACGCGCACATGGCCGCCCAGCACCACGGCCTGCGCCACCATCGGCATCTGGTTGCGGCCGATACCGAACGCCGCCCAGATGGCGTTCTTCGGCAATTCGCCCACCTGGTAGGCCATGGTCTGCGTGTTGCCCGGCGCGCCCCACGGGATGCCGAGACAGAGCTGGAACAGCGGCGGGTCGTCGATCAGCCCTTCGGCGCACAGCTGTTTGGCGAACCAGAGATTGCCCGAGTCGAAGATCTCCATCTCGGGCTTCACGCCGTAGGACTGGATCAGCCGCGCCTGCTCGCGCAGCTGCGTGGGCGTTTGCACCACGATGCCGTTGCCGTCGCCGAAGTTGAGCGTGCCGCAATCGAGCGTGCAGATCTCCGGACGCAGGTCCGCCACGTGCAGCAGGCGCTCCACCGGGCCGACGAGATCGGTGCCGCCGCCGAACGCCATGGGCGTTTCGCCCTGGCCGATCTCGAGGTCGCCGCCCATGCCGGCGGTGAGGTTGATGATGACGTCGGTGTTCTTCGCCCTGATGCGCTCCATCACCTCGCGGTAGAGGTGGACGCCGCGTGCGCCCTTGCCGGTGGCGGGATCGCGCACATGGCAATGCACCACCGCCGCGCCCGCCGCGGCCGCCTCCAGCGCCGCGCTGGCGATCTGCTCCGGCGTCACCGGAATGGCGGGGTGCTTGCCGACGGTGTCGCCCGCGCCGGTGACCGCGCAGGTGACGATGACTTTCGGGTTCATGGGTTCTCTCCGGGAGGCGGGTGGACGGGCTTGACTCTATCGCCGCGCTCGACGTTGATTTGGCTTTTCTCGCCATTGGTTTGCCGGTTATGGTCAAAACGCCATGATCCGCCCGCGCGATGTCGTATTCCTGCTGGCGCCTCGGTTCTCGATGATCGCGCTTTACTCCGCGCTGGAGCCGTTGCGCGTCGCCAACCGCTTCCGCCCCGGCGCGTTCGCCTGGCGGTTCGTCTCAGTGGATGGCGAGGCCGTCACCGCCTCGAACGGCATCCCGGTTTCGGTTGAAGCACCGCTCGGCGGGCTGCGGCAGGCCGATCTTCTGGTCGCCTCGGCCAGCTACGACCACGAGCAGGCGATGCGCCGGGAGGTGTTCAACGAATTGCGCCGCCTTGCGCGCACCGGCGCGCTGCTCGGCGGCGTCGACACCGGCGCGTTCCTGCTGGCGGGCGCGGGCGTGCTCGACGGCTACCGCGCGACCTGCCACTGGGAGACGCTGCCCGCTTTCCGCGAAACGTTCCCGCGCGTCGTGGTGGAGGACGCCCGCTATGTCATCGACCGCGGCCGCCTGACCGCCTCGGGCGGGACCAGCGCGCTCGACATGATGCTGGACTGGCTTTCCGCCATCGAAGGCGAGCCGCTCGCCGCAACCGTCGCCGAGACGCTGGTCCACGACCGCCATCCCGGCGCGACCGGCGAAGGGCGCACCGCCCTGTCGCGGCGCTACGCCGGCAGCGATCCGCGCCTGCTTGCAGCCATCGCGGCGATGGAGGCGGCGCTCGAAGACCCCCTGCCGGTTCCGCGCATCGCCGTCGCCGCCGGCGTGTCGCAGCGCCAGCTCGACCGGCTGTTCCGCGCCCGCTTCGGCGCGGGGCCGAAGCACATCTACCTTCGCCTCAGGCTCGAACGGGCCGAACGGCTGCTCGCCTACTCGAAACTCTCCGTGCGCGAGGTGGCGCTCGCCTCCGGTTTCGGCTCGCTGGCGCAGTTCTCGCGGACCTACAAGGCGCGGCTCGGCGTCTCCCCCAGCCGCCAGCGCGGCCGCCCTGCGGCGCCGGGCGGCCAGCCGTCCTGATTGACAATCGCGCCGGCGCGTCCTGTCATCACCACGGGCGCGGGAGGGCGGCGATGGTGAAGTTCGGGTTCAACCTGCTTCTGTGGACAACGCACGTCACGCAGCGGCACGCGCCGCTTCTGCGCAAGCTCAAGGCGGCGGGATACGACGGGGTCGAGGTTCCCGTCTTCGAGGGCGACGCCGATCACTATGCACGGATCGGCGCGCTGCTCGACGAGATCGGGCTGGAGCGCACGGTGGTCAGCGTCATCGGCCCTTCCGGCAAAAACCCGCTGTCGCCGGACAAGACCCACCAGGCCGCAGCCGCCGCCTACGCTCGCCGGGTGATCGACTGCACGGCGGCGCTCGGCGCGCACGTGATCGCCGGGCCGATGCATTCGGAGCTCGGGTGGTTCTCCGGCGCAGGCCCGACGGCGGCGGAGCGCCGGCGCGCCATCGCCTTCCACCGGCGCGCCGGCGACCACGCGGCGCGGCGCAACGTGATCTTCGCGCTTGAAGCCCTGAACCGGTTCGAGTGCTACTTCCTGAACACGATGGACCAGCTCGCAGGCCATGTGGCGGAGGTGGACCATCCGCAGGTCAAGGCCATGTTCGACACCTTCCACGCCAACATCGAGGAGAAGGACCCCATTGCGGCGATCCGCACCATTCGTCCGCACCTGATCCACGTCCACATCTCTGAAAACGACCGCGGCACGCCTGGCAAGGGTCATGTGCCGTGGCGCGAAACCTACGCGGCGCTGAAACGGGCGAAGTACGACGGCTGGCTGACGGTTGAGTCGTTCGGCCGCGCGCTCCCGGCGCTGGCGGCGGCGACGCGGGTGTGGCGCGATTTTGCACCGACGCCGGAGGAGGTCTACACGCTGGGCTATCGCAACATGAAGCAGGGTTGGGCGCGGGCCTGACGAGCGAACAAGGCGGAGGCGAGGGATGCCGTTCTTCACCAGCCACGACGGCGTGCGCCTGTTCTATCGCGTCGAGGGCCCGCCGGACGGCCCGGCGCTGATCTTCTCCAACGCGCTCGGCGCCGACCACGGGCTGTGGCAGGCGCAGGCGAGCGCGCTGGCGCGTACGTTCCGCATCGTGCGCTACGACCAGCGCGGCCATGGCGCATCGGACTGCGCGGCGAGCGGAGCCGTCACGATCGACGACCTCGGCCGCGACGTGCTCGCCCTCGCCGGCGCGCTCAACCTGCCGACGTTCTCGTTCTGCGGCGTCTCGATGGGCGGCGCGACCGGCCTCTGGCTCGCCGCCCACGCGCCGGACCGGATCGTCAAGCTCGTGCTCGCCAACACCGCGACGTCGTTCCCTCCACGCGACGTCTGGGCGGAGCGCATCGCCGCCATCGAGGCCAACGGCATGACGGCGATCTCGGACAGCGTCATCGACCGCTGGTTCTCGCCCGCCTTCCGCGAGGCCGATCCGCCTGCCGTGGCGGCGGTGCGGGCCATGATCGAGGGCACGGACCCGCGCAGTTACGCCGCCGTGTGCCGGATGCTCATGGACCTCGACCTTGCGAACCTGTTGCCGAAGGTCGCCGCGCCGACGCTTGTCATCTCCGGCAGCGACGACCCCTCGACCCCGCCGGCGCGCGGGCAGGAGATCGCCGGCGGCGTATCCGACGCCCGCCACGCCATGCTCCCCGCACGCCACATCTCCAACATCGAGCAGGCGAACGCCTTCACGCTGCTTCTCGCCGGGTTCCTCACCGGCCACCGCCTGCCGGCCGACGAGCGCTATCTTGCCGGCGCAGCCCGCCGACGCGCGGCGCTGGGCGATGCGTGGGTGGACCGGTCGATCGCCAACCGGACCGACTTCAACGACGATTTCCAGGACCTTGTCACCCGCTACTGCTGGGGCGAGGTGTGGACGCGCCCCGGCCTCGACGAGCAGACGCGGCGGATCATCGTCATCGTCACCTGCGCGGCGCTGTCGCGGTGGGAGGAGTTCGACCTCCACTTCGGCGCGGCGCTGCGGGCCGGCGTTTCACCGGCGACGCTGAAGGAGGCGCTGATCCAGGTGGCGATCTACGCCGGCGTTCCGGCCGCCAACACGGCGTTCGCCCGCGCCGCCGCCCTCATCCGCGCCCACCGCATGTGAGGGCTGGCGGGTTCACTCCTCGCCGCCGTAGCCGCCACCCCTGATCTCGGCCGGCTGCGGGGTGGAGATGATGTTGTAGCCGGAATCGACGTAGTGGATTTCGCCGGTCACGCCGCCGGAGAGCGGCGAGAGCAGATAGAGGGCGGCGCCCCCCACCTCATCCAGCGTCACCGTGCGTTTCAGCGGCGAATGGCGCTTCTGGTAGTTGAACATCATCCGCGCGTCCGCGATGCCCGCTCCCGCCAGCGTCCGCATGGGGCCGGCCGAGATCGCGTTCACCCGCACGCCCTGCGCGCCGTAGTCGGCGGCGAGGTAGCGCACAGACGATTCAAGCGCCGCCTTGGCCACGCCCATCACGTTATAGTTGGGCATCACCCGCACGGAGCCGCCATAGGTGAGCGTCACCAGCGCCCCGCCGTTCGGCATCATCGCCGCGGCGCGCCGGGCGATCTCGGTGAAGGAGAAGCACGAGATCACCATGGTGCGGATGAAGTTCTCGCGCGTGGTGTCGGCGTAGCGGCCTTTGAGTTCGCTGCGGTCGGAGTAGGCGATGGCGTGGACGACGAAGTCGAGCCCGCCCCAGGCATCGCCCAGCGCGCCGAACACGCGGTCGACGGTGGCGATGTCCTCGACGTCGCAGGGCAGCACGAGCTTCGATCCCACCGACGAGGCAAGCGGCGTCACACGCTTGCCGAACGCCTCGCCCTGGTAGGTGAACGCGAGCTCCGCACCGTGACTCGCAAGCATGCGCGCGATGCCCCAGGCGATCGAGTGATCGTTCGCCACGCCCATGACGAGGCCGCGCTTGCCGTTCATCAGCCCGGCGGTGGTCATCGTCGTCACCGGCGGCTCATTCATGGCGCTGGAACACGAGCGTGCCGTTGGTGCCGCCGAAGCCGAACGAGTTCGACATCACCACGTCGAGCCTGGCGTTGTCGATGCGCTTGCGCACGATGGGCATGTCGGCGAACTCCGGGTCGAGCGTTTCGATGTTGGCGCTTTCGCAGATGAAGCCGTTCTTCATCATCAGGATCGAGTAGATCGCCTCCTGCACCCCCGCCGCGCCGAGCGAATGGCCGGTGAGCGACTTGGTGGCCGAGATCGGCGGCACATCCTTGCCGAAGACGGCGCGGATCGCCTCGATCTCCTTGCGGTCGCCGATCGGCGTCGAGGTGGCGTGCGGGTTGATGTAGTCCACCTTCTCCTTCACCGTCGAAAGCGCGAGGCGCATGCAGCGCTCGGCTCCCTCGCCCGAGGGCTGCACCATGTCGAAGCCGTCCGACGTCGCGCCGTATCCGACAAGCTCGCAGTAGATCCTTGCGCCCCGCGCCTTCGCCCGCTCGCGCTCCTCCAGCACCACGACGCCCGCGCCGCCGGCGATCACGAAGCCGTCGCGGTTGAGATCGTAGGCGCGCGAGGCCTTCTCCGGGGTGGCGTTGTAGCCGGACGACATCGCGCCCATGGCGTCGAACAGCACCGAGAGCGTCCAGTCGAGCTCCTCGCCGCCGCCGGCGAACATCACGTCCTGCTTGCCCCACTGGATGAGTTCGGCGGCGTTGCCGATGCAGTGGGTGGAGGTGGCGCACGCCGACGAGATCGAGTAGTTCACCCCGCGGATGCCGTAGGGCACCGCCAGCGTCGCCGAGTTGGTGGACGACATGCAGGCGGGCACGGCGAACGGACCGACCCGCTTGGGCGATTTCTCGCGCGCCGTATCTGCCGATTGCACCAGGATGCGGGTGGAGGGGCCGCCCGAGCCCATGATGATGCCGGTGCGGTCGTTGCGGACGTCGCTCGCCTCAAGCCCGGCGGCGGCGATCGCCTGGCCCATGGCGGCGTAGTTCCACGCCGCGCCGTCGCCCATGAACCGGCGCACCCGGCGGTCCACGGCGGAGTCGAGGTCCAGCGTCGGCGCGCCGTGCACCTGGCAGCGGAAACCCCGCCGCTCGTAGTCGGCCGCCCTGCCGACGCCGGAGCGCGCCGAGGCGAGCGAAGCCGTCACCTCCTGCGCCGTGTTGCCGATGCTCGAAACGATGCCGATCCCGGTGACGACGACGCGCCTCATGGGCAGATCCTTATCCAGTGGCGACACCGCCTCACGAGCCGGCCGGGGAGCCGAACAGGCCGACGCGAAGATCGCTCGCCGCGTAAACCGTTTCGCCGTCCGCCTTCATCACGCCGTCGGCGATGCCGAGGTTGAGCTTGCGCAGGATCAGCCGCTTCGGGCTCACCACATAGGTGACGGTGTGGGTGGCCGGCGTCACCATCCCGGTGAATTTCACCTCCCCCACGCCGAGCGCCCGGCCGCGGCCCGGTGCGCCCAGCCAGCCGAGGAAAAACCCCAGCATCTGCCAGAGGGCGTCGAGACCAAGGCAGCCGGGCATCACCGGGTCGCCCTGGAAGTGGCAGGGGAAGAACCACAGGTCGGGCTTCACGTCGAGTTCGGCGACGATTTCTCCCTTGCCATGCTCGCCGCCGTCCTCGCGGATACGGGTGATGCGGTCGAACATCAGCATCGGCGGCAGCGGCAGCCGGGCGTTGCCGGGGCCGAACAGTTCGCCCCGGCCGCACGCCAGCAGCGCCTCGTAATCGAAACTCGACTTGCGTTCGCCCATTCCCCTACCCGTTCCCGCCATCGCCGCCGCGGCTTCACCCGGTTCGACAGGCCCCGCACGATCCGGCGCGCCCCTGACGCCCCGCCGCAGCCCCCGGTGTTGCGCCGGCGGCCCGGGATGATTATTTTGGACATGCTTTACTGCCATGAAGCGCGCAAGGCAACCAACGCCGCTACGATGACCGGGGCGAAACATCGATCGACGGACGAAGCGGGGCTTGCCGCGCGGTTGCGCTCGCACGGCATGCGCCCCACGCGCCAGCGCCTGGAGCTTGCGCGCCTGATGTTCGGCGCGGGCGACCGGCACCTCTCGGCTGAGTCGCTGCATGCGGAAGCCGCGGCGGCCGGGGTGGATGTGTCCCTCGCCACCGTCTACAACACGCTGAACCAGTTCACCGCGGCGGGATTGCTGCGCGAGGTCGCCATCGAGGGCCACAAGGCCTGCTTCGACACCAACACGTCGAACCACTTCCACTACTACCTCGAACCGGAAGGCCGCCTCATCGACATCCCCACGGATGAGCTTGACGTCGTCGGACTTCCGGACGCCCCCGACGGCATGGCCGTGACGCGCATCGACGTGATCGTCCGCCTGGAACGCAAGCGCAGCTGAGCGCCGCCGACGAAAGGTCGCCGTCAGTTGGAGACCTGCTCGCCGGGATAGACGCCCCAGAGCATCGTCTGCTCGATGAAGCCGTGATAGCCGCCGGGCACCTCGATCTCGCACCAGGCGCCGTCGCAGCGGTCGATCTCGCCGACCACGCCCCCCTTGGCCAGCGCCACTACCGGCGCTTGGCGGCCGCTTGAGGCGTGCAGCGGCACGGTCGAGTTTCCCCGCCACGGAGCGACCAGCGCCGTGCGCCGCCCCGACAGCATGCTGTGATAGACCCAG
>DAIODI010000053.1:0-15146 GCA_036746875.1 Aestuariivirgaceae bacterium | reverse complement strand
GCGCTCTCTGCCATGCAAACCCCCAGGCTCCGTTCACGCCATGCTCGCCGCGACGCGGCAGCCAGCAAGACTAGGCGACATCGCTGAACGGATCATTACACGCGGGCGCCGAATACTGCGGAACAACCCGCCCTACCAAGACGCCTGACAATGTATTTGGGTGCTGGCGGGCCCGAAGTCCAGCCTTCGCCGCTCAGTCGCGCACGAGCATCACGGCAAGCAGCACCGCCACGGCGACGGCGACGAGAACCCACACCCAGGTCTTGGACGACCCTTCCCCGGCCGCCGGTCCGGAGCGGACCACGGGGGTTTCCGGCGGGCGAGGATCCGAAGTTCCCACCGGCGCGGGAGTGGCCGGCGCAGCGGCGGCGGGCGCGGGCGCAGACGCCACCACCCCGGTCCTGGCGGCGGCGACCTGCGCTGTACGGGCCTCGGCCTCGGCCCGGGCGACCGAGCGGCTGGTCCGCGCCGCCGGAGCCGCAGCCGCTGCGACGGCCTTTTTCGGTGATTTCGCCGCGGCCCTGGCCGACGAAGCCTTCGCCGCCTTGGCCTTCGGCGCAGCCTTGGCGGCCTTCGCCGGCGCATCCTTCGCCGCCTTGGCCTTCGGCGCATCCTTCGCCGGGGCGGCCTTCGCCGGCGCATCCTTCGCCGGGGCGGCCTTCGCGGCCTTCGCCGCCTTCTTCGCCGCCGCCTTGGCCGGCGCGGCTGTTTCAGTCACCTCGCCGGCGATCGGCGCGTTGCTTTCCACGACCCTGGCGAAGTTGGTGAAGAACTGGTCGGCCATCTTGCGCGCGGTCGAGTCGATCAGCCGGCTGCCGATCTGGGCGAGCCTGCCGCCGACGTTGGCGTCCACGTCGTAGGAGAGCAGCGTGCCGCCATCCTTCGGCTCAAGCTTCACCCGCGCGCCGCCCGAGGCGAAGCCTGCCGGACCGCCCTTGCCCGAGCCCGAGATGCGGTAGCTTTCCGGCGGCTTGAGCTCCGACAGGTTGACGTTGCCGGTGAAACCGGCGCTCACCGGGCCGACCTTGGCGACGACGCGCGCCTCGAACTCGGTGGGCGACAGCTTGTCGATCCGCTCGCATCCGGGGATCGACTTTTTCAGCACCTCGGGATCGTTCAGCGCCGCCCACACGCGTGATCGCGGCGCCGCGATCTGCCGTTCGCCCTGCATCTTCATCTGTTCCAGTCTCCCGCGCGGTTCCCGAGACAACCAAGCGCCGAACGATTGGCATGGTTCCCCGGGAGCGTCAATCAGACGAGGGTCCGATGTCCGCCGCCCCGCCTCTCGCCTGCGCCTCGTGGAACGCGGCGCGGAACGCGGCGAACCGCCCCTCCGCGATGGCCGCGCGGATATCCGCCATCAGCGCCTGGTAGAAGGCGAGGTTCGCCCACGAGAGCAGCGTCATGCCGAGGATCTCGCCCGACTTCACGAGGTGATGGAGGTAGGCGCGCGAGTACCGGGAGGCCGCCGGGCAATCGCTCGCCTCGTCCAGCGGGCGTGGATCGTCGGCGTGCCGGGCGTTGCGCAGGTTCAGCTTGCCGAACCGGGTGAAGGCCTGGCCGTGACGCCCCGATCGCGTGGGCATGACGCAGTCGAACATGTCCACCCCGCGCGCCACCGATTCCACCAGATCGGACGGCGTGCCGACGCCCATCAGGTAGCGCGGCCGGTCGGCCGGCAGCGCCGGCGTGGTGAAGTCGAGCGTGGCGAGCATCAAAACCTGCCCCTCGCCCACCGCCAGCCCGCCGATGGCGTAGCCGTCGAAGCCGATGGCGATCAGCCCCCTCGCCGACTCACGCCGGAGATCCTCCTCCACACCGCCCTGCACGATGCCGAAGCAGGCGTGGCCGGGCTGGTCACCGAACGCCCGGCGCGAGCGCTCCGCCCAGCGCAGCGACAACCGCATGGCGCGCGCCGCCTCCTCGCGGGGGTGCGGGAAGCTGACGCACTCGTCGAGCTGCATCTGGATGGTCGAGCCGAGAAGCCGCTGGATCTCCATGGACCGCTCCGGCGTCAGGTGATGGCGTGAACCGTCGAGGTGGGAGGCGAACGTCACGCCGTCCTCGTCCACGGTTCTGAGCTTCGCCAGCGACATCACCTGAAAGCCGCCGGAGTCGGTGAGGATCGGCCGGTCCCAGTTCATGAAGCGATGCAGCCCGCCAAGCCGGGCCACCCTCTCCGCGCCGGGCCTCAGCATCAGGTGATAGGTGTTGCCGAGGATGATGTCGGCGCCGGTCGAGCGCACCTGCTCCGGGGTCAGCGCCTTCACCGTGCCCGCGGTGCCCACCGGCATGAACGCCGGCGTGCGGATGGCGCCGCGCGGCGTGGCGATCTCGCCCAGCCGCGCCCGCCCGTCGGAGGCGATGAGGCGGAACGCGAACGTCACGGCCGCGCCCGGTGCAGCAGCGAGGAATCGCCGTACGAGTAGAAGCGGTAGCCGCCTGAAATGGCGTGCGCATAGGCGCGCCGCATCACGTCGAGACCGCTGAACGCCGCCACCAGCATGAACAGCGTGGACTTCGGCAGGTGGAAATTGGTCATCAGCGCATCCACGGCGCGGAAGCGGAAGCCGGGCGTGATGAAGATTTCCGTCTCGCCCCGGAACGGCGCGCCGACGCCGTTCGCCGCCGCCGCCTCCAGCAATCTGAGCGACGTGGTGCCGACCGCGACGATCCGCCGGCCCTCGCGCTTCGCCGTCGCCAGCCGCGCCGCCGTCGCCTCGCTCACCTCGCCCCACTCGGCGTGCATCCTGTGGCTGGCGACGTCCTCCACCTTGACCGGCAGGAACGTGCCCGCGCCCACGTGCAGCGTCACGAACTCGGTGGCGACGCCGCGCGCCCTGAGCCGCGCCAGCAGCTCGTCGGTGAAGTGCAAGCCCGCCGTCGGCGCGGCGATGGCTCCGTCGCGGCGGGCGTAGACGGTCTGATAGTCGGCGGTGTCCCGCGCGTCGGTCGCCCGCTGGCCGGCGATGTAGGGCGGCAGCGGGGTCTCGCCGATCGCCGCAACCGCCTGGTCGAGGGCCGCGCCCGCGCGATCAAAGCGCAGCGTCACCGCGCCGTCGCCGGCCTTCGCCTCGACCTCGGCGGAAAGCTCGCCAGCCGGGGTCGGCGCGCCTTGCGACCCGAACGTCACCCGGTCGCCGGGCTTCAGCCGTTTCGCCGGCCGCATCATCGCCCGCCAGCGCCCGCCGTCGATTCGCTGCGCCAGCAGCGCCTCCACCGCCACCGGCTGCGAGGCCCCGGCGCGCGCCGCCCGAACGCCGCGAAGCCGCGCCGGGATGACGCGGGTGTCGTTCATCACCAGAACGTCGCCGGGCTCGAGCAGCGACGGCAGGTCACGCACCGTCCGGTCCTCGAACGGCTGCGGGTCGCCCGGGCGCACGACCAGCATCCGCGCGCTGTCGCGCGGGGACGCCGGCCGCAGCGCGATGGCGCTTTCGGGGAGCGTAAAGTCGAAGTCGTCGAGGCGCATGGCCCCGCTCGGCCCTTCGTCAGGCGACGTCGGCGGCCACTCGCATGGACTTGATGCGGTCGGGATCGCGCACCGGCTCGCCGCGCTTCAGCTTGTCGACGTGCTCCATCCCCTCCGTCACCTGCCCCCACACGGTGTACTGCCCGTCGAGGAAGTTGCTATCGGCGAAGCAGATGAAGAACTGGCTGTTCGCCGAATTGGGGTTGGAGGAGCGCGCCATCGAGCAGGCGCCGCGCTTGTGCGGGGCGCGGGAGAACTCGGCCTTGAGGTCGGGCTTCGACGAGCCGCCCGTGCCGCGGCCGGTCGGGTCGCCGCCCTGCGCCATGAAGCCCTCGATGACGCGGTGGAACGGCACGCCGTCATAAAAACCCTCGCGCGCCAGCTCCTTGATCCGCTGCACGTGGCCCGGCGCGAGGTCCGGGCGCAGCTCGATGATGACGCGGCCCGAGGGCAGCTCCATGTAGATCGTGTTTTCGAGATCAGCCATCGCCGTCATCCCCTCACGTGTCCTTCTGAACCCTGAGCGTCATGATCTTGTCGGGCGAGGGCGGCGGCTCGCCCTTGTTGATCTGGTCGATGCAGTTCATGCCCTTCACCACCTCGCCGATCACCGTGTACTTGCCGTTCAGGAATGCGCCGTCGGCGAACATGATGAAGAACTGCGAGTTGGCGCTGTCGGGGTTCTGCGCCCGCGCCATGCCCACCGTGCCGCGCCGGAACGGCTCGGCCGAGAACTCGGCCGGAATGTCGGGCAGCTTCGAGCCGCCCATGCCGGTGCCCGTCGGGTCGCCGGTCTGCGCCATGAAGCCGTCGATCACGCGGTGAAACACCACGCCGTCGTAGAACTTCTCGCGGGTGAGCTGCTTGATCTGCGCCGCGTGCTTCGGCGCCAGATCGGGACGCAGGCGGATCACCACCTCACCGCACTTCAGCGTCATGACCAGCGTGTTTTCGGGATCGTCGGCGGCGTGCGCCGAAGGCGCGGCGAGCGCCATCAGCACGGCGGCGGCAAGAAGACTTCTGCGATGCATGTCGTTCTCCTGTCGGGGATGTCAGGCTTTCAGGGTTTCGTGGAGCGCCTTGAGCGCCGGCTCCGGCAGGAACGCCGAAACATCGCCGCCCATGCGCGCGATCTGCTTCACCAGCGAAGAGGCGATCATCCGGACGCCAGGACCGGCGGCGAGGAACCCCGTTTCGATATCGGGCGCGAGCGCGGCGTTCATCTGCCCCATGCGCACCTCGTAGTCGAAGTCGGACGCGTCGCGCAGGCCGCGCACGATGAGCGTCGCCTTCGCCTGCCGCGCCGCCTCGACCGCGAGGCCGGAAAACGTCGTCACCTCGATCCGGCCGCCGGCATGATCGGCGATCGGTTTGGCCACCTCGCGCAGCAGCGCCATGCGACGGTCGAGCGGCAGAAGCCCGCTCTTCTCGTGGTGCGCGCCAATCGCCAGCACCAGTTTGTCGCACAGCCGGAAGGCGCGCGCGATCACATCGAGATGCCCGTAGGTCACGGGGTCGAAGCTGCCGGGGTAGAGTGCGGTTCGGAGCATGGCGGTTTTCGAAGGTCGGCGTTGGCTCCGGAAGCTCTCGCCGCCAGAGCGCGCCCCTTATTGCGGCTTTGCGCGCCGCCCGCAAGCGACGGCGGCGATCACGCGTCCGAGCCGGGTTCGCGACCTGCCGGCTCGTCCGGGTCCGACCCCGCGTCGGGCTCGCCGCCCGCCGCGTCGTCCTCGCCGCTCATGTCGGTGAGGTGTTCGACCGAGACCACCTGCTCGCCGTCGAGGCGGAACACGATCACCCCTTGCGTCGAGCGACCGGCGATGCGGATGTCGTCCACGCCGCAGCGGATCACCTGCCCCGTGCCGGTCACGAGCATCACCTCGTCGCCGTCCTCCACGGGGAAGGAGGCGGCGATGGGACCGTTGCGCTCGTTCACCGCCATGGCGGTGATGCCCTTGCCGCCACGTCCCGTGAGCCGGTACTCGAACGACGAGGTTCGCTTGCCGTAGCCGTTGGCCGACACGGTGAGGACGAATTGCTCGGCCGCGCTCATCTCGGCGTAGCGGGCCTGGGTCAGCGTCTCGGATCCGCCCACGGCCTCATCGGGCTCCGGCGCTGCGTCGGTCTCCTCGCCCGTCACCGCCCGGCGCATCTTCAGGTACGCGGCCCGCTCGTCGCCGGAAGCCTCGAAGTGGCGCAGCAGCGACATCGAGATCACCCGGTCGTCGCCGGCGAGCGCCACGCCGCGCACGCCGACCGAATTGCGCCCGGCGAACACCCGCACGTCGGTGACCGGAAACCGGATGCACTGGCCTTCGCGCGTGGTCAGCAGCACGTCCTCGTCTTCGGTGCACGTATCGACGCCGGCGATGGCGTCGCCCTCGTCGAGCTTCATGGCGATCTTGCCGTTGCGGTTGATCTCGGCGAAGTCGGAGAGCTTGTTGCGCCGCACCGTGCCGCGCGTGGTGGCGAACATGATGTCGAGCGTCCGCCAGGCGCTTTCGTCCTCCGGCAGCGGCATGATGGTGGTGATGCGCTCGTCCTGTTCGAGCGGCAAGAGGTTGATCAGCGCCTTGCCGCGCGCCTGCGGGGCGGCCAGCGGCAGGCGCCACACCTTCATCTTGTAGGCCATGCCGCGCGAGGAGAAGAACAGGATCGGCGCATGCGTGCTGGCGACGAACAGCTTGGTGACGAAATCCTCCTCGCGGGTCTGCATCGCCGAGCGGCCCTTGCCGCCGCGCCGCTGCGCCCGGTAGGCGGCGAGCGGCACGCGCTTGATGTAGCCGGCGTGGCTCACCGTGACGACCATCTCCTCGCGCTGGATGAGATCCTCGTCCTCCACCTCGCCGTCGTGATCGACGATCTCGGTGCGACGCGGCGTGGCGAATTGCGCGCGCACTTCGGAAAGCTCGGCGCGGATCACGCCCATCAGTTTCTCGCGCGAGCCGAGAATCGCGAGATAGCCCTCGATGTCGGCGCCGAGCGCGCGCATCTCCGCGGCGATCTCCTCGCGCCCCAGCGCGGTGAGGCGTTGCAGCCGCAGATCAAGGATCGCCTTCGCCTGCTCTTCCGACAGCCGGCAGGTTCCGGCCTCCGTCAGCCGGTGGCGCGGATCGTCGATGAGCGAGATGATCGGCGCCATGTCGCGCGCCGGCCAGTCGCGCGCCATGAGTTCGGCGCGCGCCGTCGCCGCATCGGGCGACTTGCGGATCAGCGCGATCACCTCGTCGATATTGGCCACCGCGATGGCGAGGCCGACGAGGATATGCGCCCGGTCGCGCGCCTTCCCGAGCAGGCGCCGGGTGCGCCGGGTGACCACCTCCTGGCGGAAGGCGATGAAGGCCTGGATCAGGTCCTTCAGCGTCATCACCTCGGGGCGCCCGCCGGTGAGCGCCACGGCGTTGCCGCCGAAGGTGCTCTGCAGCGGCGAGAAGCGGTAGAGCTGGTTCAGCACCACGTCCGCGACCACGTCGCGCTTGAGCTCGATGACGACGCGCATGCCGCGCCGGTCGCTCTCGTCGCGGATGTCGGAAATGCCCTCGATGCGCTTGTCGCGCACCAGTTCGGCGATGCGCTCGATCATCGACGCCTTGTTCACCTGATACGGGATCTCGGTGATCACCAGCGCCTCGCGGTCCTTGCGGATCGTCTCGACGCCGACGCGCCCGCGCATCACGATGGAGCCGCGCCCGGTCGCCTGCGCGGCGCGGATGCCGGCGCGGCCCAGGATGACGCCGCCGGTGGGGAAATCGGGCCCGGGCACGATCGCGCCGAGATCCTCGATGCCGGTGGCGGGATCGTCGATCATGGCGATGCAGGCGTCCACCACCTCGCCGAGATTGTGCGGCGGGATGTTGGTGGCCATGCCGACGGCGATGCCGCCGGCGCCGTTGACGAGCAGGTTCGGAAAGCGGGCGGGAAGGACGGTGGGTTCGGTTTCGGAGTTGTCGTAGTTGGGCTGGAAGTCGACGGTGTCCTTGTCGATGTCGTCCATGAGCGCATGCGCCGGGCGGCCCATGCGCACCTCGGTGTAGCGCATCGCCGCCGGCGGATCGCCGTCCACCGAGCCAAAATTGCCCTGCCCGTCGATCAGCGGCAGGCGCATGGAGAACTCCTGCGCCATGCGCACGAGCGCATCATAGATCGACTGGTCGCCGTGCGGGTGATACTTGCCGATCACGTCGCCGACCACGCGCGCCGACTTGCGGTACGGCTTGTTCCAGTCGTAGCCGTTCTCGTGCATCGAATAGAGGATGCGCCGGTGCACGGGCTTCAGGCCGTCGCGCACGTCGGGCAGCGCACGCGAGACGATCACGCTCATCGCGTAATCGAGGTAGGAGCGGCGCATCTCCTCTTCGATGGCGATGGGCCGGACGTCGCCGCTGTCGCTGCCCGCCGGGGCGTTCACGTCGTCATCGGCCAAGGTGGACCCTCGATACGATCGGCCCGGATCCGGCGGGGCGCCGTGACGGGCGGAAGGGAGTGGCGCGCGGGGTCATGCGCCCCGCATCGAATCGCTTGCCGAAGGTAGCAGAACGGAAGTTCCGCGGCAACCGTGGCGCAGCCGAAAAAGTCTCGATAATTCAGTGCGTTGGGGGTAAATCTGTCAGAGCCTGCGGAAGCGCACGTCGGCGGCCCGGAACCAGCCCTCCTCGGCGGTCACGGCGCTGCACTTCGGCTTGCCGTTCATCCACTTGTCGAGGACGATGCAGAGCTTGCCGTTGCGCACGTACCAGCGGCCGCTGTCGGAACCGCGCGCCATCCGGCCGACCAGCGATCCGTCGCCGCCGGCGGTGAGGTTCACCGTCACGACGCCGCTCACCACCGCCTGGAACCTGCCGGGGAACAGCTCGCGCAACTCGCTGGAGCTCAGCTTGTCGGACGCCTCGGCGACAGGTGAAAGGCCGGCCAGAAGGCCGCAGATCGCAAGCATACGGACCACTCGCATCCCGGCTTCCCCTGCTGCTCGATTGCCTGCTGTTCGGTTGACCGCCGGAGGTGGCGGGGCGGACCTCACAGGACCGCGACAGACAACGTTGTTCTCTTTCACCCGCCAAATGTGGGCTTATTGAGGCATCGCGTTAACCCGGCGTTGGCCGAAAGGCTTAATCAGCGGCGCGCTGCTACCGGAGATCGCCAGCGCATCGCCGGAGCCCAGGACGGGTCCCGGCCAGACTTAATCTGGTTGGCCGCCCTATCTGCTTGTATTCGCGTCATCTTTATCCGCCAGGTGGCAGCCACTTGGCGGGAGGATGCGCTAGAACGGCACCTCGTCGTCGAGGTCGCGGGCGAAGCTGGGCGCGGCCGCGCGCTCGCCGCCGCCGGCGGCGCGCGCCACCCGCGGCCGGTCCATGGCGGAGGATTGCCCGAAGTCGTCGCCGCCGCCCGCCGCCATTTCGCCGCCACCGCCGCCGCGGCCGTCAAGCAGGGTCAGTTCGCCGCGATAGCGCTGCAGCACGACCTCGGTCGAGTAGCGGTCCTGCCCGGACTGGTCCTGCCACTTGCGGGTCTGCAACTGGCCCTCGATGTACACTTTGGAACCCTTCTTCAGGTACTGCTCGGCGATGCGCGCGAGGTTCTCGTTGAAGATCACCACCGAGTGCCACTCGGTACGCTCCTTGCGCTCGCCCGTCGCCTTGTCGCGCCAGCTTTCGGATGTGGCGAGCCTGAGGTTGACCACCGGATCGCCGGAGCCGAGGCGGCGCACTTCCGGATCCTTGCCCAGGTTGCCGACCAGAATCACCTTGTTGACCGACCCCGCCATTGTGACGCTTCCTTCGCCCGGTTGAATGTTCTATGGATGTTCTACTGTTCGCAACCGTCGCGCGCAAGCCTCGAATCAGAGATTTTGCAAGGAAACACCCCCATGGTCCGGCCGCTGTTCACCGCCAACGCCACAAAGCCGTTTTCCGCCTACAGCCAGGCGATCGAAGTGGAGGCCGGCGAGCGGCTGGTGTTCGTCTCGGGACAGGTCGGCACGGACCCGGCGGGGCGGCTGGGGGAGACCGAACGCCGCCAGCACGAGCTGGCGTGGGCGAATGTGTTCGCCATCGTCGAGGCGGCCGGGATGACGCGGGAAAACCTCGTCGAGGTGACGGTGTACATCACCGATCCCGCATCGGTGCCGCTCTACCGCGAGGTGCGCGACCGGGCGCTCGACGGAACAAGGCCCGCCATGACGCTGCTCGTCGTGTCGGGCCTTGCAGATGCGCGATTCAAGGTTGAGATCTCGGCCGTTGCGGCCGGGCGGGCGTAGCGAGGCGTCACTTGCGCCTGGCCTGCGCACCGTAGGCCTTCGACGGATCGTTCGCAGTCGCAGCATTGTGCACGCGCACCGGCGCGCTGAACGTCGCTGTCGAGTAAACGCCCGAAAAAGCTTCGAAAATCCAGTTCATGATGGTTGCTCCTGTTGTTCTTGTGGAGTTAATGTGCACGCGCTTCTGTTGCGCCGCAAACGGCAAATTGCTACCTGACATGTCAGGAAAACTCACATACGGATTGTTCGCCCATGCCCCGCCGCCTGCCTTCGCTCAACGCCCTGCGCGCCTTCGAGGCCGCCGCCCGGCACGAGAGTTTCACCGCTGCGGCCGAAGAGCTGTTCGTCACCCACGCCGCGGTGAGCCGCCATATCCGCGACCTTGAGGAGTGGCTGGGGGTGGAGCTTTTCCGGCGCACCGGACGCGGCGTTACGCGCACCGACGCGGGCGAGCGCTACGGCCGCGATCTCACGCCGCTGTTCGACGGCCTTGCCGAGGCCACGCGCCGGGTGATGGCGCAAGGCTCCACGCGCCGGCTCGCCGTCACCGTCGAGCCGGGGTTCGCCTCGCGCTGGCTGGTGCCGCGGCTTGGCCGGTTCAGCGCCGCCAACCCCGACATCGAGCTCGCCGTCGATCCCGACTCCAGGGTGGTGACGTTCCACGAGGGCGAGTTCGAGCTCGGCATCCGCTCCGGCGTCGGCCCCTGGGCGGAGATCGATTCAAGCCTGATCGCCCCGTTCATCGTCTTCCCCGTATGCGCCCCGGCGTTAATCGCCGGGCGCACCCTGACCTCGATCAACGATTTGGCCGGGTTCACCCTGCTCCACACCTATTCGCGCGAATGGTGGAGCGACCTGTTGCGCGAGGCGAAGGCCGAAGGGCTCGATCCGTGGCGCGGGCCGATGTTCCAGAACCACCTCGCCATCGAGGCGGCTGAAGCGGGCCAGGGCTTCGCGCTCGGCGACCATGTGGTGTGCATCGACGCGCTCTCCGAGGGCTGGCTCGTCAAGCCGTTCGCCGTCGAGATCAAGGAGCCGGGCGGCTACCACCTCGTCCGCCGCAAGGGGATGCGGGAAAGCGCCCCGGCGCGCGCCTTCCGGGAGTGGCTCACCGCCGAGATGGGCGATACGATGCGCCGATTCGCCGCCTTCCGAAGCGGCGCCGCGCCAACGCCGCCGAAGCCGGGTGTCGCCGCATGGGGAAGCTCTACGACTGCCTGAAGTGCCCGGGCTACTGCTGCTCGTATCCGGTGATCGCCGTCTCCAAACGCGACCTGGCGCGGCTGGCGAAGCACTTCGGCGTCACGCCGGAGGAGGCGCAGGCGAAGTTCACGCGGGCCAGGCACGGCCACATGCGCATCATGCGGCGCAAGAAGGACGAGCACTTCGGCCGCATCTGCCGCTTCTTCGACACCGAGAACCGGCGCTGCACGGTGTATGCGGCGCGCCCCGCCGTCTGCCGTTCGTTCCCCGGCGAAGGCCGGTGCGGCTACTGGGATTTCCTCTCCTTCGAGCGCAAGGGCCAGAAGGACAAGGACTACATCTCCACCACCTGGCACCACGAGGACTGACGCCGCACCGCCCGGCGCCTCGGGCTTCACCGCCGTTGCGGGACCTGCCCTTCCACCACGTTGAACAGCCGGGCGATGATGAACGTGAGGATGATGTAGATCGCCGCCACGAGCAGCAGCGGCTCGTAGATGCGGTACGTTTCCTGCCGGATGGCGTTGGCGACGCCGAACAGGTCCATCACCGTGATCGTCGCGGCGAGCGGGGTGGCCTGCAGTTGCAGAACGGTCTCCCCCGCAAGCGTCGGCAGCACGGAACGGATGGCGCGCGGCAGCCACACGCGCCGCAGCACCTGCCCCGGCGTCATGCCGAACGCGCGCGCCGCCTCAAGTTCGCCCTTCGGCACGCCCATCAGCGCGCCGCGCACCACCTCGGCCTCGTAGCCTGCGAAGCTCAGAGTGAAGGCGAGCACGGCGTAGAAGAATCCCTCGCGCAGCACCGGCCACAGGAAGCTCTCGCGGATCTCCGGGATCATCGGGAACAGCGAGCCGAGCCCGTAGTACAGCATCCACACCTGAAGCAGCAGCGGGGTGCCGCGGATCACCGTGCAGAACCCGCGCGCCAGCATCGCCAGCGGCCACGGCCCGGTGACCTGCACAAGCCCGATGGGCACGGCGAGGATCGCCCCGAAGACGGTGGAGAGCGCCAGCAGAAGCAGGGTGATCCACAGGCCGTTCAACAGGTCGGGAAGGTATTCGGGAAGCCAGCTCCAGTTCATCGCCGCGGCCCCGTCAGGCGTGGCGGCGCTGGCCGCGCCGCATCCGGTTTTCGAGCCATGTGAAGAATCGCTGCGAGACCAGCGTGATGACGAGGTAGATCACCATCGCGGCGGAGAAGAACAGGAAGTAGGCCTTGGTGGACCCCGCCGCCTGCCGGGTTTCGAGGGTCAGTTCGCCGTAGCCCACCACCGCCAGCAGCGCCGTCGCCTTGGTGAGCACGAGCCAGAGGTTGGCCATGCCCGGCAGCGCGAACGGCAGCATCGCCGGGATGAGGACACGCCGCCAGCGGAGCAACGGCGACATGCCGAACGCCTTCGCCGCCTCCATCTGCCCCACCGGCACGGCCTGGATCGCCGCCCGCAGAACCTCGGTCGCGTAGGCCCCCTGAACGAACCCCAGCACGCCGACGCCGGCGGCGAAACCCGAAACCTGGATCGCGCTGACGCCGTAGCTCGCCAGCAGCTGGTTCAGCGCCGTCGTGCCGGCGTAATAGAGGAGCATGATGAGGAGCAGGTCGGGCACCGCCCGCACCAGCGTGGTGTAGGTTTCGGCGACCCAGAACGCCGGCTTGTTGCCGGAGAGCTTCGCCATCGCGCCGATCAGGCCGAGCCCGATGCCGAGGCCGTAGGCGAGCACGGCGATCTGAATGGTGTTCCAGGCGCCGCGCAGCAGGTTGCCTCCCCAGCCCGGCGGCGAAAGGGCGAGCAGATCGAACACCGATTGTGCGGCCATCAGCCGTATCCCCTGCACGGGCCTCGTCGCGAGGTCCGTGGCCCCCTCGCGCGGCGGGAAAGGTTCCCGTCGCGCAAGGGAAGTATACCCGGCCTGCCGCCGCTGTCAGCCGGGAAGTGCGGCGCCGGTCAGTTGGCGCTGCCGTAGATGTCGAAGTTGAAGTAACGATCTGTGATCGCCTTGTAGGTCCCGTCCTCGCGCACCTTGGCGATCGCCGCGTTCAGCTTCTCCTTCAGCGCCGTGTCTTCCTTGCGCACGCCGCCGCCGACGCCCGCGCCCAGCACCACCGGATCGTCCTCGACCTGTCCCTTCACGTCGCAGCAGGCCTTGCCCTGGTCGGTCTTGAGGAAGGCGTCGAGCGCGATCGAGTCCGCCATGATGGCGTCGATCCGGCCCGCCGCGAGGTCCTGGTTGGCCTCGTCCTGCGTCTGGTAGGTCTTGATGGAGGCGCCGGCCGGAACGAAGTGCTTCTCGACGTAGGCCGAGTGGATGGTGGAAACTTGCGTTCCGACCACCTTGCCCTTGAGATCCTCGGGCTTGGCGCCGAACTTCACATCCTTCGGGCCGATGACCACCGCCGGCGAGTTGTAGTACTTGTTTGTGAAGTCGATGACTTCCTTGCGCTTCACGGTGATCGACATGGAGTTCCAGATCACATCGAGCTGCTTGGCCTGCAGCGCCGGGATCAGGCCGTCCCAGGAGATCTCGACGATCTCGCACTTGGCGTCCATCGCCTTGCACACGGCGTCCATGAGTTCGATTTCCCAGCCGACCCACGTGCCGGAGGCGTCCTTCGAGGCGAACGGCGGATAAGGCTCCGGCGCCATGCCGAAGCGCACCGTATCCTGGGCGCTCGCGGGACCGATGAAGATCGACAACGCCATCGCAGCGGCGGCAGCGAATTTCCAAGCGGATTTCATGTTTCTTCCCTTCTTGTGGTCGCCCCCGAACAGCCTGACGCGGGCTCTTGAACGGCCGGAGGCGGTTTGCCCGACGTTATCTATACGTTAGGAGCGTGATTTCAGGCAATCGGCCTGACGCATTCGTGGTCGGCGGCGCAGACGTCGGTCAGCCGCCGGTCTTGTTCATGGCGTTGACGAACTGGCGGCAGCGCGCCGACGCGGGATTGCCGAACACCTGCGAGGGCGGGCCCTGTTCCTCCACCAGCCCCTGGTGCAGGAACATCACCGTATCCGACACCTCGCGCGCGAACGCCATCTCGTGGGTGACCAGCAGCATGGTGCGGCCTTCCTCGGCGAGGCTGCGGATGACCTTGAGCACCTCGCCGACGAGCTCCGGGTCGAGCGCCGACGTGGGCTCGTCGAACAGCATCACCTTCGGATCGACGGCGAGCGCCCGCGCGATCGCGGCGCGTTGCTGCTGGCCGCCGGAGAGAAACGCAGGGTACTGGTCGCGCTTCTCGTAAAGCCCCACGCGGTTGAGCAACGCCTCCGCCTTCTCCACCGCCTGCGCCTTGGGCACCTTCAGGACATGGACGGGCGCCTCGATGACGTTCTGCAGCACGCTCATGTGCTGCCAGAGATTGAAGCTCTGAAACACCATGCCGAGCCTGGAGCGCACGCGCTCCACCTGGCGGCTGTCGGCCGGGTGAAGATCGCCGTCTCGCCCCGCCTTCAGCATCACCTCCTAGCCGGACACGAAGATGCGCACCTTCGTGGGCAGTTCGAGCTGGTTGACGCGGCGCAGGAACTTGCTCATGCCGGAGCCCGACGCCCCGATGATCGACACCACGTCGCCCTCGTTGGCCGACAGCGAGACGCCCTTCAGCACCTCCAGCGCGCCGAACCGCTTGTGCAGGTCCTCCACCCGCACCGCCTCGGTGCGCCCGCCATGCGGCGCTTGTTCCGTCGCCGTCGCCTGCGCGGTCACGGTTTCCCCCTCTCTGCCACGGTCGGCGCACTGTGACGCCCGGCGGCCCGCGGCGCAATGGGCCTTGCGTTGCGCCGGGCCGCGCGGCCCGCTCCGCGCCGCTGCGGCGCACCAAGCGATCTGCGTCGCCGGACGATACTTTCGTTATGGCGCGGTCTCGACCCTGATATCGCCGAGCGCGAGCGCGCCCGTGTCCTGCGCGCCCGCCAGCCGCAGCCACAATCCCTTGCCGGGCGTCGCCGGGATCCTGATCGACTGCGCGCCGTCGGCGGTGGACAGCGGGAACGACAGCACCTGCTGCCCGGCCGCCGCGCCATCGCCTTCGGGGATCACCATGACGTCGAGGCTGGTGGCGCGCCCGTCCGGACCGGCGCCGGCCGGCTGGGTGTACTGCAAGCCGGTGACGGTGAACGCGCCCGGCTCGCCCCACACGACGATGAAGTCCACGCCGATGGCGCCTTCCACCGTCACCGCGCCGCCGCATTGCCCGTCGAACAACCCCCGCGCG
>DAIODI010000052.1:0-15157 GCA_036746875.1 Aestuariivirgaceae bacterium | reverse complement strand
TGTGGTCGGTGAACGGATGGAAGTGGTGGCGCGTGTCGTGGGCGACGACTTCGGCGATGTTGATGTTCTTCGGCTGCGGTTGGGCGGTCATGTGGCGATCCTGGCTCTGGCTCTTTCACGCAAGAAGCGTCCGGCGAGGCGGACGCGGCGAGACGGTGGAGAGGGAGCGAACGCCTAAGGTTTGAAGCCAATCCGCGCGCAATGGAGCATGACCTCGTCATACTGGGACCGTCCCCAGTCGGCGAGCAGGCAGCCCGTATCGGTGATCGCGTAAAACATAGCGTTTCAGGTCCGTCCTGAGGCCCGCAGGTTCCATCGCATGGCAGCCCTGCGATTGCAAGCGCTGTGACGATCGTGCAACAGGCAAATCGAAAAATGGGCTGTCAACATGTCGTTAAGGATATGGTTAACCCATCCCTGCGCAGAATGAGCCATCCTGAAATCAGGTGATTCGACGAAGGAGCTCCCAATGAAAAGACTTCTGCTTCTGGTTCTGGCCAGCACAGCCCTTGCGAGCCAGGCCTCCGCGGCTGACATGCCGTCCTTCACCCCGGCGGCCCCCGCGTTCAGCTGGAGCGGCGTCTACGGCGGCGGACAGTTCGGCTACGGCTGGGGCGATTACAACGCCTCCTCGGCAAACATCTCCGATGTGGACGACGGCGGCACACCAGACGATCCTTCGGACGACGTCGTCAACATCCTGTATCCCGGATTCAGCGATTCGGTGAGCAGCGACGGCGTGGTGGGCGGCCTTTATGGCGGCGCCAACTTCGAGTTCGGCGGCGTCGTCTTCGGGCTGGACGCCGACTACACGTGGAGCGGCGTTTCGGGCGATTTCAACACCGGCGATGTTGTGATCGGCGATGAGCCGCGGGGCCGCTTCGGCACGGGCAGCCTCGATGTCAGCTGGCTGGCGCACGTTCGCGGCCGGCTCGGCTATGGCTTCGACCGCTTCATGGTGTTCGCCGCCGGCGGCCGTGCGGTGGCGGGGCTCGACGGCAGCACAAGCTTCAGCGCGCCGGAAGATGTGGTTGTGACCAGTTCGAACGGCGACGACAGCGTCACCGGCTGGACCGTCGGCGGCGGCGTCGAATGGGCGGCGACCGACAACCTCATCGTGCGCGCGGAGTATCTCTACGACCGCTTCGACGACGTGAACCTCGGCCGCTACACCGTTGACGACTTCGGCCTTCCTGACCCTGGCTCCGCCTCGATCGACGGCGATCTCAGCGTCAACATCTTTCGCGTCGGCGTGTCCTGGAAGTTCGGAAGCATGTTCTGAGGGCTGACGAACGCGCCTGAACAAGGGCCGCCCCCCGGGCGGCCCTTTCCGTTGTGCGGTCCCCGCGGCGGGGCGGGCCGGCCGTACTTCGTTCACCCTGCCGGAAGCCGCACGTTCGCCACAGGTGGGTGGCATGAACGCTCACTCACCCACCAGCAGACAGGACTCCCCCATGCCCCTCCGCTGCTCCGTCACCCTGGCCGCCGCCGCGTTCACCGCCGCCGCCCTGGCCGCCACATCCGGCGCCGAAGCCGCCCAACCGCCGGTCGCCCTCTCGTGCGGCGGCGAGGCGGTGAGCGTTGAGTTCAGCGACGGCGCGGCCGAGGTGACGCGCGGCGGCGAGACCATCGCCATGGCGCAAGCGCAATCGGCGTCGGGCGCGCGTTACGAGGCGAAAGGCGATCCCACCACCTCGTTCTGGAACAAAGGCGAGACCGGCACGCTCACCGTGAAGGGCGAGGCGCTGGCGCTGTGCGTCCCGTCCGCTAGCGTGTTCACCGCGACAGGCAACGAGCCGGGATGGCGGGTGGACATCGCCCCCGGGTCATGGCTCGTCTTCCGCCCCCAGGAGGGCGACCGGCTGCTGGTCGAACCGGCTCCGGCCCCCTCGATCGCCGACGGCGTCACGCGCTATGCGGCGGAAGCCTCCGGGCGCAGTCTGACGCTCGAAATGGCCCCGAAGCTCTGCCGCGATACGATGACCGGCATGCCGCGCCCGATGACCGTTTCGCTGACCGCGGACGGGCGCACGCTCAACGGTTGCGGCGGGGCCCCGGCGGCGCTGCTGGCCGGCGAAGAGTGGACCGCAACCGAGATCGCCGGGGTGGCTGTGCCCGCGGGCGAGCCCGTCACCCTGAAATTCGAGGAGACGGGCCATCTTTCGGGGCAGGCTCCGTGCAATCGCTACATGGGCGGGTTCAGCATCGGCGGGGAAGGCGTCACGCTCGGCCCGCTGGGCTCAACCATGATGGCCTGCGGCGACGACGCCATGCAGCGCGAGCGCGCCTTTTTCGACCTGATGGCGAAGGTCAACCGCTTCGATATCGAGGACGGCGCGCTGGTGCTCCACGCCAGCGACGGCCAGACCGTGCGCGCGACGCGCTGATCTCGCGACCCCGTGACCTGAATCAAGCCCGATCATCGCCAGGCCATGGTAGACTTTGACTGAAACGGGAACCGAATCATGTCCCAACTCCTGCGGCGTCTGAGGGCTGAACCGTGGCGCGCGGCGGCGATCGCGCTTACGTCGGTTATGCTGGCGCTCGCCGTCGCTTGGCTCGCCGGGCTGTTGTCCGGCGGCCCGGACGCGGCGTCCTCCACGGCGGACGCGCGCGGCACGAACGACCCGGCCGTGGAGCGTGGCCGCGTGCTGGCCGAGGCGCTGTGCGCGCGCTGCCATGCCATCGGCGCGACGGGCGCAAGCCCCAATCCGGCCTCGCCGCCGTTCCGCGTGATGTTCGAACGGCTGCCGCAGGAAGGCATCGAGGACACGCTGCTTGAGGGCATCCTTATGGGCCATCCGCCGATGCCGAAGATCGAGTTCACCAACGAACAGGCGAGCGATCTCATCGCCTACATGTATTCGGTCGCCCGCGAGATTCCGCCGTGACCGCCCCTCACCGGAGAGTTGCAATGCCCCGTCTTCCCGCCTTTGCCTTTGCCTGCGCCGTCGCCTCGCTCGCGCTGCTTGCGCCTGGCGCGCAGGCCGACGAGCTCGCCATGCCGAAGTTCGGGCCGGCCGACATCGAGGGCATGCCGCCCGGCGGCCAGCGCGATTTCCTCACCTACTGCGCGCCCTGCCACGGCCTTGACGGTTCGGGCGACGGGCCGGTGGCGGTGGCGCTGACGAAGACGCCGCCGACCCTCACCGGGCTCGCGGCGGCCAACGGCGGCGCGTTCCCCGCCGAGCGGGTGACGGCGGTGATTCTCGGCGCAGCCGAGGTCGCCGCGCACGGCACGCGCGAGATGCCGGTCTGGGGCCGCTGGTTCGGCTATGAGGCCGACGACCCCTCCCTCACCAGGGCCGAGCGCCAGGCGAAGGTCGACGCGCGCGTCGCCGGAATCGTCGCCTATCTCGCCTCGATCCAGGCGAAGTGACCGGCGCCCGCGCTTGACAGGCCAAGGCGAACCTGATGCTTTTGCGGCGTTCGCCGGAACCGGCGCGCGGGCGTAGTTCAGTGGTAGAACGACAGCTTCCCAAGCTGTATGTCGAGGGTTCGATTCCCTTCGCCCGCTCCAGTCCACACAAGATACGCAAGATCAATATCTTGGAGCCTCACCCCGCCAAGTGGCGGCCGCGTGGCGGACTGATGCGCTAAACCTTCGCCGAAAATGCCCGTTCCCCGTACCATGCTGGCGCCGCTGATCGCCGCCGCCGCCCTGTTCATGGAGAACATGGACTCGACGGTGATCGCCACGTCGCTGCCGCAGATGGCCGCCGACCTCGGCGAGGACCCGGTGGTGCTGAAGCTCGCCTTCACCTCGTATCTGATCGCCCTTGCCGTGGTGATCCCGATCTCCGGCTGGTGCGCCGACCGGTTCGGCTCACGTACCGTGTTCCGCGCCGCCATCGTGGTGTTCACGCTCGCTTCCGCCGCCTGCGGCTTCGCCACCACGCTGGAAGAGCTCATCGCCGCGCGCGCCGTGCAGGGCGCGGGCGGGGCGATGATGACGCCGGTGGGGCGGCTGATCCTGCTGCGCTCGGCGCCGAAGAGCGATCTGGTGCGGGCGCTCGCCTGGCTCACCGTGCCGGCGCTGATCGCGCCGCTCATCGGCCCGCCGCTCGGCGGGTTCATCACCACCTATTTCCACTGGCGCTGGATCTTCTGGATCAACGTTCCGTTCGGGATCGCCGGCGTTGTCCTCGCCACGCTTTACCTGCCGGAAATCCGTATGCCGCATCCGCCGAAGCTCGATGTCGCGGGGTTCGCGATGGCGGGTGGCGGCCTTTCGGCGCTGATCTTCGGGTTCACGATCGTCGGGCGGGAGCTGTTCGCGGCGTGGGTTGCGCCGGCCCTGATCGTCTGCGGGGCGGCGCTGGTCGCGGCGTACGTGCGCCACGCCCGGCGGGTTGCGCATCCCATCCTGAACCTGCGGCTGTTCTCCATCGCCACGTTCCGCTCAAGCCTCACCGGCGGCGGCGTTTTCCGCATCGGGGTCGGCGCAATTCCCTTCCTGCTGCCGATGATGCTGCAAGTGGCTTTCGGTCTTGACGCGTTCGCCTCCGGCTCGCTCACCTTCGCCGCCGCCGCGGGCGCGCTCGCCATGAAGTTCACCGCCGGGCCGATCCTGAAGCGGTTCGGCTTCCGGCGGGTGCTGATCGTCAACGCGATTGTCTCGGCGGGCTTCCTCGCCTCGTACGGGCTGTTCACGCCGCAAACGCCGTATGCGCTCGTCATCGCCGCGCTCGCGGCCGGCGGCTTCTTCCGGTCGCTCCAGTTCACCAGTCTCAACGCGCTCGCCTTCAGCGACATCCCCGAAGACCGCATGAGCCAGGCGTCCACGCTCTCCGCCGTCGCCCAGCAGCTGTCGGCGGCGACCGGCGTGGCGCTCGCCGCCTTCGTGCTGGAGGCGGCGCGCGCGCTTCGCGGCGACGCCACCTTGCAGACGGAGGATTTTCAGGCGGCGTTCTTCGCCATCGCCGCGCTGACCGTGCTTGCCGCGCTGCTGCACCTGTCGCTGCCGGGGAACGCCGGATCGGCGGTGTCCGGCAAGGATCACGGCGGCGAGGACAAGCCTTACGGCGTCATCCCGCCAAGTGGACGCCACTTGGCGGACAAAGATGATGCGAATACAAATAGATAGAGCGGCCGGCCTGATTCAGTCAGGCCGGACGCCGCTCCAGGGCGTCAGGCGCGCTCGACAAAGCTGTCGATGACGCGCTTCTCGCCCGCCTTCTCGAAGGCGATCGTGAGTTTGTTGCCGTCGACGCGGATGATCCGCCCGTAGCCGAACTTCTGGTGGAACACCCGCTCGCCCGCGGCGAAACCGCCGCCCTCGACCTCGCTCGCCACCAGTTGACCCTCGATCAGTTGCGGGGTGCGCGAGAAATCGTGCCCTTGCGCCGTGCGGCTCTTCGCGCGCTGCCAGCCGGGGGTGGCGTAGCTGTTCGAGAACGGCTTCATATCCTCGAACCGGCTCGCGCCGAACCCGCCGACGCCGTAGCCGCCGTAGCTCGTCGACATCGCCACCACGTCCACATGACCCTCGGGCAATTCGTCGATGAAGCGCGACGGCAGCGCGTTCTGCCACAGATTGTGGACGCGCCGGTTCTGCGCGAACGAGATGATGGCGCGCCGCTTCGCCCGGGTGATGCCGACATAGGCGAGGCGGCGCTCCTCCTCAAGCCCCGCGCGTCCGTTCTCGTCGAGGGCGCGCTGGTGCGGGAACAGCCCTTCCTCCCAGCCGGGCAGGAACACGGTTGAGAACTCCAGTCCCTTGGCCGAGTGCAGCGTCATCAGGTTGACCTTGTCCCCGGCCTCGCCTGCGGCCTCGGTGTCCATCACGAGGGAGACATGGTCGAGGAACCCGGTCATGGTCTCGAACTCGCCCATGGAGCGGACCAGCTCCTTGAGGTTCTCAAGCCGCCCCGGCGCGTCCGGGCTCTTGTCGTCGAGCCACATCTGCGTGTAGCCGGATTCGTCGAGCACGATCTCGGCGAGCTCGGTGTGCGGCACCCCATTGAGCGCCTGCCGCCAGCGGCCGAAGGAAGCGACGAGATCGCCGAGCGCCCGGCGCGTGCGGGCGGGGAGCTCCTCGGTGAGGACGAGGCGCTGGGCGGCGCGGAACAGCGACAGGCCGTTGCGCCGCGCCTCGTCGTGGAGCCGCTTCAGCGAGGAATCGCCGATGCCGCGGCGCGGCAGGTTGACGATGCGCTCGAACGAGAGGTCGTTGTCGGGCGACACCACCACCTTGAAGTAGGCGAGCGCATCGCGCACCTCCTGGCGCTCGTAGAAGCGCGGGCCGCCGACGACGCGGTAGGGCAACCCCAGCGTAATGAAACGGTCCTCGAAGGCGCGCATCTGGAACGAGGCGCGCACGAGGATCGCCACGTCGTCCAGGCGTTCGCCCTGCCGCTGCATGGCTTCGAGGTCGTCGCCGACGGCGCGGGCTTCCTCGTCGCCGTCCCAGTGGCCGCGTAGCGTGATGCGCTCGCCGCCGGAAAGGTCGGTCTTCAGCGTCTTGCCGAGCCGGCCCTCGTTCTTCGCGATCAACCCCGAGGCCGCGCCGAGGATGTGCGGCGTCGAGCGATAGTTGCGTTCGAGCCGGATGATCCGCGCGCCGGGAAAATCCTTTTCGAAGCGCAGGATGTTGTCCACCTCCGCGCCGCGCCAGCCATAGATCGACTGGTCGTCGTCGCCGACGCAGCAGATGTTGCCGGCGCCTTGCGCCAGCAGGCGCAGCCAGAGGTACTGGGCGACGTTGGTGTCCTGGTATTCGTCCACCAGCATGTAGCGGAACCGGCCCTGATAGCCGGCGAGCACGTCGGGGTGGTTGCGGAAGATGGCGATGCATTCGAGCAGGAGATCGCCGAAGTCGGCGGCGTTCACGATCTTCAGCCGCTGCTGGTACTCGGCGTAGATCGTCGCCCCCTTGCCTTGTGCGTAGGAATGCGCCTCGCCCGCCGGCACGCGATCAGGCCCGAGGCCGCGGTTCTTCCAGCCGTCGATCGCCTGGGCGAGCCCGCGCGCCGGCCAGCGCTTCTCGTCGATGTCGTGGGCGGCGATGAGTTGCTTGAGCAGGCGGATCTGGTCGTCGGCGTCGAGAATGGCGAAGTCGGGCTTGAGCCCGGCGAGTTCGGCATGGCGGCGCAGGATCTTCGCCGCGATGGAATGGAAGGTGCCGAGCCAGGCCATGCCCTCCACCGCGCCGCCGATGAACTCGCCGATGCGGTGGCGCATCTCGCGCGCCGCCTTGTTGGTGAAGGTGACGGCGAGGATCTGGCTCGGCCGCGCGCGCCCGGTGGCGAGCAGGTGGGCGAGGCGGGCGGTGAGCACGCGCGTCTTGCCGGTGCCGGCCCCGGCGAGCACGAGGAGCGGCCCGTCCAGCGTTTCCACCGCCGCGCGCTGTTCGGGGTTCAGGCCTTTGAGATAGGGCGGTTCGCCTGCCGCCATCGCCCGCGCCGCAAGCCCGCCGGTCTCGCGCGGCGGCGGGTCGAGGTCGTCGAAGGCGTCGAGTGAAGACGGATCGGGATGCATCGGCTGTCCGGTCAGGGTGCGAATCAACCATATAGCAACGGCGCCGGCCGGTTACGACCAGAGGATCGCCGGGTCCACATCCGCCCCGCCGGTGAGGCGCGCCGCCCGGCGCGCCTGCGCGATGCCGGACAGAAACGCCCCGTGGGCGGTGGACATGGCGTTGGCCGAGGACGCCTCGCCGGCGAGCAACACCCGTTCCGTCACGGTTCCCTCCACCAGCCGGGCGCGCTCGCCCGCCCGGCCCGGCCTGGCGCAGGAGTAGGCGCCGCGGATGAACGGGTTGGCCGTCCAGCCGGTTGAAGTGGCGGCGATCACCCGCTGGCGCACCGCGCCGCCGAAGGCTTCGGCGAGGCGGTCGACGACGAAGGCGGTGAATCCTTCGGGTCCGCCTTCGGCCAGCACCTCGCGGATGGTGTCGCCGGCGAGATCGGTGATGGCGATGGGCCGGCCGAAGGGATGCACCTGGACGTTGATCGGGCGATCTTTCGGGTTCGACGGGGACAGGATCGAGCAGTAGGGCAACGCGTCGCCGTCGGGAATGTCGAGGCAGAGCCGGTCGAAGGCGATCACCGCCTTCTCGTAGTGGCCCATGGGCACCCCGTCGAGCGCGGCGAGGAGCGAGGCGTCGAGCGCCGGGGCGAACGCAATGGCGCCGGAGGCGAGGACCGCCACGGGGACGGTGACGATCGCCACCTTCGCCTCGATCACGCCGAACGGGCCGGAGAGGCGCACGCCGTCGCGTTTCGTCTCGATGCGCTCCACCGGGCTTGAAAGGTGGATGCGCAAATCCTTCGCCAGCCTCGCCACCAGCGCGCCGTAGCCGTCGCGTACGGCGAGGTTGCCGCCGGTGTCGTCATAGGCCGCGTAATCGGCCACCGAAACGCCGTCGGGCGAAACCGAGGTCATCAGCTCGATCCAATGGCGGCGATTGCGGCCCCACGGCGCAGACAGGTCCACCACCGCGCTCGCCGGCCGGTCGGGCGGCGTTGCGCCCGCCTGCGCCATGATATCAAAGGTGGACCAGATGTGCTCGTCGAAGCGGTCGCGCTCGTCCGGGCCCACCCAGCGGCCATCGATGAAGGCGGGACGCGCGGGCCATTCGTGCGGCTTGCGGTAGCCGTGGCCGAGCTTGTCGGCGATGGCGCGCAAGGGGTTCCTGTCGGCGGAGTGAAACCAGTGGCAGCCGGCGTCGAACGCAACGCCGTTGATCTGATCCGTGAAGGCCCGTCCGCCGGGGCGGCCTTGCGCTTCGAGAGTAACGTGCGGAACGCCGGCGCGCTCCAGCAGCATCGAGGCGCCGACGCCGGCCGCGCCGGCTCCGACGATCACCACGTCCCGTTGGCTCATCGGTTGCGCTCCAGGGTGATCAGGGTGAAGGCTGCGTCGTCGCGCTCGCCCTTCGGGTGCGACTGGCGGGAGATTTCGCGCCATGCGCCGGGGGCAAGCGGCGGCATCACCGTGTCGCCGTCCGGCGCAAGGTCGATCCCGGTCCAGTGGAGCCGATCCGCCAGGTCGCGCCGCAGCGCTTCGGCGAACACCTCGCCGCCGCCGATCACCGCCACCTCGTCCGCTCCCGTCTCGCGCGCCAGCGACCGGCCGAGCGACAGCGCCTCGTCCAGCGAATGCACGATCCGCGCTCCTTCCGGGCGAAAGTCCTCGCGTCGGGTGACGACGATGTTGGGCCGCCCCGGCAAGGGCTTCACCGGCAGGCTCTCCCAGGTGATGCGGCCCATGACGACGGGCTTGCCGATAGTCAGGCGTCTGAACTGCCGCAGATCGGACGAGACCCGCCACGGCAGGCCGCCGTCCTTGCCGATGACGCCGTTTCTGGCCACCGCAACCACGAACGTGACGGCCGGTTCGCTCACACCGCCACCGGCGCGGCGATGTGGGGATGCGGGTCGTAGCCCATGATCTCGAAGTCGCCGTAGCGAAATCCGTCGATGGCCTCGACGCTGCGGCGGATCGAGAGGCGGGGCGGCGGGCGGATGTCGCGGCGCAACTGTTCGTCGGCCTGGTCGAGGTGGTTCAGGTAGAGGTGCGCGTCGCCGAGCGTGTGGATGAACTCGCCCGGAGCGTACCCGGTGACGTGGGCCACCATATGGGTGAGCAGCGCGTAGGAGGCGATGTTGAACGGCACGCCCAGGAAGACGTCCGCCGAGCGCTGGTAGAGCTGGCAGGAGAGCCTGCCATCCGCGATGTGAAACTGGAACAGGCAGTGACACGGCGGCAGCGCCATGCGGTCGATGTCGGCCGGGTTCCACGCCGTCACGACCAGCCTGCGCGAGTCCGGCCGGGCGCGGATGTCGGCGATGAGGCGGGCGATCTGGTCGATGGTTCCGCCGTCGTGCGCGGGCCACGAGCGCCACTGCGCGCCGTACACGGGGCCGAGGTCGCCGTTGGCGTCGGCCCACTCGTTCCAGATGGTGACGCCGTTCTCGTTCAGGTAGCGGACGTTGGTGTCGCCCTTCAGGAACCACAGGAGCTCGTGGATGATCGAGCGCAGGTGCAGCTTCTTCGTGGTGACCAGCGGAAACCCCTCCGCGAGGTCGAATCGCATCTGGTGGCCGAACACCGAAAGCGCGCCGGTGCCGGTGCGGTCCGTGCGGCGCACGCCCTTGTGGCGCACGCGCCGCAACAGATCATGGTATTGCTCCATCGGCCTCGACTCACGGAGGGAACACCGGGATGTTGCCCGCCGGGGTTCGGCGGATCAAGCGACTGTCCGGGTTCACGACAGATGAGACGGCGGGGCCCCACCGGTTCTGGGTTTGAGGTACTGGGCCGGGGTCGCTCCGGCAAGCGCGCCGTGCGGTCTGTGGTGGTTATCAAGCCGGGCGAGGCTGTCGATGAGGGGCTGGACGCGGTCGATGGTGTCGGGGATATCGTCGACGGCGTCGAATTCGTAGCGCCAGGCGACGTTGCAGCGCTCGACGGCGCCGTTGAGCTTTCGTCGCTTGGGGGGGCATGTCGGCCTGAACCCTGTCGAGGAAGCGCGCGGCGGCGAAGGGCGATGACCTGCTGGACGGTTTCCTGCGATGTGGGCTTGCGGAGCCTGTGAGGTCTTGAGGAGCGGTCCTTGAGGCCGTCCAAGCCTTCGGTCGCGCCGCGGCGGTTCTTGACCGTTCGCGCCAGCCGGCGCGGCGGGAAGGCGCAGCGCGGACAAGTGGATCGCCAGGCGCGCCCGGGCCGTGTTGCGCCCTTAGATTCCCGGCGCCGTCATTCCCCCTTCAAATCCGGACCGGCATCGCTTATATAAATAGCGCTCCCGTAAGGGAGATATGGCGATAAACGGTCATCGTAATAAACCCATCGGACCCGGGGGCAGTACCCGGCGCCTCCACCACATACCGCCCCGGCGCATGGCGCCGCCGGCGGCATCTGCTGGGGGCGAAACAGGATCGACGAGGGCGTAAAGGGTGCGCTTTTGCCCGGCATGGTTCCGCCGTTATCGGGCCGACCATATAGTTGCCAACGACAACTATGCTCCGGTTGCCCAGGCCGCGTAATGCGGCTTAAGCGCCGAAATCAAAGTCCCTGGGCTTAGCCGCTCAGGGCGGGGTCCGCAGGCGCCTGGCAACAGAAGCCTGCACTTTCTCCCCCGATATCCGCCGAACCATCCAAATGCCGCAATCACGGCGTTTTTCGCGTTTCCGGCGGTGGCTTCGGGATGACCCTGTCCGCGAGCCCGCCTATAGTAATTGTTGCGAATCCCGGTTGATTCGACGGTGGGGACCATGGCCGACGATCTCATGCGCTACGACCTCCTCGTGCAGGAAGCCCTGCGCCGGGTGGTGCGCATGTCCCTGGCGCGGGTGGAGCGGTCTGGCCTGCCGGGCGGGCACCACTTCTTCATCACCATCGACACCCGCCATCCCGGGGTGAAGATGTCCGACCGGCTGCGCAAGAAGTATGATCCCGAAATCACCATCGTGCTGCAACATCAGTTCTGGAACCTCGCCGTCCACGAACGGCACTTCGAGGTGGAGCTGTCCTTCGACAACATTCCCGAACCGCTTGTCGTGCCGTTCGAGGCGGTGAAGGGCTTCTTCGATCCCGCGGTCCAGTTCGGGCTCCAGTTCGCCGACGTCACGGCCGACCAGCGCAAGGATCTTGCAGACGTCGACCGCGGAGCCTTGGACGCCGGCTTCGTCGAGGCCGACGCCAGTGCCGGGGAGGCTCCCGCCCTCCCACCGCCGGAACCCGAGCCGGCGGCGCCGGGCGAGAAGGTCGTCTCGCTCGACAAGTTCCGCAAGAAGTGATGCGCCGGGCCGCCGTCCTTGCAGTCGCCGTTGTCGGCGCCGTCCTCGCGGCGGCGCCGGCGTTCGCCAGCGAACCCGACCTCAAGGCGCCCGCCAAGGCGCTGTTCGGCGCGGTGAAGGAACCGGCGCCGCTCAAGGCCAGGGCCATCGGGTCCTACGCCAGGGGCTGCCTCGCCGGCGGCGTGGCGCTGCCGGTCGATGGCCCGAACTGGCAGGCGATGCGGCTGTCACGCAACCGCAACTGGGGCCACCCGAACCTCGTCCGCCTCGTCGAGCGGCTCGCCAACGAGGCCCGCCGCTACGACGGCTGGCCGGGCCTGCTCGTGGGCGATCTGTCGCAACCGCGCGGCGGACCGATGCCGTTCGGCCACGCCAGCCACCAGATCGGCCTCGACGCCGATATCTGGCTCACCCCCATGCCCGACCGCCGCCTGACGCGAACCGAGCGCGAGGAGAAGGTGGCGCTGTCGATGGTGAAGAACCGCAAGGAGATCGACCCCTCCGCGTGGTCCGACGCGCAGGCGCGGCTGATCCGCCGGGCGGCGCAGTATCCGGAGGTGGAGCGGATTTTCGTCCACCCGCCGATCAAGCGCGCGCTGTGCAAATTCGCCGCCCGCGAGGGCGGTGCCGACGGCTGGCTGGCGAAGGTGCGCCCCTACTACGGCCACACGTTCCACTTCCACATCCGCATCCGCTGTCCGCCCGGCAGCGACAACTGCCGCGACCAGCCGCCGGCGCGCCCGAAGGACGGCACCGGCTGCGGCGAGGAGCTGGCGCACTGGTACTCCGACCGGCCATGGGGAAAGCCCCTGCCGCCGGGGTCGCCGCCGCCCAAGCCCGCCAAACCGCCGAGGCCCATGACTTTGGCCCAGTTGCCGGCCGAGTGCCGGGCCGTGCTATCCATCGAGTGAGCTTTCACCTGCCGGCGAGAGGTCCGCAGCCGCCCCGGACCTGTCACACCCATGACCAACCGAGGCGCCAGGAACGCCCGCATGACCGAGATCGCACCGTTCTCCTCGCCCGGCCGGTTCTGGCGCGGCAACATCCACACCCACTCGACGCTCTCCGACGGCGGCCTCGAACCCGAGCGCGTCGTCGAGGCCTACAAGGCCGCCGGCTACGACTTCATGCAGCTTTCGGAGCACTTCCTGGAGCGCTTCGGCTGGCCCATCGCCGACACCCGGCGGTTCCGCTCCAACGCCTTCACCACGCTCATCGGCGTGGAGCTCCACGCGCCGATGACGCAGGTGGGCGAGCTCTGGCATATCGTCGCCGCCGGCCTGCCGCTAGATTTCGAACCGCCCGCGCCGGAGGAAACCGGCGCGGCGCTGGCGGGACGGGCGCGCGAGGCGGGCGCCTTCGTCGGTGTCGCGCATCCGGCGTGGTCGCAGCTCACCATCGAGGACGGCCGCGCGCTCGACGCGGCGCATGCGGTCGAGATCTACAACCACGGCTGCGCCATGGAGAACGACCGCGGCGACGGGTGGTATCTCCTGGACCAGCTGCTGAGCGAGGGCCGCCGCCTCACCGCCTTCGCCACCGACGACGCCCACTTCAACAACGGCGAGTACGATGCCTTCGGCGGCTGGGTGCATGTGAAGGCGCCGAGCCTCGATCCGGAGGAGCTACTGTCGGCGCTCAAGGCCGGCCAGTTCTATTCGAGCCAGGGGCCGCAGATTTACGAACTGTCGATCTCGGGCGACGAGGTGACGCTCGTCACCTCGCCCGTGCACGCCGCCACCGTCGTGTCCGGCACAGCGCGCGCCGTCGCCAGCGTCGGCCGTCACATCACCCACCACACCCTCAACCTGAAGAAGGTGCGCCGGGGCTGGCTCCCCGGCGGCGTCCCGCGCTGGGTCCGGGTGGTCGCCATCGACCACGCCGGCAGGCGCGCCTGGACCAACCCCATCTGGCTCGACGACCTCGCCTGACGGATGCAGGAGCACGGCATGACGCACCGCACCGAGACCGACACCTTCGGCCCCATCGACGTTCCCGCCGACCGCTACTGGGGCGCGCAGTCGCAGCGCTCCATCGCCAACTTCCGCATTGGCTGGGAGAAGCAGCCGCGCCCGATCGTGCGCGCGCTCGGCGTCGTCAAGCGGGCGGCCGCCGAGACCAACATGGAGCTGGGCCGGCTCGATCCGAAGATCGGCGCGGCCATCGTCAAGGCCGCCCAGGAGGTGATCGACGGCAAGCTCGACGACCACTTCCCCCTGGTCGTCTGGCAGACCGGTTCCGGCACGCAGTCCAATATGAACGCCAACGAGGTGATCTCCAACCGCGCCATCGAAATCATGGGCGGCGTGATCGGTTCCAAGTCGCCGGCGCACCCGAACGACCACGTCAACATGAGCCAGTCGTCGAACGACACCTATCCGACGGCCATGCACATCGCCTGCGCCGAACAGGTGGTGAGCGACCTGCTGCCGGCGTTGCGGCATCTGTTCCGCGCGCTCGACGCCAAGGCGAAACTGTTTCAGCCGATCATCAAGATCGGCCGTACGCATACGCAGGATGCAACGCCGCTCACCCTCGGCCAGGAGTTTTCCGGCTTTGCGCAGCAGGTGGCGAACGGTGTCGTCCGCATCGAGCAGACGCTGCCGATGCTGATGGAGCTCGCCCAGGGCGGTACGGCGGTCGGCACCGGCCTCAACGCGCCGGTGGGCTTCGCCGAAAAGGTGGCGGAGAAGATCGCCGCCATCACCGGCCTGCCGTTCACGTCCGCCCCGAACAAGTTTGAGGCGCTCGCCGCCCACGACGCCATGGTGATGAGCCACGGCGCCATCAACACGGTGGCGACCTCGCTGTTCAAGATCGCCAACGACATCCGTCTGCTCGGCTCCGGCCCGCGTTCCGGGCTTGGCGAATTGGCCCTGCCGGAGAACGAACCCGGCTCCTCGATCATGCCGGGCAAGGTGAACCCCACGCAGTGCGAGGCGCTGACGATGGTGTGCTGCCAGATCTTCGGCAACAACGCGACCATCAGCTTCGCCAACAGCCAGGGCCACTTCCAGCTCAACGTCTACAACCCGGTGATGGCCTACAACTTCCTCCAGTCGGCGCGGCTGATGGCCGACGCCGCCGTCAGCTTCACCGACAATTGCGTGACGGGGATCGAGGCGCGCGAGGACAACATCCGCGCGGCGCTCGACCGGTCGCTGATGCTGGTGACGGCGCTCGCCCCGAAGATCGGTTACGACAACGCGGCGAAGATCGCCAAGACCGCGCACAGGAAGGGCACCACGCTGCGCGAGGAGGCGGTGGGCGGCGGCTATGTGACCGACGCTGAGTTCGACGCCATCGTCAGGCCCGAGAAGATGATCGGTCCGGCCTGATCGCGATGGGCGAGATCGTCAATCTCCGGCAGGAGCGCAAACGCAAGGCGCGCAAGGACAGGCAGGCGCAGGCGGCCG
>DAIODI010000051.1:0-15178 GCA_036746875.1 Aestuariivirgaceae bacterium | reverse complement strand
AGGAGCTTGAATCACCATTCGACCAAAAGGGGAATCCCCTTTATGAGTTCATGACCTAGACGGCAAAGCCGGTCGCCCGCCGTCGCCACACGATCGTGCGAAAGGCAGAGAAGCTGGCGCGCGACAAGCGACGAGGCCGCCGTTGCGGCGTCGCCGCATCACCCAAATTGAGCCACTTTATGCTTGACCTTTCCGTATCCGGAGGATCTTTTGAGGATTCACACGCAAGGGGGGTTTCCCAATGAGGACGGCACTTGGCTGGATGGCGCTCGCCGGAGCGCTTGCGGTTGCGACACCCGCAGCCGCGGACGACGCCGCGGACGCCGCGCGGGACGAGGCGTTCACGCAGGCCGTGAAGGATTTCGGCTACGCCGGAGGCGCCGCCTGGCAGTGCGGCGATGCGGCCGCGCGGCTCAAGATCGAGCGCCAGGCGCTGGCGTCGTTCAACGGCCTGTCCCAGCTCTTCGGCACCGACGAGGCGTTCTTCTTCTCGACAGCGTTCGGCGCGGGCACCGTGGACCAGATCGACAACGCCAACTGCCCGGCGTTTCTGAAGCACTTCGAGGACTCCGCCAAGGAAGGCGGCCTGCAATGATGGGGCGGGTCCTGAGCCTTATGGCGGCCGCCATGCTCTGCTCGGCGCTCAGCGTACCGCTGGCCGCCGTCTCAAGTTCCCCCGCCGAGGCCGGCTGCCGCGAGGCCAGGCGCGAGTTCCGGGAAGGCCAGCGGGAAGTCCGCCGCGAGCGCCGGGAAATGCGCCGCGCCATCCGCAACGCCGACTCCCGCGCCGAGGCTCGGCGCGAGTATCGCGAGGGGATGCGGGAAATCCGCCGCGAGCGGCGCGAGCAGCGCCGGGAAGTCCGCCGCGAACTGCGCCCGTGGTGCTGAAGAAAGAGCCGGGCTTGCCGCGAGGCTGGCCTGAACCTGCCAAGCGCATCATGTTAAGGTGGTCTTGTTTTTCAGGGGGATAAAGGCATGAGCGCTGTTGAGGATCGCTTTCGCATCGACGGCCATGTGGCGCTGGTGACCGGCGCGGCCGCCGGCATCGGCCGGGCGACCGCGCGGTTGTTCGCCGCAGCCGGGGCGGCCGTCGTCGTCACCGACCTCAAGGCCGACGGCGCCGAGGCGGTGGCGAAGCAGATCGTGGACGCCGGCGGCAGGGCGGTCGCCCGCGCCTGCAACGTCACGAACGAGGACGAACTGGAAGCTGCGGTAAAGGCGGCCGTGGACACGTTCGGCAAGCTCACGATTCTCGTCAACAACGCCGGCGGCGGTGGGCCGAAGCCCTTCGACATGCCGATGGGCGATTTCGAGTGGGCCTACCAGCTCAACGTGTTTTCGCTGTTCCGGCTGACCCAGCTCGCCGCGCCGCACATGCAGAAGGCCGGCGGCGGGGCGGTGCTGAATATTTCGTCCATGGCGGGCGAGAACAAGAACCAGCGCATGGCCTCCTACGGCTCGTCGAAGGCGGCGGTGAACCACCTGACCCGCAACATCGCCTTCGACCTCGGCCCCATGGGTATCCGGGTCAACGCCATTGCCCCGGGGGCCATCAAGACGGACGCGCTGGCCAAGGTGCTCACGCCCGCTGTCGAGAAGACCATGCTGAAGCACACACCGCTTGGCCGTCTCGGCGAGGCGAACGATATCGCCTACGCCGCCCTGTTCCTGTGCTCGCCCGCCTCCTCGTGGGTGAGCGGCCAGGTGCTCACCGTATCGGGCGGCGGGGTTCAGGAACTCGACTGAGCCTGCGCGCGCCGCAACCCAGGGAGACCAGTCATGCCGAAAAAGATGAAGGCCGCCGTCGTCACCGCCTTCGACAAGCCGCTGTCGATCGAGGAGGTTCCGGTTCCCGAGGCGGGGCCCGGCCAGATCCTCATGAAGGTCGAGGCCTCCGGCGTCTGCCATACCGATCTGCACGCCGCGCGCGGCGACTGGCCGGTGAAGCCTTCCCTGCCGTTCATTCCGGGCCACGAGGGCGTGGGCTTCGTCGCTGCGGTCGGCGCGGGCGTCAGCGGCGTGCGCGAGGGCGACCGCATCGGCGTGCCGTGGCTCTACACGGCCTGCGGCCACTGCCCCTACTGCCGCACCGGCTGGGAGACGCTCTGCCATGAGCAGCGCAACACCGGCTACTCGGTGAACGGCGGCTTCGCGGAGTATGTGCTCGCCGATCCGGCTTACGTCGGGCATCTGCCGAAGGGGCTCGACTTCGGGGCCGCCGCGCCGGTGCTGTGCGCCGGCGTCACCGTCTACAAGGGGCTGAAGGAAACCGAGGTGCGGCCCGGCGAGTGGGTGGCGATCTCCGGCATCGGCGGTCTCGGCCACATGGCGGTGCAGTACGCCAAGGCCATGGGGATGCATTGCGCCGCCGTGGATGTCCACGCCGGGAAGCTGGAGCTGGCGCGCTCGCTCGGCGCCGATCTTGTCGTCAACGCCCGCGAGGAAGATCCGGGCGCCGCCTTGCAGAAGGCGGTCGGAGGCGTGCATGGCGTGCTGGTGACGGCCGTGACGCCGAAAGCGTTCTCGCAGGCGATGGGGATGATGCGCCGCCGCGGCACGATGGCGCTCGTGGGGCTGCCGCCGGGGGATTTCCCGCTGCCGATCTTCGAAACCGTGCTCAACCGCATCACCGTGCGCGGTTCCATCGTCGGCACCCGGCAGGACCTCGTCGAGTGCCTCGCGTTCGCCGGCGAGGGCAAGGTCAGGCCGCACTTCAGCTGGGAGCCGCTTGACGCCATCAACGGCATCTTCGAGCGGCTGGAGAAGGAAACCGTCGACGGCCGTATCGTGATGCGGGTCTGACGGCGGCGACGCGTTGCAACAAACATAGGACCAAACCGGAGAGACCGCCATGACCGCCTTCGACGCCTTCGCAGACTTCCGCATGCACGGCCACAACGTCATCATCACCGGCGGCGCGCAGAACATCGGCGCGGGGATCGCCAGGACTCTCTGCGGCGCGGGCGCGAAGGTGATGATCGCCGACCTCAACGGCGACATGGCGAAGGAGACCGCCGCCGCCATCGGCAAGGACACCGGCGGCGACTGCCGCGGCATGAAGTGCGATGTGACCTCGCTCGACGATATCACGGCGACGGTGGCGGCGGCCGTCGCGGCGTTCGGCGGCGTCTCGACGCTGGTCAACAACGTCGGCTGGGGCGGCCGGCACGAAGACCCGACCGCCATTACCGAAGAGGACTTCATCAAGTCCTACAAGCTCAACACCATCAGCGCCTACCGCATGAGCATGACGTGCTTGCCGCACCTTCTGAAAGCGAAGAACGCCACGATCACCAACTCGGGCTCGTTCTCCTCCGCGACGCCTGCCTACGACATCCTGGCCTATGCCACCGCCAAGGCGGCGCTGAACCAGATGATGGTCTCCATCGCCCACATGCTGGCGAAGAAGGTGCGGGTGAACTCGGTGCTGATCGGCACCGTGATGACCGAAGGTTACGGCTCGGCCGGCATCGACGAGGCGATGCAGGAGAAGCTGAAGCACCCCGACAGCCTCACCGGCCGGCCGGGTTCGCCTGAAGACATCGCCAACGCGATGCTGTGGCTCACCTCGCCGGCGTCGGGCTGGATCTCGGGCCAGATCATCAACGTCCACGGCGGCGGCGGCGGCGTGCGGCTGTTCGGGCGCTGATCCGGGGGAGATGCGCCCCGGCGCTCACGGCTTGCTTATCGCCGCGGTGATCGCCGCCGCGGCGGCGCTGGCCGTGGCGGGCGGCGCCCGGCCAGCGATGGCCCAGGACGCGGGCCAGTTCGGTCCGGCGATCCTGCCTTTGCCGGAGTCCGCCGAAGGCGCGCCCATCGAATCGGTGCGCGTGCGGGTGCGCCAGGCCAGCGGCGACGCGAGGCGTGACGCGGCGGCCGAGGCGGCGGCGCAGAAGGTGGCGGCCTTCCTCGTCGGCCAGACCTTCACGCGGCCGATGATCGAGGCGACGCTGGCGTACTTGCGCGGCAAGGCCGGGATCGCCGACGCCTCGTACCGCCTGTTGCTCAACGCCAGCTCCAACTCGCTGACCGTGGTGATTGAGCTCGACGCCGAACGCGGCGAGGCCGAGGCGTCGCCGGCGCCGGTGCCGGCGCCGGATGTGACCGGCGTCCTCACCGGCGACGCCTCGGCCTTTCCGCTGCTGCGAAGGGACCAGCGCAGCATGTTGACCGCCATCGTCGGCGGCGGCTTCGGCTCCTACGCGGATATCCAACCGTGGTTCGGGCAACCGTTGCTCTTCAACGAGTTCAACCCGCTCGCCGGCCATCTTCCAGGCAGCGCGACAGCCTGGGGCGAAGGCAGCTTCGAGTACGGGCTTGGCGGGGTGACGCAGCTGGGCGACCGTCCCGTGTACGCCTTCGGGGCCGCAACCGGCATGCTCACGTGGTCGGTGATGCAGGACATCTTCACCGACCAGACCCGCGTCTACAACGCCGTCGAGAAGGCCTATGCGGGCGTCTTCTACGCCGACCGCAGCAGCGGCAACCGGGCCGGGCTGTCGCTCGGACGGCAGACCTACACGCTCAACGACGGCTTCCTCATCAACATGGTGAAGGGTTCGTCCAACGTTGGCGAACGCGGCGCGACCTATCTCGGGCCCCGCCTCGCCAGCGATTTCTCCGTGATCGGCGGCGGCCGCTACGGCGCGTTCGGCGCGCACGCGTTCTACATCGACCCGAACGAGCTGGAGCAACTGGAGTCGGACACGACCTTCCTCGGCTTCAACGCGCGCTACGCGGTGAGCGACACCATCGCTGCGGATGCGAGCGTCATCACCATCCCGACCTCGAAGTCGACCTACGCCAACCCCTACGGCCTCACCCTGCCGCGGCGCGATACAACCACCATCGCCGCCCACCTGCGCTGGCGGGATCTCGGCCTCAAGGGCGTGTGGTTCGAGGGCGAGGCGGCCTGGCAGACCAACCCGGATTACGCCATGTCGGCCTGGGCCTGGTACACGACGCTCGGCTATATCGCCCTCGACAGGCAATGGACGCCGAGTCTGTCCTACCGCTTCTCCTACTTCTCCGGCGACGACCCGGACACCGAGACCTACGAGCGCTACGACCCGCTGATGAACACCGGCCTCGGCATCTGGCTGCAGGGCGTCTCCTTCGGCAAGATCACCAGCAATTCCAATCTCGCCGCGCACCGCATCCAGGCCAATGTGGCGCCGACCGAGACGCTGAACGTGACGTTCGACTACTTCAGGCTCTCCGCCCCCGAACTGAACAATCTCGGCTCCAATCCGGCGCTGTCGCAGCTTTCGTCGCGCGATCTCGGGCAGGAGGCGTCGCTGACGCTGCGCTGGTCGCTGTCGAAGAACCTCTACCTGCAGTCCCTCGTGTCGACCGCCATCCCTGGCGAAGCGCTGCGCGACATCGGCGCCGACAAGCCATGGACGACCCTTCAGTTCAGCCTCTACTGGGGCCTTTGATCCAACGAAAGGACGCCCGCCATGTCCGCAGAAACCGGCGAACTCATCGGCAAACTGCTGCCGCTGCTGTTCAACCTGATGGGCCCGATCGGCCTGATGCCGATGTTCGCCGGGCTCGCCCGCGACATGAGCGAAGCCGACCGCAAGGCGATGGCGCTGCGGGCGGTGCTGCTGGCGGCGGTAGCCATCGCCATCGCCGTGCTTTTGGGCACGCGGGTTCTCGAGTCGTGGGGGATCGAGCGCGCCTCGCTGGTGATCGCCGGCGGCGTGGTCCTCACCCTGTCGGCGCTGCAACCGCTGTTCTTTCCGGCGGCGCGCGGGGGCGGCCCGCCGGAAGGCGCGACGGCCCGCGATCTGGCGGTGTCGCCGCTGGCGTTTCCCGGCATCGCCGCGCCGAAGGCGATCGCCGTCATCATCATCTTCGCCACCTTCCTCGATCAGCCTGCGGAGCAGCTGACCATCGCCGGGGCGGTGGCGTTCATTCTCCTGCTCAACTACGGCGCCATGCGGATCGCCGACTGGTTCATGGCGAAGATCGGCATGGTGCCGCTTCAGGTGCTGGGCGCGGTGTTCGGCGTTCTCCAGGTGGCGCTCGGCGTCCAGATGATCGCCAACGGTTTCGGCTTCCACGGCCAGCCCGGCTGACCCGACACCACGCCACAGCATCATCCCGCCAGGCGGCTGCCACCTGGCGGGATGACGCGCTAGAACCGGCAGGCGCCGGCGTTGGGGCGGCCCTCGAACCGCGCCATGATCCAGCTGTTGACCTGCGAGGCCGCCTGCCACGCGCTCTTGCCGTGGTCGACGCCCGGCATCATCAGCAGCGTCACCTGCTCGCCGTTCTGGCAGAGCGAACGCGCAAAGTCGCGGGTGATCTGCGGCGCGATGATCTCGTCGCTGCCGCCCTGCGCGATGAATACGGGCACGCGGATCGGCATCCCGCCGGGGCTGTTCTTCGCCATCGTCCCGGCCCACGGCGGCGTCGTCGCGGGGTTGGCCTTCAGGTAGACGCTGGAGAGGGTCATGACCGACTCCAGCGCGTTCAATGCGCTGGAGGTGATGTCGACGCAGTCGCGGCCGGCCCGATCGATGGCCGCCTCGTCCTGCGGCGCGATGATCGAGCCGATCGGATACCCGAACACCTGACGCCAGGAATGGAGCGCCATGGCGACCAGGATCTTGCCGGCGGCCGTGGAGGCGTCGTCGTCCAGAAGCTCCGCGAGGTTCGTGGCCGGCGCGGCCGCAGCGATGCCCGAAAGCCGCAGTTCAGGCGCGTACTGCGCATGGAGCTGGCCCGCCCACAGCACCGCGTGGCCGCCCTGCGAATGGCCCCAGAGCGCGTTCCACGGCCCAAGCTGGCCCTGGAGCTGCGTCATCTGGCGGACGGCGCGAATGGAGTCGAGCACGGCGCGCCCGGCGCTTTCGCCGATCAGATAGGGGTGGACGCCCGCCACGCCCATGCCCGGGTAATCCGTCGCCACGACCACCGCGTTGTCGGCGACGAACTGGGTCAGCCCGGCGATGGAGTCGAACGGCGTTTCCGAAAGCGTCGGCGCGCAGCGCGGGTCGACGCCCGTCGTCGGATGCGCCCAAGCGATCACCGGGCGCCCGGTCGGCGGCGCGGCGAACTGCGGCACGATCACCGAGGCGGAAACGGCGATCGGCTCGTTCTTCAGTCCGCGCGACCGGTAGAGCATCTTGTAGACGTTCGCCCGGTAGATGCCTTGCACCGGCCACGGCTGCACGCGGATCAGCGATCCGGCCGGACCCGGCAGATCGGCGGCGGCGACCTCGTAGAACGGGTCGGCCCTGACGGCGGACGGCGCAATCAGCACCGCCAGCGACAGGGCGACGGCGGCGGCGAGCGGCAGGATACGGCGCAAGGTCATCATTGGGCTCTCATGGCGTGATGGATGGAGCGGCGGAAGACCGCCGTAGCCGGTCGTCGAGGTCGAGCACGGCGCGCAGCAGCACCTGCGCCCCGGCGCTGGCCTGCTCCAGCGTGACAGACTCTTCCTCATTGTGCGAAACGCCGCCCGCGCACGGGCAGAAAATCATGGTGGTCGGCGCGATGCGCGCAGTGTAGGCGGCGTCGTGCCCGGCCCCCGAAACGATATCGCGATGACTGAAGCCCGCGCTCGTTGCGGCCCGGCGCACGCAGTCGATCAAGGTGGCGTCGAACCGGACCGGCGGCGAGTTCCACGTGCATAACTCCTCAGCCTCCACGCCCGACGTCGCGCAGATGGCGGCGAGCCGCTCCCGCATCGCCGCTTCCATACGGTGAAGCTCGGTCTCGTCGGGACAGCGCATATCGACCGTGAGGTAGACCTCGCCCGGCACCGTGTTGGTGCTGTTGGGCCGGTTCTCGATGCGCCCAACGGTGGCGAGGCCGCCAGTCGAGGCGAGCGCCACCTCGTTGACGGCGGCGATGAAGCGGGCGGCGGCGAGCAGGGCGTCGCGGCGCAGGGTCATCGGCGTGGTGCCGGTGTGCGCGTCACGGCCGCGGAAGGTCACGTCGTACCAGCGCATGCCCTGCACGCCGGTGACGACGCCGATATCCTTGCCTTCGGCCTCAAGGATAGGACCCTGCTCGATGTGGAGCTCGAACATCGCCTGGAAGCGCGTATCGCCGGCAGGAATCGCGCCGCGATAGCCGATGCGCTCAAGCTCCTCGCCGAACGTGCGGCCGTCGCGGTCGGCGCGGTCAAGCGCATAGCGCTCGGTGAACACCCCGGCGTGAACCCCGGAGGCGAGCATGGCTGGGGCGAAACGCGCGCCCTCCTCGTCGGTCCAGTTGACGATCATCAGCGGCGCATGGGTGACGACGCCGGCGTCGTTCAGGGTTCGGATGACTTCGAGGCCGGCCAGCACGCCCAGCACGCCGTCGAACTTGCCGCCCGTGGGCTGGGTGTCGAGATGCGATCCCATGGCGATCGGCAGCGCCTCGGCGTCCCGGCCCGGCCGGATGGCGAACATCGTGCCGACGGTGTCGACCCTCACCTCCATGCCGGCCGCTTCGCAAGCCTTGCGAAACCAGTCGCGCACCTGGCGGTCCTCTTCGGACAGCGCCAGCCTGCGGACGCCGCCCTTCGGCGTGCCGCCGAACCGGGCGGTGTCGATGAGCGTGCCCCAAAGACGCGCGCCGTCGATGGCGAGGTTTGCTCCGCGCCTTCTGATTGGTTCAACCGTCATTGTGCGGGTTCCTGCTCCGACGCGGCCCTGCAGGGTCACGGCAGGGGTCAGCACCTCCATCGATAGCCGACCCGGCGCTCACAGGGAATAGGAACCGGTCTCCCGGAGGAGTCGCGCGCCCGCGGACCTCACATAACCATGGGTTTGGGCGAACGGCCCCGTGGCGCACCTCCACGCCACCCGGAGGCAGATCGGGCCAGATGCGTCACTGTTGCACCGTGAGGCGGCGCAATTGCCATGCCGACAGCGCGAGCTTGCCGTCCGGCGCCAGTCCGGGGCGCTCGTCGAACGGAAAGACGATCCACAGCGGCCCCTTGTCGTCGGCGGGGATCGCCTCGCCGTCCATGCGGTAGGCCAGCAGCGCGCCCAGTTCCAGAGCCTCGCTGATCGGCATCGAAACGCTGTACCCGCTGCGCGAGGTGGCCGTGAGCGTGTCGCCGTCGGCGGCGGCGACGGCGAGGACGGTCTCAAGCGGAACGCCAGCGAAGCGGCGCACGCCGTCGGTCCACGGCGTCGCCGTGGCGAACTCGCGGGCCGGGAGCGCCTGCAGCATCGCGAGGTCGAAGTCGGCGCGGGCCTCGGCGTTGGCGGCGCCGATACTGCCGTCGACGGTGAGGATGACGCGACCCTCCGGTTCCACCAGGGGCTTGACATCGCGGCCGGCGTCGGCCGGCGGCGCGCTGGTGACGGCGAGACACAGACTCGCCAAGGCTCCGAAGAAGTTGCTGCAGTAGTCCGCCATCGGCATCTCCCTGTCACGATGCGAGGCAGATACACTCCGGACATTTTTCAACAAACTGAAACGATGGGGCAGCGTCTATGATTCATGAAGCCGATCGTAGAGCGCCATGAGGCGCGCAGATGCAAAGGCGCCCTGCGCGCAATCGGCGAAAGGCCCGGTTCACCCTATCCCACTGCAGGGGCGGGCGCGGCGCCGATGACATCGAAGGCGGCCGCGCCAACCTTCAGCCATGGACGAGGATATTGCGGAACTGCCAGGGGTCGGCCGCGTCGATGTCCTCGGGGAAGAGCCCGGGGCGATTCTCCAGCGGCGTCCAGTCGGTATAGACGCCGACGACCGGCCCGAGATACGGCTTCTGCACCTCAAGGCAGCGGCGGAAGTCCATGTCATCAGTTTCGACGATGCCGGCGTCGGGGTTCTCCAGCGCCCACACCATTCCGGCGAGCACGGCCGAGGTCACCTGCAGGCCGGTCGCGTTCTGGTCGGGCGCCAGCATTCGCGCCTCCTCGATGGAGAGCTGCGAGCCGAACCAGTAGGCGTTCTTCCGGTGACCGTAGAGCAGAACGCCGAGTTCGTCGCGGCCGTCGACGATCTCGTGCTCCGCCAGGATGTGCGCCTGCTTCTGTCGCTCGCCGGCGCGGCCGAACATCTCGTGCAGCGACAGCACGGCGTCGTTGGAGGGATGGTAGGCGTAATGGCAGGTCGGCCGGTAGACGACATTGCCCTTCCCGTCGCGTACGGTCAGGTAGTCGGGAATCGAGATCGCCTCGTTGTGGGTGACGAGGAAGCCGAACTGCGCGCCCGGCGTCGGGCACCAGGTGCGCACGCGCGTGTCGGCGCCCGGCTGCATGAGGTAGATCGCCGCGCCGCAGCCGGTCTCGTGCGTGCGCCCCGCCGGCGGCATCCACGTCTCGTGCGTGCCCCAACCGAGTTCGGCCGGCTGGAGCCCTTCGGAAATGAAGCCCTCCACCGACCAGGTGTTGACGAAAGTATCGAGCGGCTTGGGGTTGCGGGCGCGCTGGGTGTCGCGCTCGGCGACGTGGACGCCCTTCACGCCGAGCGCCTGCGCCAGCGCCGCCCAGTCCTCGCGCGACGGCGGCTCGCCGCCCGCATGCCCGGTGTCGCGCGTGATGTCGAGCAGCGCCTGCTTGACGAACCACGACACCATGCCGGGATTGGCGCCGCAGCACGACACGGCGGTGGAGCCTCCCGGATTGCGGCGGCGGGCGGCGAGGATGGTTTCGCGCAGCGCGTAGTTGGAGCGCTGCGCGGTGTCCATCTTCGGGTCGTAGTAGAAGCCAGGCCACGGCTCGACCACGGTGTCGATGTAGAGCGCGCCGATCTCGCGGCAGAACTCCATGATGTCGTGCGAGGAGGTGTCGACCGAAAGGTTGACGCAGAAACCCTGGCCCGGCCCGGCCTGGAGCAACGGGCCGAGGATATGGCGATAGTTGTCGCGCGTGAGGCCGTCGTGAATGAAGCGGAAGCCCTTGCCCTCCACCCTGGCGCGGCCATCGTCGAGCGGGTCGATCACCGTCAGCTTCGCGCGGTCGAAGGTGAAGTGGCGCTCGATGAGCGGCAGCGTGCCGCGGCCGATGGAGCCATAGCCGATCATCACGATCGGACCATCGATGCGGCCATGGTTCGGGTAGGTGGTCATCGCGATGGTCTCCATGCGAGGTGAGGGCGATCAAAGGACAGGCGAAGGACGGCGCAGCGCCTTCCGCAATGGCCGCCCGCGGCGACGGCGGTATGACGTTCAGGCCGCCGGGCGGGCTTCGTGTGCCACGGCGGCGCCCAGCGCCGCAAGGTCCGGCAGCGGCTCGCGGTCGCCCGCCGGCGACACAAGGCCACGCGATCCCGCCAACGCCCCCGGCGCAAGCTCCAGCGCCAGGAAGCGCGCCCGCTCCACGGGGCCGGGCAGCCAGAGGCCGCCGGCCGGCCCCGGGCTGAAGCCGAACCGGCCATAGTAAGGCTGATCGCCCACCAGCAACACGGCGCGATGGCCGAGCGCGCGGGCGCGCGCCAGCGCCGCCGTCACCAGCGCGGCGCCGACGCCCTGGCCGCGACGATCCTCCGCCACCGCCAGCGGGCCGAGCAGCAGCGCCCGCCGGCCCGGACCGGCCGACACGTTCCACAGGCGGACGGTTCCGGCGAGGCGTCCGGCCGCGCCGTCCGCTCCACCCGCCGTCACCGCGACCAGCGACAGGCCCGCCGCCGCAAGCCTGCCGTCGCGCAGCCGCTCGCACGTCTTCGCGAAGCGGCAGTCTCCGAACGCCTCGTCGAGCAGCGCCTCGCGGGCCTCGACGTCGCGCAGGTTTTCGTCACGAATGATCGTCATGGCAAAATCCTCCCCCGCCCGATGGGGCGGGCCAGAGCGTTCGACCAGAATGAAGCTTCAGATCACGTACGACTTCAGCGGCGGAAAGCCGTTGAAGGCCACCGTGGCGTAGGTCGTGGTGTAGGCGCCCGCGCCCTCGATCAGCACCTTGTCGCCGATCTGGAGCGAGACCGGCAGCGGGTACGGCGTCTTCTCGTAGAGCACGTCGGCGGAGTCGCAGGTCGGCCCGGCGAGCACGCACGGCGCGACCTCCGCTCCGTCGCGCGGGGTGCGGATGGGATAGCGGATCGCCTCCTCCATCGTCTCGGCAAGGCCGCCGAACTTGCCAATGTCGAGGTAGACCCAGCGCACCGGGTCGTCATCCGACTTGCGGGAGATCAGCACCACCTCGGCCTCGATGACGCCGGCGTCGCCGACCATGCCGCGTCCCGGCTCGATAATCGTCTCCGGGATGCAGTTGCCGAAGTGCTTCGACAGCGCCCGGAAGATCGCCTCGCCATAACTCTCGACGCCGGGAACCGGCTTCAGATAGCGCGCCGGGAAGCCGCCGCCGAGGTTGACCATCGACAGCGACATGCCGCGGACCGCGCACTCGGCGAACACCTCCGCGGAGACCCTCAGCGCGCTGTCCCAGGCTTCGGTGTTGCGCTGCTGCGAGCCGACGTGGAACGACACGCCGTGGGCCTCAAGGCCAAGCCGGTGGGCGTGCTCCAGCACGTCCGGCGCCATCTCCGGCGCGCAGCCGAACTTGCGCGACAGCGGCCACTCCGCGCCGTCGCCGTCGCAGAGGATGCGGCAGAACACCTTGGCGCCGGGGGCGGCGCGCGCCACCTTCTCCACTTCGGCCTTCGCGTCCACGGCGTAGAGCATGACGCCCCTGGCGAACGCGGCCGCGATGTCGCGTTCCTTCTTGATCGTGTTGCCGAAGGAGATGCGGTCAGCCGTCGCGCCGGCGGCCAGCGCCATCTCGACCTCGCCGATGGAGGCGGTGTCGAAGCAGGAGCCGAGCGAGGCGAGGAGCTTCAGGATCGCCGGGTCGGGGTTGGCCTTCACCGCGTAGAACACGCGCGTATCCGGCAGCGCGCGGGCGAACGCGAGGTAGTTGTCGCGCACGACATCGAGGTCGAGCACGAGCCGCGGGCCGTCTTCGCGTCGCTCGGCAAGAAAGGACTTGATGCGGTCGGTCATCGTCGCGGTCTCCAGGGGTCAGCGGGCGGACAAGCCGCCAAGGGTGAATCCACAGGGCGGACCGCGCGCGGCGCGCCGGCGCAAGACGCCGACAGCGCCGGGCGAACCACCCGACGTTGGTTTGTTGCCGTGGATTGGACCGGGATGGAGCCGCTCCGCACGCCTGGCAAGGAAGGACAAGCCTCTTCAGAACCACCCCGGAGTCGTCGTCCGGGAGAACCGAAAAAGCCCGCTCCGTCGTTGCTTCAAGTCGCGTTTCCCGAATTTGTTCGGGATCGCCGGTTTCGCCTCCGGCTACTGACCGCTGGTCAGCACGCAACCACAGGCACGTGCGAAATTGGGCAACTGCGATTTAGGGAACGGCGCCGCCCTGCGCAAGAGAAAAATGCGCCCGGAGATCAATCGGGCTTGTCGCGCATGTCTTCCGGGCCGGCTTTGCCGAACAGCGCCCTGTCGAGATAGAGTCCTGCGATGAGGACGAACAGCACCGCCACAGTCGCGCCCACCACCAGCGGCCAGGCGCCGATGCCGCAGGCGATGCCGATTCCGCCCGCCACCCATACCGTCGCCGCCGTGTTGAGGTTCTGCACCATGCGGCCGCTCTTCAGGATCATGCCGGCCCCGAGAAAGCCGATGCCCCCGGCGATGCCCTGCACCACGCGGCTCACCGCATCGGAAGGGACCGGCACGTTGGGAATCCCGCCGAGCGCGGCGAGGACGAAAACACACGCGCCCATCGTCACCAGCGCGTTGAGGCGCACCCCCGCCGGCTTGCCGTGCAGGTCGCGGTTGACGCCAATCGCCGCGCCGGCCAGCACGGCCGCGCCGAGGCGAAGAAGAATCTCCACAAGATCGGGATGCATCGACCTCTCTATAGGCCCGCTCCGCCTCGCGCCGCCAGTCCACGGCGTGGCGCGCGATGGCGTGGGGTGCAAGGCGGAAGGCGGCCGGATCGCAAGGCGGTTCGCCTTCCCGGAGCAATCGCAGGGCTGTCCGCTCGAACCCGCGGGTTGCGCCACGAGGCCGGAGTCGGGTAATCACTCCTCCTCGGCTTCTGCGCCGCGAGGGCCGCGGGCGGAGCCGTGGCGAATGCGTCCTTGAGGTGGATCATGGGTTGTGCTCGCTTCGCTGTGTTTCAAGCGCTGTGCGCGCTGGTCGTGGTTTTCAGTTTCGCCGCAAACGCGCCTGCCCGCGCCGCCCAGTGCCCGGAAGCCGCCGTCGCGCAGCGGGCCGCCGAGGCGCTGATGGCGGCCTCGCGTTCCGGCTCACCGTCGGCCTTCGCCTCAGCGTTGCGCTCGTACGCCGACATGAACGCCATCACCACTTTCGCGCTGGGCAAGAACCGCTCCCTGGTGCCGGCCGGCAAGCGCGGCGATCTGGTTGCGGCGACCACCTCCTATATCTCACGCACATTCAACGACTACCGGCTGAAGTTCCGCGCCGAATCGATCACCATCAAGGGCTGCGGGTCGGGCGGGCTTGTGCAGACCAACATGTATTTCCTCGGCGGCAAGGGCAACCAGCCGGTGGACTGGCGCGTCAAGGGCAGCAAGGTGGTTGACGTCAACGTGCAGAACGTCTGGCTGGGACAGCTACTGCGGACCAATTTCCAGGACATCCTCGACCGCAATGACGGCAGCGCCAACGCGCTGCTGCGCGAACTGAAGCAATAGGGCGTCGTCCCGCCAAGCGGCGGCCGCCGGAGGCCGCTATCGGCCACGGCGAGGCGCTTACGGCGTGGGCGCCGGTTTTCTCAAGGTTGAGCGATCGCGTAACTGGCTGCGATCCACGAAATCGAACTGCTGGATCAGAACGTCGCGCACCACGTCGCCCTTGAGCCGCGCGTTGACGTTCTTGCGGATCGCCGTCGCCAGCGCCTCGAGATCGTATTCTTCGGGTTTCTGAACGTTGACGGGGGCGGCGCCGTAGACGGTGCGGAACGTCTCGTCGGCGATGAACGGATCCGGGGCGACGCTGAGTTTCTTCTGCGTCGAGGTGTCGATGGCGTAGACGATGCGCGTCACGACATATCCGGTGACAGCGCCGTTGCGGATCACTGGCACGCTCAGCGGTTCGAGCTTCACGTAGTCGATGCCGCCGCAGGCTTCGGTGAGGGACTTCTCCGGCGGCGCGCCGGAGAGCGCGCTGGCGTTCGTGTTCGAAGCGGACATGCGCAACGTGCGCAGGGCCATCCCGTCGTGGCCGCTCGGCACGAACGTGCTCTTCGGCGCGCTCCGCGAAGAGGGCGGGCGGTACTACAACCCGGCGTACCTGAGC
>DAIODI010000050.1:0-15413 GCA_036746875.1 Aestuariivirgaceae bacterium | reverse complement strand
GCACTTGGGCGGCCTGTGTGGTCCTGAGTCGGCCGGAGCGGTGGGCGCGCGGCGCCGCGACCGGCACGCCCGCCGCCTGAAGCAGCGCCAGCGCCAGCGGGTGCCTCGGCACGCGCAACGCCACGGTGGCCGTTCCGGCGGAGGCGACCGGAACCACCGGGCAGGGTTCGCGCCGGGCCAGAACCAGCGTCAGCGGTCCCGGCCAGAAGGCGGCGGCGAGGCGGCGCGCATCCGGCGTGGCCCTGCCGATCGCGAAGGCTTCACCGGCGCTGGTCACATGCGCGATGAGCGGGTTGTGGCCGGGGCGTCCCTTCGCGGCGTAGAGCCGTGCGACGGCGTCGGCGTTGGTTGCGTCCGCGCCAAGCCCGTACACCGTTTCGGTCGGGAAGGCCACGAGCCCGCCGGCGCGAATGAGCCGCGCGGCCGCGGCCGCATCGTGGATCAGGCGGGTTTCCATGGGCGGCGGTGTGCCCTCAGGGCTTTCTCGCCGCAAGCAGGAATTCGCGGTTGCCGTCGCCGCCGATGAGAGGCGACTGCGCGACGCCGAGCACCCGCCAGCCCTGATCGTCCTCGATCCACGAACTGATTCGCGCGCATACGGCCTGGTGGACGCCGAGGTCGCGGATCACGCCGGTCTTGCCCACCGCCGCGCGCCCGGCCTCGAACTGCGGCTTGATCAGCGCCACCAGCCGCGCGCCGGGCGCCGCGAGCGCCAGCGCGGGTGGCAACGCCAGGGTCAGCGAGATGAAGCTGACATCGCAGACGATCAGCTGCGGCGGCGCAGGCGAATGGTGCGCCGCGAGGTCGCGGGCGTTCAGGCCCTCGATCGCCGTCACGCGCGCGTCTTCGGCCAGCGCCGGAGCCAGCTGCCCGTGACCGACATCGACCGCAGTGACGTGGGCCGCGCCACGCTCCAGCAGCACTTGCGTGAAACCGCCGGCTGAAGCGCCGATATCGAGGCCATAAAGCCCCGCCGGATCGATGCCGAAGCGGTCGAGCGCGTGGACGAGTTTCAGCGCCGCCCGCGAGACGTAGGCCGCGGCCGGGTCGGCGGCGGTGAGCACGGCGGCGGGGTCCACCATCGCGCCGGGCTTCGTCGCGGCGACGCCGTTGACGACCACGGCGCCGCGCAGGATGGCGTCGCGGGCGCGCGCCCGGCTCGCCGTCAGCCCGCGGTCGACCAGCAGCTGGTCTAGACGGCGGCGCACCGGCGTCAGACGGGATCGAGCGGCTCGACGCCGGCCGCCGCGCCGTCGCGCGACAGCGTGATGCGCTCGATGCGCGCCTCGGCGTCGCGCAGCAGCTGTTCGCATCGCGCCTTCAGCGCCTCGCCGCGCTCGTAGGCGGCGATCGAACTGTTGAGGTCCACCTTGCCCGTTTCGAGCGTTCCCACGATCTCCTCGAGTTCCGCCATAGCGGTCTCGAAGTCCATCTCGCCAACCGGGCGGAGTTCGCTCATGGCGTCACCTCGGCTACGACCTCGTCGAGGTCGACGGCGGTGCCGCGCAGCAGCGCGTGCACGTGGACGGCGGTGGACCGCGCCAGCGCCCGCAGGTCGTAGCCGCCCTCCAGCAGCGACACCACGCGCCCGTCGCACATCCGGTCGGCCACGTCCATCAGGTGCAGCGTGGCCCAGGCGAAATCCTCCTCGCCGAGGTCGAGACCGCCGAGCGGATCGTTACGGTGCGCGTCGAATCCGGCGGAGATGATGACGATGTCAGGCCGGTGCGCCCGCAGCGCCGGAAGGATTCGCTCGCTCATCGCCTCGCGGAACTGCGCGCCGCCCGCGCCCGGCCGGAGCGGCGCGTTGAAAATGTTGCCGCGGCCCGTTTCGCTGATCGCTCCGGTGCCGGGATAAAGCGGCATTTGATGCGTCGACCCGTAGAACATGTCCGGCCGATCCCAGTAGACGTCCTGGGTGCCGTTGCCGTGATGCACGTCGAAGTCGATCACCGCCGCGCGTTCGGCGCCATGATGGGCCCTCGCATAGAGCCCGGCGATGGCGGCGGTGGAGAACAGGCAGAACCCCATCGCCCGCGTCCGCTCGGCATGATGGCCGGGCGGCCGCACGGCGCAAAACGCGTTCTGCGCCTGCCCCGACATCACCATGTCCACCGCCCGGGTCGCCGCGCCGACCGCGCGGGTGGCCGCTTCGAGGCTCGACGAGTTCATGTGAGTGTCGGGGTCGAGCTGCACCAGGTCGCCTGGATCGGGAGAGGAGCGTTCGATGTGGCGGATGTAGCTTTCAGGGTGGGCGAGCGCGATGTCCTGGCCGCGTCCCATCTCGGCCTCCTCCCGCCGGAGACCCTGGAACACCTCGTGCGCCAGCGCCTTTTCGATGACCCGCGTGCGATCCGGCCGCTCGGGGTGACCTTCGGGCGGAGCGTGGGCGGTGAAAACCGGATGGGTGATCAGCAGCGTGCTCATCGCATAACCCTAGCGGACACGCGTATCCTGCGGAAGATGTCAAGCGGTGAAATCGCCGGAACGACGTGGCGGTCGGTCCCCTTGCAAACGCCAGGAGGCTTCGCCAGTCTCCCCCTGCCATGCTGAGCCCGCTCGATCGTGTCACCTACGCCACCCGCCAGGCGGCCCGCGTCGCCTGGTACATGGGGCACTACTTCGCCGCCGGAACCTACCGGCAGCCGCCGGCGGCGGCGAACGATGTTCGCCGCGAACGGCCCCGCTCGTCGCCGCCGCCGACGCGCGACGCCATCTTCCGGGCCATGGGCGCGCTCTTCGAGCGCGACCTGCGCAATGTCGAGGCCGGGCACTATCCGATGCCGCGCGACGAGGACGGCAACCTGCTCGACCTTCTGGGCCGCAGCCGGAAGTTTTTCGCCGACATTCCCGTGTCGGCGGAACGCCGGGCCGCCCGGCGCGGCGCGGAGGTGTATTCGCCCGATCTGGCGGACAAGCTTCCGGCCTACTTCCTGCAGAACTTCCATTACCAGACCGGCGGTTACCTGACCGAGGAGTCAGCGGCGCTTTACGACACCCAGGTCGAGGTTCTGTTCTCCGGCACCGCCAACGCCATGCGCCGCCAGTGCCTGGCGCCGGTGGCCGAGTGGATGAAGGGCCGGGACCAGCGCAAGGTGGCGCTGGCGGATGTCGCCTGCGGAACCGGGCGGTTCCTCCGGTTCCTGAAGCGGACGTGGCCGCGCCTGCGCGCCTCGGGCGTCGATCTCTCCGCGAGTTATCTGGCGGAGGCGCGCCGCCACCTTCAGCCGTATACGGATGTGGAGCTTCTCCAGGCCAACGCGGAAGCCCTGCCGTTTCCGAACGCCTCGCTCGATATCGTCACGTCGATCTATCTCTTCCACGAGGTGCCGCCGAAGGTGCGGCGGGTCATCGCCGCCGAGTTCGCCCGCGTGCTCAAGCCGGGCGGGCGGCTGGTGTTCATGGACTCGCTGCAACGCGGCGACACGCCCGATTTCGACGCGCTGCTTGAAGGCTTCCCGCTCACCTTCCACGAGCCGTACTATCCAAGCTACGTCGCGGAGGATTTGCCGAAGCTGTTCGGCGCGGCAGGTCTGGCGACGGCGAGAAGCGAGCCGGCGTTCCTGTCGAAGCTGGTGGTGGCCGACAAACCTCTCTAAAGCATCAAGCCGCCAGGTGGCGGCCGCCTGGCAGGATGATGCGCTCAGCCCACCTGCCCGCGATGGCGCAGGAATTGATCCGCCAGCACGATCGCCATCATCGCCTCGCCCACCGGAACGGCGCGGATGCCGACGCAGGGGTCGTGGCGGCCCTTGGTGACGATATCGGCCTCCTCGCCCGATGCCGTCACCGTGCGGCGCGGGGTGAGGATGGAGGAGGTGGGCTTCACGGCGAACCGCACCACGATGTCCTGGCCCGTGGAGATGCCGCCGAGAATCCCGCCCGCATTGTTGGACAGGAACACCGGGCGGCCATCGGTCATGCGTATCTCGTCGGCGTTGTCCTCGCCCGACAGCGCGGCGGCGGCGAAGCCTGCGCCGATCTCGACGCCCTTCACCGCGTTGATGCCCATCATCGCCGCCGCAAGATCCTGGTCGAGCTTGCCGTAGAGCGGCGCGCCCCAGCCGGCCGGCACGCCCGAGGCCACCACCTCGATCACCGCGCCGGCGGACGACCCCGCCTTGCGGACCCCGTCGAGGTAGTCGGCCCAGCGCGCCGCCGCTTCGGCGTCCGGGGAGAAGAAGGGATTGCTCTCCACCTCCGCCCAGTCGAAGCGGGCGCGGTCGATGGCGTGGGGCCCCACCTGCACCAGCGCGCCGCGGATGGTCACGCCGGGAATGACCTTGCGGGCGACGGCGCCCGCCGCGACTCGCGCCGCCGTCTCGCGCGCCGAGGAACGCCCGCCCCCGCGATAATCGCGCACGCCGTACTTCGCGGCGTAGGTGTAGTCCGCGTGGCCGGGCCGGAAGCTGTCGCGGATGGCCGTGTAGTCCTTCGAGCGCTGGTCGGCGTTCTCGATGACGAGCGCGATCGGCGCGCCGGTGGTCACCGGACCGGCCATGCGATCGTCGGCGAAGGTTCCCGACAGGATCCTCACCAGATCGTCCTCGCGCCGCTGCGTGGTGAAGCGCGACTGCCCGGGCTTGCGCTTGTCGAGCCACGGCTGGATGTCGGCTTCGGTCAGCGCGACACCGGGCGGACAGCCGTCCACCACGCAGCCGATGGCGGGCCCGTGGCTTTCGCCGAAGGTGGTGACGCGAAACAGGTGGCCGAAGGTGTTGTGCGACATCGGGCTTGCCTTCGGCGGCGCGCTTACTCGCTCGACGCGATCGCCGCGAGATCGGGCGCGGAGGGGTGCTTCATGCCGACGATGTTGTAGCCGCAGTCGACGTGATGCACCTCGCCGGTCACGCCGCGGCCGAGGTCGGACAACAGATACATGGCGCTGTCGCCCACCTCGTCGATGGTGACGACCCGGCGCAGCGGCGAGTTGTACTCGTTCCAGCGCAGGATATAGCGGAAGTCGGAAACGCCCGAGGCGGCGAGCGTCGTGATCGGCCCGGCCGAAATCGCATTGACGCGAATGTTCTGCTCGCCGAGGTCGGCGGCGAGGTAGCGCACCGAGGCCTCGAGCGCCGCCTTCGCCACGCCCATGACGTTGTAGTGCGGCATCCACTTCTCCGCCCCGTAGTAGCTGAGCGTGAGCAGCGAGCCGCCGTGCTTCATCAGGCTCTCGGCGCGCCGGGCGATGGACGTGAAGCTGTAGCAGGAGATGGCCAGCGTGCGGTTGAAGTTCGCCGCGCTGGTGTCGATGTAGCGGCCGGCGAGTTCGTCCTTGTCGGAGAAGGCGATGGCGTGCACCAGGAAATCGAGGCGCCCCCAGATCTTGCCCACCTCCGCAAACACCGCGTCGAGGGAGGTTTCGTCGCTGACGTCGCACGGCAGAACGACGCCCGAGCCGACCTCCTTCGCCAGCGGATCGACGCGCTTCTTCAGCGCTTCGCCCTGGTAGGTGAAGGCGAGGTCTGCGCCCTGCCGGCGGCAGGCTTGCGCGATGCCCCATGCGATGGAGCGGTTGTTCGCCACGCCCATGATGAGGCCGCGCTTGCCGGCCATGATCGATCCGGTTTCAGCCATCGTACGGTTTTTCCTCGATAAATACGCGATTGCGGGCGCTGCTCTGATCGGGCGCGGTGCAATTTACACATTCGCCCTGTTTGGTCCACAGGAAACCGGCGCGCCGGGCCTGCCGCTGTCCGGCCCTTCCCGTTCGGCGACGGATGGGCCAAAAAGGAAAGCCGCCGATCGCGACCGGGAGTGACCATGCCGACGCAAGCGCCAGCCGCCGATTTCACCGAGAGCGAAGAGCCGTTCGCGCTGTTCGGGCAATGGTACGCGGCGGCGGAAGCCTCCGAACCGAACGACCCCAACGCCATGTGCCTCGCCACCGTGGACGCGCAAGGGGCGCCGAACAATCGCATGGTGCTGCTCAAGGGCTACGACGAGCAAGGCTTCGTCTTCTACACCAACTTCGAAAGCCGGAAGGGAACGGAGATCCTCGCCAACCCCAAAGCCGCCATCTGCTTCCACTGGAAGTCGCTGCGGCGGCAGGTGCGGGTGCGCGGCCCCGTGGAGGAAGTGACGGCCGCGGAAGCCGACGCCTACTACGCCTCGCGCCCGCGCGACAGCCGCATCGGCGCCTGGGCCTCCAAGCAGTCGCGCCCGCTCGAAAGCCGCTTCGCGCTGGAGAAGCAGGTGGCGATCTACGCCGCCCGGTACGCCGTCGGCGACATTCCGCGCCCGGAGCACTGGGGCGGCTTCCGCATTCGCCCCGTTCAGATCGAGTTCTGGCAGGACCGCCCGTTCCGCCTGCACGACCGTCTGGTGTTCACGCGGCCCGAGCCCGACGGTCCGTGGACCCGCGCGCGGCTCTATCCATGACCGGCAGGAGACAAGGCCCATGACCACGCAAGCGGCTTCCGCCGAACGGCGCACCCTCATCCTCACCGGCGCCTCGCGCGGCATCGGGCACGCCACGGTGAAGCGGTTTTCCTCCGCCGGCTGGCGGGTAATCACCTGCTCGCGCCAGCCCTTCCCGGAGGACTGCCCGTGGGAGGCGGGACCGGAGGATCATATCGAGATCGACCTCGCCACCCCCGCCGACGTCGAGCGCGGCATCGGCGAGATGCGCGAACGGCTGAAGGAGCAGGGGGGCAGGCTCGATGCGCTGGTGAACAACGCCGCGATCTCGCCCAAGAAGGCCGGCGGGGCGCGGCTCAATTCGATCGACACCACCATCGAGGACTGGCAGCGCGTCTTCCAGGTGAATTTCTACGCGCCGGTGATGCTGGCGCGCGGGCTGCTCGACGAACTCAAGCGGGCGAAGGGTTCGGTGGTGAACGTCACCTCGATCGCAGGCTCGCGCGTGCATCCGTTTGCGGGGGCGGCCTACTCCACCTCCAAGGCGGCGCTCGCCGCGCTGACGCGCGAGATGGCGGCCGATTTCGGCCCGCTCGGCGTGCGGGTGAACGCCATCTCGCCGGGTGAGATCGAAACGTCGATCCTCTCGCCCGGCACCGAGAAGATCATCCCGCAGATTCCGCTGCGCCGTCTCGGCCAGCCGGAGGAGGTGGCGCGCGCCATCTACTTCCTGTGCACCGACGCCTCCTCCTACGTCACCGGCGCGGAAATCCACATCAACGGCGGCCAGCATGTCTGACGCCGGCGATCGCGCGTCCGGCCTGTCGCCGGAGACGATCGCCGCGCGCGGACCCGGTCCCGATCCGGTCACCGGCGCGGTCGTGCCCGGCATCGTTCCCGCCACCACCTACACCCGCGACGCCGACTACCGGGTGCGCGGGGAGGCCACCAACTACAGCCGCTACGGCACGCCCACCACCGCCGAGGCCGAAGCCGTGCTCGCGGCGCTCGACGGCGGGGCGCAGGCGCGCCTGTTCGCCTCCGGCATGGCGGCCATCGTGGCGCTGGTCGAGACGGTCCCGCACGGCGGTCATGTCGTGGCGCAGACGGTGATGTATCACGGCACGCGCACCTGGCTCGAACGGCTGACCGCGCAACGGCGCATCGCGCTCACCCTGTTCGACCCCGGGGAGGCAGGGGCCTTGCAGCGTGCGGTCATCCCCGGCGCAACCGACCTCGTTTGGATCGAAACGCCGGTGAACCCGGTCTGGCGCGTGGTGGACATCAAGGCGGCGGCAGCCGTCGCCCACGCCGCCGGCGCGATCCTCGCGGTCGATTCCACCGCCGCCAGTCCGGCCGTGCAGCGCCCGCTCGACCACGGCGCGGACGTGGTGTTCCACTCGGCGACCAAGTATCTCAACGGCCACAGCGACGTGCTCGGCGGGCTGCTGGTGACGAAGGCGGCGGACGCGCGCTGGCAGGCGGTGTGCCGCTATCGCGATCTTGCCGGAGCCGTGCTCGGGCCGTTCGAGGCGTGGCTGCTGCAACGCGGGGTGCGCACGCTGTTCGTCCGGGTGCGCCGGCAGTCGGAGACGGCGCTGGCGCTGGCCCGCCGCTTCGAGGGCGACGGCCGGCTGGAGCGCGTGCTGTACCCCGGCCTGCAAAGCCACCCCGACCACGCTGTCGCCCGCCGCCAGATGGACGGGTTCGGCGGCATGATGTCGGTGCAGGTGAAGGGCGGCATGGCGCAGACGGGCCGGGTGATCCGGGCGCTGAGGCTGTTCGCGCCCGCCACCTCGCTGGGCGGCGTCGAGAGCCTCGCCGAGCACCGCAAGGTGATCGAGGGGCCCGACAGTCCGGTGCCCGACAACCTCATCCGGCTGTCGGTTGGCCTTGAGGCGGTGGACGACCTCGCCCGCGACCTCGACCGGGCGCTCGACGCGGCCTGATCGCCTTCCCTTCGGACGTGACCCGGGGTTGAGGCGCAGCAAGGTGAGACTGTCCGTCGCGTTCCTGCGGGCTCGACCCGGGGGACCTTTTTCCGCCGTGCCGGCCGCTCACGCAGCGGCGCGCAGGTTCTCCTTCGCCACCCACGCCTCGGTGTCGTTCAGCGCCTTCTCGTAGATGTCGAACATCTCGTCGATCTCGGGCTTGCTGATGATGAGCGGCGGGCACAGCGCCACCGCGTCGCCGAGCATGCGGCAGATGAGGCCGCGGTCCTGGGCGAACTTCACGGCCTGCGCGCCCACCGTCTTCTTCGGGTCGAACGGACGCTTCGTCGTCTTGTCGGCGACCAGCTCGCAAGCGCCGATGAGGCCGACGCCGCGCGCCTCGCCCACCAGCGGGTGATCGGCGAGCTTGCGAAGCCGCGCCTGGAAGTGCTCGCCCATCTTCGCCGCGTGGGCGTAGATGCCGTCGCGCTCGTAGATCTCGATCACCTTCAGCGCCACCGCCGAAGCGACCGGGTGCGCCGTGTAGGTGTAGCCGTGGCCGAAGGTGCCGATCTTCTTCGACTGGTCCACCATCGCCTGGTAGAGGTCTTCCTCGATGGTGATGGCGCCGAGCGGGAAGTAGGCCGAGGTGATCGCCTTCGCCATGCTGACGGAGGTGGGCGTGAAGCCCATCGTCTGCGAGCCGAACGGGTTGCCGGTGCGACCGAAACCGCAGATCACCTCGTCGGCGATCACCCGCACGTCATACTTGTCGAGCACCGCCTGGATCTTCGCGAAGTAGCCCTTCGGCGGCACGATCGCGCCGCCCGCGCCCATCACCGGCTCGGCGATGAAGGCGGCGATGGTCTCCGGCCCCTCGCGCTGGATGAGATCGTCGAGATCCCTGGCCATGCGGTCGGCGAACTGTTCCTCGGTCTCGCCGGCTTCGCCGAAGCGGTAGTGGTGCGGGCAGGACGTGTGGAGGATGTTCTTGATCGGCAGGTCGAAGTCGGTGTGCACCGCGGGAAGGCCGGTGAGCGATCCCGAGGCCACCGTCACGCCGTGATAGCCCTTGATGCGGGCGATCAGCTTCTTCTTCGCGTGCCTGCCGCGGGCGTTGTTGTAGTACCAGGTGAGCTTCACCTGCATGTCGTTCGATTCCGAGCCCGACGAGCAGAACAGCACCTTGGAGGCGGCGCAGGGCACGATTTCCTTCAGCTTCTCGGCAAGCTCGATGGCGAGGTCGTTCGATTTGTGGCCGAACAGATGCGTGTACGGCAGCCGCGCCATCTGCTTCGCGGCGGCCTCCACGACTTCCAGGTTTCCGTAGCCGAGCGAGGTGCACCACAGGCCTGACAGCCCCTCGATGTAGCGCTTGCCGTCGCTGTCGAAGACGTAGACGCCCCTGCCCTCCTCCAGCACCAGCGGGCCGATCTCGCGGTGGCGATGCAGGTTCGTGTACGGATGGATCACCGTCTCGATGTCGCGGACGGCGAGGTTCGACAGCTTCGACATGGATGTCGTCTCCTGAACGGTAAGGCGAAGGCGCCTTGCGCAGAAACCAACGGCGGCTTGCAGACGCCCGCGTCTGGGATAGTCTCGTTTGCGGGCAAGATCAATCGCGGCCGGGAGAACCGGCATTGTTCCGGGGGGCGGATATGGGTGAATTGTGGCGGATGTCCGCGGTGGAGGTGGTCGCGGCCTTGCGCCGGGGCGCGCTCTCGCCGCTCGATTGCCTCGACGCGCTCGAGGCGCGCATCCGCGACGTGGACCCGAAGGTGAACGCCTTTCCCACGCTGTGCTTCGACCGCGCCCGCGACCGTGTCCTGCGTCTCATGCGGCGGCCGGCGGATCGGCGCGGGCCGCTCGCCGGCCTGCCCGTGCCGATCAAGGATCTGGCCGACGTCGCCGGCGTGCGCTCCACCCAGGGCTCGCCGATCTACGCCGACCGGGTCCCCGAAACCTCCGATGTTCTCGTCGAACACCTCGAGGCCAACGGCGGCGTCGTCTACGGCATGACCAACACGCCGGAGTTCGGCGCCGGGGCGAACACCTTCAACGCCGTGTTTGGGCGCACCCTCAACCCGTGGAATCTGGCGCGCTCGCCCGCCGGCTCGTCAGGCGGCGCGGCCGCGGCGCTCGCCACCGGCCTGGCCTGGGTCGCCCACGGCTCCGACCTCGGCGGATCGCTTCGCAATCCGGCGAGCTTCTGCGGCGTGGTGGGGTTTCGCCCCTCGCCGGGGCGCGTGGCGGCGACGCCGGGGGCGTCCATCGGCGGGATCCTTTCGGTCGAGGGGCCGATGGCGCGTACTGTCGAGGACGTTGCGCTCCTCTTCGACGCCATGGTGGGCGAGGAGATCGCCGATCCGGTGTCGCTGCCCGCCCCGCCGTGGAGTTTCCGCGCCGCCTGCCGCACCGGCAGCAAGCCGGCCCGCGTCGCGGTGCGCCGCGATCTCGGCGTCACCCCGGTGGATCCGCAAATCGCCGACGCCGTGATGGCGGCGGCGCGCAAGCTCGAAGCGGAAGGCGTGATCGTGGAGGAGGCGCACCCCGATTTCAGCGGGGCGCACGAGTGCTTCCAGACGCTGCGGGCCGTCGGCGGCGCGCTTTGGGGCAAGGCGCTCATCGCCACGCACCGGCATCTCCTGAAGGACGACGTGATCTGGAACATCGAGAAGGGCCTCGCCCTCACGGTGGACGACCTGCTGCGCGCCGAAAACCAGCGCGCCGATCTTTACCGCCGCGCGGTCGGCTTCTTCGCCGCTTATGATCTGCTCCTGTGCCCCGCCACCATCACCGCAGCGTTTCCCGTCGAGCAGCGCTACCTGGCCGAACTCAACGGGCGCCGCTTCGCCAACTACGTCGAGTGGCTGGCGATCGTCTACGCGATCACACTCGTCGCCTGCCCGGCGCTCTCCATACCGTGCGGTTTCACCAGCGAGGGGTTGCCCATCGGTCTCCAGGTGGTGGCGCGCCCGCGCGGCGATGCGATGGCGCTGTCGGGCGCCCGCTTCATCGAGGAGACGCTGGCGCTGGGGCCGATCACGCCCATCGATCCGCGGCCCGCCGCCTGACCCGGAAGGAGGACCGCCGATGCAGGGCTTGATGCAGGACTGGCCGCTCCTCGTCCACACCGTGCTGGACCACGCCGCCAGGTGGCACGGCGAGCAGGAGGTGGTGTCGCGCTCCGTCGAGGGGCCGATCCACCGCACCACCTACGGCGAACTCGACCGGCGCTGCCGGATGCTCGCCTCGGCGGCGCGCAAACGGCTCGGCGTGAAGACCGGCGACGTGGTGGCGACGATGGCGTGGAACACCTGGCGCCACCTTGAGTGCTGGTACGGCTTGATGGGGCTGGGCGCGGTCGTGCACACGCTCAACCCGCGCCTGTTCGCCGACCAGCTCGTCTACATCGCCAACCATGCCGGCGACAGCTGGGTGTTCCTCGACCTGACCTTCGTGCCGATCCTTGAAGCCATCGCGCCGAAGCTGCCGGCGGTGAAGGGCTACGTCATCCTCACCGATGAGGCCCACCTGCCGAAGGACACGAAACTCCCCAACGTCATCGCCTACGAGACGTTGATCGCCGAGGGGGACGCCGGCTTCGCCTGGCCGAAGCTCGACGAGAACGCCGCCTGCGGCATGTGCTACACCTCCGGCACCACGGGGAACCCGAAGGGCGTCGTCTACTCGCACCGCTCGAACGTGCTGCACGCGCTGATCACCTGCTCGGGCGACTCCGTGGGGCTGTCGTCGCGCGAGACGATGATGCCGGTGGTGCCGATGTTCCACGCCAACGCCTGGTCGTTCGCGTTCTCCACCCCGATGGCGGGCGCGAGGCTGGTGTTTCCGGGGGCGAGGCTCGACGGCGCGTCGGTCTACGAGATGCTGGACGGCGAGCGCGTGACGCTCACCGCCGCCGTGCCCACCGTGTGGCTGATGCTGCTGCACTACCTCGACAACAACCCGCACCTGGCGCTGCCGTGGCTGAAGCGCGTGGTGATCGGCGGCTCCGCCTGCCCGGAGGCGATGATGCGGGCTTTCATCGAGCGCTACGACACCGAGGTGATCCACGCCTGGGGGATGACCGAGATGAGCCCGCTCGGCACGCTCGGCACGCTGAAACCGGCGGCCGAGGCGCTCGACGAGGCCGGTCGGTGGCGCCAGAAGCTGAAGCAGGGACGGCCCATGTACGGCGTCGAGATGCGGATCGCCGACGACGAGGACCGCCCGCTTCCCCACGACGGCAAGACCTTCGGCCGCCTGAAGGTGAAGGGTCCGGCGATCGCGCGCGCCTATTACAAGGGCGAGGGCGCGGCCGCCTTCGACGACGGGGGCTGGTTCGACACCGGCGATGTGGCGACGCTCGATCCGCTGGGCTTCATGCAGATCACCGACCGGTCGAAGGATGTCATCAAGTCCGGCGGCGAGTGGATCTCCTCCATCGAGCTCGAAAACATCGCGCTGGCATGCCCTGGCGTTCAGGAAGCCGCGGCCATCGGTCTGGAGCATCCCAAGTGGGGCGAACGCCCGCTGCTCGTGTGCGTGCGCAGGAAGGACGCAGCCGTGACGGCGGACGAGGTGCTCGCCTTCCTCGACGGCAAGGTCGCCTCGTGGTGGAAGCCGGACGCGGTGGAGTTCGTCGACGAGATCCCGCACACGGCGACGGGAAAGATCTCCAAGCTCACCCTGCGCGACCGCTTCCGCGACTATCGTTTCCCGGGGACGTGAACGTCAGATCGCCGCATAACCCCCGGACGGCAGGGCGGCGACCTTGTCCTGCTCGATCAGGTGTTCGAGATGGGCCAGCGTCGAAAGCCCCGCCGCCGGCTTCAGCTGGTCCGAAAGGCCGCGGTACACCTGATCGACGATGGCCGGAACGCTGTCGCGCCCGGCGCGCACCGCATCGAGGATCGCGCCTTCGCGCATCAGCCGGTGGGCGATGAAGGCGCGCACGAAGCTCGCCGGGTTCGCCTTCTCCGGGCCATGGCCGGGGAGATAAAGCCGGTCGTCGCGCTCCAGCAGCGCCCGCAGCGAGGCGAGGTAGCTGCCCATGTGCCCGTCCGGCGGCGCGATCACGCTGGTCGCCCACGCCATCACATGATCGCCGGCGAACAGCACGCGCTCGCCGGCGAGCGCATAGGCCATGTGGTTTGAGGTGTGCCCCGGCGTGAACACCGCCTCAAGCCGGTAGCCTTCGCCGTCCACCGCATCGCCGTGGGCGAGGCGCTCATCCGGGCTGAACGCATGATCGCCCGCCGCATCGAGGCGGATCGCGTCCCGCCCCGCGCCGCGTCCGGCGCCGTGCGGACCGTAGCCGAATGTGACGGCGCCGGTCTTCTCCTTCAGGGCGCCGGCGAGGGGCGAGTGGTCGGCGTGGGTGTGGGTGATGAGGATATGGATGATCCGTTCGCCCGCCGTCGCCTTCAGGATGGCGTCAAGATGAGCGGCGTCGTGCGGCCCCGGATCGATCACCGCAACCGCGCCTTCGCCGACGATGTAGGTGTTCGTGCCCGCGCCGGTGAACGGCCCGGGATTGCGGCAGGTGATCCGGCGCACGCCGGGCGCCACGCGCACAGGCTCGCCAGGGCGCGGATCGAAAGCGGTTTCGAAGGCGATGTCGTTCATCGGCGAGGCGTTGCGTGGCGAACCCGTGGCCAGTATAGCGGTCGCGTGGGGTTTTCACGAGCGGGGGAGAGACCGGCGATGAAGGCGGGCGCACCGGCGATCGGCGGACGTGTGCTGGCGGACGTGATGTTCGGCGCGCCGGGCAGGCGAAGCCTCGCCCACAACGCCCTGATCGCGCTGGCGGGGAGCCTGCTGCTGTGGGCGGCGGCGAAGGCGAGGATCGACATCGGCGTGGTGCCGGTGACGCTGCAAACCCTCGCCGTGCTGGCGCTGGGCGCGGCGCTGGGGCCGCGGCTCGCTGCGGCCGCCGTCGTCGCCTACCTCGCGCAAGGAGCGCTTGGGTTGCCGGTGTTCGCCGGAACGCCGGAGAAGGGCGTCGGCCTCGCCTATATGGTCGGACCGACGGGGGGCTATCTCTTCGGCTTCCTGATCGCGGCCGCCGCCATCGGCTGGCTGGCGGAACGCGGGGCGGACCGCTCGCCCCTGCGGATGTTCCTCGCCATGCTGGCCGCCACGGCGCTGATTTATGTGCCGGGGGCCTTGTGGCTGTCGGCTTTCGTGGGGCTGGAGCAGGCGGTTGCGCTGGGCGTCGCGCCGTTTCTCGCCGGCGACGTGATCAAGGCGGCGTTGGCGGCGGCGGTGTTTCCCGCGGCGTGGGCGCTTGCCCGGCGGACCTGACTCCGGCCGGCGAACCGGCCGGGAATGGTCGGAGTGAGTGGATTCGAACCACCGACCCCCTGCTCCCGAAGCAGGTGCGCTACCAGGCTGCGCTACACTCCGTATCCCTCTGGACCGGGCGGGCTTATAGCCGCAACGGCGGTCCGCCTGCAAGCCGGGATCGGCGGCGGTGAAAACGCCTGCGTCTGGCGATTGCCCGGCTCGGGCGCGGCGGCTATAGGAGCGTCCATAACGATCAGCCGCGTTGGGGCGTAGCCAAGCGGTAAGGCAGCGGATTTTGATTCCGCCATCCCCAGGTTCGAATCCTGGCGCCCCAGCCAATCCCCTGACCCTTCGGGACGTCCATGACCGATATTGCGCTCGCCGAGCTCGAAGACCGGTTTGTCCGCTATGCGATGATCGACACGCAGAGCGATGCGGCCTCGACCACCACGCCAAGCACCGAGCGCCAGTTCGGCCTGCTGCGGCTGCTGCAGCAGGAGCTCGCCGAAATCGGCGCCGGGGAGATCGTGCTGACCCCCTATGGCGCGGTTCTGGCGACCATTCCATCGAACGTGCCGCACGCCGTCCCGACGATCGCGTTGTGCGCGCATGTGGACACCTCGCAGCAGTTCAACGGCTTCTCGGTGAAGCCGCTCGTCCATCGCAACTGGGGTGGCCACGACATCGTGCTGCCCGATGACCCTGCGCAGGTGCTCTCGGGCGCGAAGTTTCCCTACCTTGCCGGAAAGCTGGGCGAAGCCATCGTGACGGCGAGCGGCACGCCGCTTTTGGGCGCCGACGCCCAGGACGGCGTCGCGGTCGTCTAGCCCGTCG
>DAIODI010000049.1:0-15514 GCA_036746875.1 Aestuariivirgaceae bacterium | reverse complement strand
GGCTTTGACAGCGCCGGCCGCCGCGGCTATAGGGCGGCAGTCGCAGCCGGACCGTTAGGACGTCTGCGCACGGTTGCTTGCCTGCGGGCCGGGCGTTCGCGCCCCGCCCTGTCGGCCGGAGAGATCCGGCGGCGAGGAGGGCGAGCTTGCTGATCGCCGGGGAGGGCCTTTGCGGGCTCATGCCCCTTCATTGTTCGACGACCGATTTGGAGTTCACTCGTGACCAAGCGCGCATCCGCGAAATACAAGCTCGACCGGCGCATGGGGCAGAACATCTGGGGCCGCCCCAAGAGCCCGGTCAACAAGCGTGAATACGGCCCCGGCCAGCACGGCCAGCGCCGCAAGGGCAAGCTCTCCGACTTCGGCACCCAGCTGAAGGCGAAGCAGAAGCTCAAAGGCTACTACGGCAACATCTCCGAAAAGCAGTTCCGCGCCGTGTACGCGGAAGCCTCGCGGATGAAGGGCGACACCTCGGAAAACCTCATCGGGCTGCTGGAGCGCCGCCTCGACGCGCTGGTGTACCGGGCGAAGTTCGTGGCGACGCCGTTCGCCGCCCGCCAGTTCGTCAGCCACGGCCATGTGAAGGTGAACGGCCGCCGGGTGACGGTGCCGAGCTACCGGCTGAAGGCGGGCGACCTCGTGGAGGTGCGCGACAAGTCGAAAGAGCTGGCGTTCGTGCTCGAAGCCACCCAGTTGCCCGAGCGCGACGTGCCGGATTACGTTGAGGCCGACCACAAGAAGATGACGGCGCGGCTCGCCCGCGTGCCGGGGCTTTCGGATGTGCCGTATCCGGTGCAGATGGAGCCGAACCTGGTGGTCGAGTTCTACTCGCGCTGACGGGACGCCCTGCCGGGCCGTCGCCCGGCGGCCGTCAGGTCGCGGCGCGGGCCATCGCTTCGACGGACTGCGCCATGGCGCGGGCGAGTTCGGTTTCGCCGACCAGCACCTCGTCCGCGCCCACGCCGCGCAGATAAGCCTCTCCCTCGGTGTCGTGGGCGCTGGCGATCACCCGGATCGCCGGGTTCGCCGCCCTGGCGGCCTCGACGATATGGCCGGCCTCGTAGGGATCGGCGATCGTTGTGACGAGCAGACGCGCCTGCTTCAGGTTCAGGCGCTCGAGCAGGGCGGGTTCCCCCGCCGGGCCGGTGAACACCTCGACGCCGCGCTCCTTCAGCGCGTCGGCGATGTCCTCGTTCTCCTCCACCACGAGAAACGGCTGGCCGGCGGCGATGAGCGCCGGAGTGATGCGCGAGCCGATCTCGCCGTGGCCGACGAGGATGGTGTGGCCGGTCAGCGTGGTCGGCTCGCCGGTCTCGTAGTGCTCCTCCGCCTCGGGCTCCGGTTCCCGGGGGGCGGCCACGGACCCGGCGGCCGCGGCGGCGGCGAGCTTCGCGGTGTGGCGGTCGAGCAGGCGGAACAGCACCGGGTTGAGCACGATCGAGAAGATGGCGCCCGCCACGACCAGGTTCTGCGCCTCCTTCGGCGCGATGCCGAGCGAGATGGCGAGCAGGATGAGAATGAATGAGAACTCGCCGATCTGGGCGAGACTCGCGGAGATGGTGAGCGCCGTCGCCCGGCCGTAGCGGAACGCCCGCACGATCACGTACGCGGCGAGCGACTTGCCGAACACGATGATGGCGATGGTGGCGAGCACCGCCAGCGGCGCGACGAGCAGTGTCGCCGGATCGAACAGCATGCCGACGGCGACGAAGAACAGCACCGCGAACGCGTCGCGTAACGGCAGCGTCTCCTTCGCCGCCTGGCTCGACAGCGGGTGTTCGGCGAGGATGACGCCGGCGAAGAACGCGCCGAGCGCGAACGACACGCCGAACAGCTTCGCCGAGCCGAAGGCGATGCCGAGCGCGATGGCGAGCACCGCCAGCCGGAACAGCTCGCGCGAGCCGGTGTGGGCGGCGTAGTGCAGCACCCACGGGATGACCCGGCGGCCGACGATCAGCATCAGCGCGATGAACAGCGCCACCTTCGCCACGGTGGCGGCGAGCGGACCCCAGACCGGCCCCAGCCATTCCTTCGCCATGGCGTTGGTTTCGGGAAGATTCGCAGCGGTTTCGCCGCCGAGCAGCCCGGCGACCGAAGGCATGAGGACGAGGGTGAGGACCATGACCAGGTCCTCCACAATCAGCCAGCCGACGGCGATGCGGCCCTTCTCGGTCTCCACCTGGCCGCGCTCCTGGAGCGCGCGCAGCAGCACCACGGTGCTCGCTACCGACAGCGCCAGCCCGAACACCAGCCCCGCGCCCCACGGCCAGCCGAGCAGGGCGGCGAGACCCATGCCGAGCAGCGTCGCCACGGCGATCTGGCCCACGGCGCCGGGGATGGCGATGGCGCGCACTGACAAAAGATCCTTGATCGAGAAGTGCAGGCCGACGCCGAACATCAACAACATGATGCCGAGTTCGGCGAGTTCGAAGGCGATCTTCTGGTCGGCGACGAACCCCGGCGTGAACGGCCCGATGATCACCCCGGCTATGAGATAGCCGACGATGGTGGGAACCTTCAGCCGCTGCGCCACGAGGCCAAGCGCGAACGCCAGCGCGAGGCCGACGGCGATGGTGGCGATGAGCGGCGTGTCGTGCGGCACGATGCAGGATCCGGCAGGCTTGAGGTTGACGGGCGGTCACGGACGATACGGTCGGACAGCGCCGACCCGCCCGCCAGGCGGCGTCCGCCTGGCGGGATGGCGCTTGAGCGGGGTTACGTCGCCAGCCCTTCGGCCTTGAGCGCCGCCTGCACGCCGGGACGCGCGCCGACGCGCTCCATGTACTTGCCGATGTTCCTGAACTTCGACATGTCGACGCCGACGTGCTTCGGCCAGGTGAGAATGGTGAACAGGTAGGCGTCGGCCACCGAGAAGTCCTCGCCCAACAGGAACTTGTTTTTGCGCAGGTGCTTCTCCAGGGTCTCGAAGCGGCCCGCGAGACGCGCCTTCACGCCCTCGGCGAAGTCCTTCGGCGTCTTGTCCGACCACAGCGGCGACATGCCCTTGTGGAGTTCGGTGGCGATAAAGTTCAGCCACTCCTGCAGGCGTGTGCGCTCGATGGCGCCGTTCTTCGGCGCGAGTTTCTTGCGTGGCGCGCGATCGGCGATGTACTGGACGATGGCCGCGCCCTCGGTGATCACGTCGCCACCGTCGGTGACGAGGGCCGGCACGTAGCCCTTTGGGTTGATCCTGGTGAAGTCCTTGCCCTTCGCCGTCTTGCGGGTGGCGAGATCGACCTGCTCGACTTCAAAGGGCAGGCCGGATTCGTGCAGCACGATATGGGGCGAGAGCGAACAGGCTCCCGGCGTGTAGTAAAGCTTCATGGGGCGTCTCCATCGGTACGCGGACGGTCGCCGCCGTCGCGCCGCGGGCAGGATTAGACCCGGGCCTTATGTGTTACAAGTGGCGTTACAGACCTTGCGCTTCAGTGGATGCGCCACTCGCTGCCGACGAGCTTCAGTTCCGCCGGGCCGATGAGCGCGTTGTGCGCCACCCGCACGGCGTGCAGCGGGCCGTCGAGGTTGCTCGCCCAGAAGTCGAGGAAGGCGATGAGCTTTGGAAAGCGCGGGGCGATGTCGTAGTTCTGCCAGATGTAGGTTTGCAGAAGATGCCGGTGGTCGGGGATGCGGTACATGATCTCCGCCGTCGTCAGGCTGTAGCCCTCAAGCTGGCGGACGAAATCCGGCGAGGCGCGAAAGTCGCAGGAAGCCATCTGGCGAAACCTCCCTCGAAAGGTGACATCACGGCGTCAAGACTGAGGCGGGGAGGTTGGTTGCGTCAAGAGTCGCTTTGTAAAAATTCTTTCCGAATCATGGACTTGGCAGCGACGGGCGGGGAGTGCTGCCAGCCGTTCAGGGCGATTTGGCGCGGGCGGCCAGGAGGTTCGCCACCTCAAGGTCGAACTCGGTGTCGATGTTGGCGAGGAGGCCCTCGACGATCACCGCGCCGCACTTCGCCCCCTTGATGGAGCGCTGGCGGATCAGGCAGTCGCGGGTGATGGCGTAGGCGACGCCGTTGCGGTGATACACCGGCTGAAGCTGCTGGCGCGCGATGATGGTCGCGCCGGCCGGATCGTAGTAATCGAGCGCGCCGTCCTCGCGCACCACAAGCTGCTTCAGCGGGTGGGCCTTGCTGTCGGTCTCGCTCACCGTCCACACCGCGTCGAAACCGCCGTCGATCAGTGTATGAATCGTTTGGCTGACCTGCGCGGCGGTGCGGCCGGGGGAGGTCGGTTGCAGCATCACAATGATGTCGTAGGTGACGCCGTCCAGCGCCTCGGTGGCGAGGAGCGCGTGGTTGAGCACGTCCCAGTCGGCGATTCGCGGACCGGAGAGCTCCTCGGGCCGCAGGAACGGCGTGTCGAGGCCATGGTCGCGGGCGACGCGGGCGATCTCGGGATGGTCGGTGGAGCAGATGCGCCGGTCGATTTCCGGCACGGCGCGGGCGATGTCGCCGGCGAGCCCGACAAGCGGCACGCCGCCGCCCGTTCGCAGGTTCTTCAGCTTCACGCCCTGCGAGCCGCCGCGGGCGGGCGCCACCGCGAGCACGCGCCGGGCGCCGATCACGGGGTCACTCCAAGCATGACCGCCACGGGCGCCAGATCGGCGGGCCCGGCGATGCGGTGAAACACCGCGCCATTGGCCCGCGCCGCCGCCTCGTCGGACACGCCGTCGCCGACGACCAGCGTGGCGGCGGGCGAGTGGCCGCTGCGGCGCATCAGGTCCCGCACCACCTCGTCCTTGCGCGCGGGCCAGCCGTGGACGCCGTGGAGATGCGCCAGCCAGGCGCGCCGGGCGATTTCGGCGCGCAGCGGTTCGGCCGGCGTGGCGGAGGCGACGTGCGTCTCCATGGCCTGGTGCGCGGCCGCGAGCAGCGCGCCGGCCCCGCGAACCTCCGGCGCGGCGGAGACGGCCTGCGCGACGAGCCGGCCGTAGCGGGCGATGCGCTCGTCCACGGTGGCGTCCGACAGCGCAAGGTCCTGCGCCGCCATCGCCTCCGCCATGCGCGGGATGACGGCGTGGCGCGAACCATCGGGATCGGCGGTCAGCACGGCGTCCACAATCGCGCCATGGCGCGGGTCGTCGGGGAACAGCGCGAAGAAGGCGCGCCGCTTCGCGGCGGCGGTGTCCACAAGCGTGCCGTCGAAGTCGAACACGACGAGGCTAAATGGCGTGGCGCGAACGGAAATAGGCAAGCCAGTTGTCCACCTTGGTCTTGCGCCGCGCCCGGTCCATGCGCGCGATCTCGGGATCCTCGTAGAACGAGTCGTTCGAGTAGCTGGTGGTCGACACTTCCTCGAACACGCAGCCGTCAAGGGTGTGGAACTTGTGCCACTCGTTCGGTTGCACAAGGAACGTGTCGCCAGGCAAAAGCTGGGTGCGCGCGCCCTCCTTCACGATCTCCAGGTCGCCGTCGAGGAGCTGGAACGTCTCCTCCTTCTGCTTGTGGAAATGGTACGGGTGCTTCTGGCGCGGCAGCTGCACGACGAGCTTCTTCGCATACTGGCGGTTGATGCAGGTGATCAGCACCGCGCCGTACTCGCGAAAGCGCCTGAGGCCGTAGTGGTGCGAAATCTCGATTTCCGCATCCTCGTTGATGTGGATGTTGGCCTTGTTCAGCATGCCGCGCACCTGCAGCATGATCTGGTAGACGATCTGCTCGTCGGACGAACCCTGGCCCGCCAGCCTTTCCGGCAGCGCCGCCTTGGCGGCGTAGTCGGCGTCGGCGACGAGGCCGGCGCGGAATTGCCCGGAGACGAGTTGCCCCTCCTCGACCGGCATGGCGAAGAACACGTCCTTGCGGGCGAGCGCCTCGCCCTTCTTGACGTCGCGCCGCACATAGACGCCGCGCTTCAGTTCGGTCAGCGTCTGGCGCTCGGCGGGGGAGGTTGGCGCGCGCTCCTCGTTGCCCAGCATGGCGCGCGCCGCCTGGTAGGCGGCGAGCCAGCGGTCGAGCTGTTCGGGCGTGGAGGAATAGGCGTTGAGCGGATAGCGGCCGTCGTTCAGGCCCACATGGCGCTCGAACAGGCGCGCGCCCCTGGCGTAGGCGATCTGGATGGCGGAGGTGTTGTTCTGGTCCTCGTGGGTGGACCAGCCGACGGGCACGTTGCGGTAGCGCTCCTTCATGTCGCCGATCTGGTTGAGCTGCAGCTTGTCGTCGGGGGTGGGGTAGAGCGCCACGCAGTGCATCAGCGCGAACTCCACGCGCTCGCTCTCGAGGAAGTTCACCAGCCAGTCGATCTCGTCGGTGCGCAACCCGGCGGTGGAGACCACCACGGGTTTGCGCGCCTTCGCCACCTTTTCCAGCAGCGGCCGGTCGTCGGCGGAGCAGCTGGCGATCTTGATGAGGTCGAGGTCCATGTCGGCGATGACGTCCACCGACTCCTCGTCGAACGGCGTGCACATGGTGAGAAGCCCGGCATCCTTCACCGCCGCCGCAAGATCGCGGAACGCGTCCATCCCCAGCCGCGTCTCCTGGAACCGCTTCACGTACTTGAGGTCCATCCGCCGCTGGTAGTCGGGATGGATGAACGTATCGAGCTGGCGGAACTGGAACTTCAGCGCGCCGCGCACGCCGGCGCGGGCGTTGGCGGCCCCGACCGCCGCGACGATCTCCTTCGCGTACCCAAGATCGCCCTGGTGGTTGTTGGCGAGGTCGTAGATGAACAGACCGTCGAAGCTGAACGCCTTGCGCATGGGGGGTGCTCTTTCGGGTCAGTGCAGCGCTTCGGGGGTGTAGCCTTTCGACCAGTCGATCGCCACCCGCCTGCCGGTGGCGTGCGAGCGGAAGATGGCGGCGATCACCATCATGGTGTCGAGGCCGCGGTCGAGCGCAATGGGAGAATTCGCCGCCTCGCCCGTCAGCGCCAGTTCCAGGTGCTCGATCTCGGGCTTGAAATCGTCGGCGCGGGTCTTGGCGATCAGTTGCTCCTTCACTTCGCCGCCTGCGCCGTGGATCACCGCGTCGTGGCCGGGCTTGTAGCCGACGCGCCAGTCGATGAAGCCGTCGCGCCCCTGGATGCGGCAGCTCTTTTCCACCGGAGACGTCACCACGTCCTGGATGACATCGCCCATCAGCCCTTCTTCGGTGACGAGCGTGGCGAAGCACAGCCGGTCGTACTCGGCCTTGCCGTCCTTCATCATGTCGAGCCCGCCCGTCACCTCGCGCACCCGCCCTGCGCCGATCAGGCGGGCGAAGTGCTGCCAGATGTTGATGGCGTGCGAGTGCTCGCCCGCCGCGCCGCCGCCGCGGCTGGAGAAGCCGAGGTAAGTGTCGGCCGGGCCGGAGAGCCACGGGTGGGCGTTGAAGATGCCGCCCCAGTGCTCGCGGGTGCGCGCCGAGATGGTCGAGACCGGGCCGATGTCGCCGGCCGCCAGCAGCTTCTCCGCGAGCGCGGTGTTCATGCCGAGGCAGTGATTGTAACCGACGGCGCCGAACACGCCCTCGCGCTTCAGCCGCGCGTCGAGCGCCGCGCAGCCGGCGAGGTCGGGTCCGCACACCGGCTTCTCCAGCACGATGACCTTCGGCTTCGCGGTGTCGAGCACGGCGTTGGCGATGGCGATGTGGCTGTCGGGCGGGGTGCCGATGAACACCACGTCGGATGGATCGCCCATCGCCTCGCGCGTCAGCTTCAGCGCGATGGCGTCGTTCCATGCGCCGTAGCGGCCCGGATAGATGGAGGTGCGGGTGCGATCGAGCGCCGCCTGGTCGATGTCGGTCAACGTCACCGTCCAGCCGCGCGACACGGCCGCGTTGGCGATATGGTTGCCGATCGAGCCGGCGCCGATGATCTTGATGTGCGGCATGGGGTGGATGGTTCCGGAGGCCCGGGTCCGGGCGGCGAGGGTGTTCTGCCCGCTTCCCCCCGGTGGGGTCAAGCGCGAGCCTGCGCGGCGTCCCGGGCGGCAAGGCGGGCCAACATGCGCCGCTCCAGTTCCGGGACAAAGCGCAGGATGGTGGTGTCGTCCACTGGCGACTCCTCGATCAGCCGCGCCATCAGCAGGTGGCGCTCCCGACTCACACGCCGCATGTCGGCGATATCGCCCCAGAAGACGTTGCCGGCGCCAAGTTTTGTTTCGAATTCCTGGCGCGACCGGGTGAAGTAGTGGTTGAGGCGGATTGGCTCGTCGCCGGGCGCAATCAGCACAGGAGCGCCGCGCCGGAACGGAAAGTGGTGGGCGCTCCGGATGCCGGCGATGGCGGCCGGATCGACGATACTCTTCACTTTCCGGAGGTGGCGCGTCGCGGTCGCCGGCCCGGACGCGCGGCGTGTGTAGGCGGCGATGACGGGCGGCGGGGGCGTCCGGTCGTGGCCGCCGAATCCGAAGTTGCGCCACGGCACTTCAAGGCCCGGCAGATCGCCGTAGCCGCGTTCGAGCGTCGCGGTCAGCGTGTCGCCCTCGGCCGGGTAAAGAACCTCGTCGACGTCGATGAACGCCATCCATCGCCAGCGGCCGCCGAACCTGTTCACCGCGTCGGCGTAGGCGGAGAGCTGGGGGCTTGTCGCGGGCAGCGTCGGCCAGGCGATCACCGTCACCTCGCCCGCCGCCTCGAAGGCCTGCGTCACCTCGCCGGAGCGATCGGTGGACCCGTTGTCGTAGAGATAGATGTGGCTGGCTCCCATCATCAGATGGAACTCCAGCCACTCGGCGAGATAGTTCGCCTCGTTCCTGGCGATCCCGACGACGGCGAGACCGGAGCGCCCCGGCTCCGGCGTCACGCTGGCGGCGTACTCCGTCACGGACCGCTTCAGGAACCGCCGCCGCAAGCGATCGAGCCAGCCGCGCACTGCTCAGCCCGGGTCGAGGCGGAACAGGGTTGGCGACAGCATCGACACGCGCACGCCGCCGAACCGGCCGAGAGCCCGGTGCAGCCGGCCCATGGCGCCCTCGACGGCTGGCTGCGACAGCGGCGGGAAGATGTGGCGGTTGTAGCGACGTTCCCACGTGCGGTCGGAGATCGCGTCGACGGCGAGGCGGGCGTAGGCCTTCGCGCGGGTGGCGATCCCCGCCGACTGCGGGCGCCCCAGCAAGTCGTCATGGCTCGAAAAGCTCTCGACGATGCGCTCGCACGACAGCGCACCTTCCGCCGAGGCGATATGCGGTTCGATCCGCGCGAGGCGCTCGCTGCGCGGTTCGAGCACGGCGGCGGGATCGGCGAGCATCGCGCGCGCGGCCTCGACGGCGGCCTCGACCGTCGGGGCGGAAACGCCGAAGGCGTTGGGCAGCGGCAGGTCGTAGTCGTCGGAGAGGAGCGGTCGGAACGTCACCGTGGGGACGTCCAGCAGCGCCGCCTCGATGGCGGTGGTGCAGCCGTTCTGCACGCGCCCGGCCGAGGCGATGAGCCACGGCACGACACTGCCGCGGGCGACCACCTCGACATTGCCGTGGCGCGCCGCTTCCGAGCGCCAGGCCGTCTGGTCTTCGGAGGGGTGCGGACGCACCACCAGCTTCGCCGGCGCGATGGCCCGGGCGAGCGGGCCGATAAGCGCGAGGAAATGATCGAGAAGGGCGCGTTTGTGGGCGCTGAGGCCCGCCCAGATGCGCTGGAACGTGGCGGCGTCGGCGTCGGCCGCCCGCTTGAAGCTGGTGTGCCCCGGCTGGAAGTGGTTGACGATCGAGAAGTTGGTGTTGAGCAAAACGAAGCGTCCATGGCGGCTGCGCAGCGCTTCGGCTTCCGCATCGTGGACGCCGCGCAGTTCCGGTCGCAGCAGATCGGCGCGCGGGTTGCCCGCCTCGACGATCGGCCGCCCGTCGTAGGTGGGGAGACTGCGCCAGTGATCGGCGTTGTCGCGGCCCCACGCTAAGAGGAGACGCGGCACGGTGAGCGCGCGGGTTTCGAGCCGCATGGCCTGGACGTGGTCGGGGAAGCGCACCAGCCCTTCCTCATCGAGCGCGACCACGGCGTGGCCGAACGTCGCCGGCTTGTCGAGAATGAAGCCGCCGCGGACGTTCTTGGCCATGTAGACGCCCGGCGAAAACCGGGGCGAATCGACCTCGAGGCGGCGGCCCAGAACCACGCTCATTCCGCGCTCGGCCGCGACCAGTCCCAAAAGCAGCTTGGCGTCGAGCTCGCGCGCGGCGATTTCGATGGGAACGTAAAGGCGGGACGGCCCCGCCTCAGGCATCGGATCCGCGCCCGTCAAAGACCGCCGCGCCGTGCGCGAACCGCAGGGAGACATTGCCGAACCGCCCGGTCGCCTGCTTCAGGTCGTCCACCCGGCGCCGGATGGTGTCCTCGTCGAAGTCCTTCAGAAGCGTCCTCAGGTAACGGTGGCGGATCGTCAGCGGCAGGCGCCGTTCGAGGTGCTCCACCATGCGGTTGCTCCAGGCGGCGGCGGCCTTGAGCGGCCCCTTGCGGCGCACCGGCGCCAGACGCTCCGCATGCCGCGCGATGGCGTCGAGCATGCGTTCGCAGGCGAGCGGGCCGTCGAGGGCGGCGACATGCTCCCCGAGCAGCGCGGCGTCAGGCTCCGGCCCGGCCGTCCCGTTCATGATGGCGACGATCCTGTCCACGACGTCGTTCGGGCGGGCGTACGCCTCACTGAGCCGGTTTGGCAATTCCAGGTCGTACTCCGGCGCCGACACCGGGCGATAGGCGATCACCGGCCGGCCCAGGATTCGCGCCTCGACGGCGGTGGTGCAGCCATTGTGGACGACCGCCTCGGCGGCGATCAACCAAGGCGGCACGGTTCCGTCGTTGAACACGACAGCGTTGTTGAGGCCCGCGACCGCCTGCCGCCACGGCGCGGCCGCCTCGGACGGGTGCGGCCGGATGACCAGCCGCGCCGGAGCAATCGCCCGGGCCAGCTCGGGCGCCAGGGCGCGAAACCGATCGAACAACGCCTGCTTGTGGCGAGTCAACCCGTCCGCCACGGCTGTTTCGGGCCGCTTGTAGAACTCGGGGTTGAAGTGGTTGACAAACGAGAAATTCGTGTTGAACAGCACAAATCGCCCGTGCCGGGCGCGCAGCTGCGCGACATCGGTCGCGTACATGGCGCGCGTCTGTGGCCGGAGCAGGTCAGCGCGGGGGTTGCCGGTGATCTCGACGGGGGTTCCTGGATACTCCGGCAGGCTTCGCCAGTAGTTTGCGTTCGACCGGCCCCAGGCGAACAACAGGCGTGGCGTCTGGAACGCGCCGGGGTCCATGCGCGAGCGCTGGACGGCGTCGGGAAAACGCACCAGCCCTTCCTCGTCAAGCGCGATCACCGCATGGCCAAGCCGCGCCGCGGCGTCCGCGGCCCGCGCCACGCGCATGGTATGATTGAGATAAATGGCGGGGCCTGGCGCCCCGAGCAGCGCCCGGCGGGGGCCGACGATCGCCGGATGGCCCCGCGCCGCCGCGCACAGCGCCAGGAGGAGCCGGCCGTCAAGCTCTCGTTTGGCCACCACGATCGGCAGCAGCAGGGCGGGGCGGGACATGGGTGGATTGGACCGCAGCAAGACCTTTGGGAGGTTTTGCTAGTCTGTTGCGCGCCGCCGGGCAACTCCTGATTGCGCTTGCGGCGAAACTGCGCCGACCGGCCGGAGGCCCGTCGCAACCGGCAGGAAAATCGGGCCGAGGAATTCAACATTGATTTTGCACTGCAAACGGGCCAACTAACGGGAACGTTCACGCTCCCCAACCCGGCCGGGCCGCCTTGCGCCGTTCTCCGGGCAGCACGTTGTCTTTCCGCCGCAGCGCTGCGAGGCGGCGGCCTTATGAGGATTTCCTGTCAATGAGGGTTTACCCCATGAACACCCGCCGCACCCGCATCTACGAGGGCAAGGCCAAGATCCTCTACGAGGGTCCCGAGCCGGGCACGCTGGTCGTCCACTACAAGGACGACGCGACCGCCTTCAACGCCCAGAAGAAGGCGGTGATCGAGGGCAAGGGCGTCATCAACAACCGCATTTCGGAATACGTGTTCACGAAGCTGAATGAGATCGGCCTGCCGACGCATTTCATCCGCCGGCTGAACATGCGCGAGCAGCTGATTCGCGAGGTGGAGATCATCCCGATCGAGGTGGTGGTGCGGAATGTCGCCGCCGGATCGCTCGCCAAGCGGCTTGGGCTGGAGGAGGGCGCGGCGCTGCCGCGTTCGATCATCGAGTTCTACTACAAGAACGACGAGCTCGGCGACCCGATGATTTCTGAGGAGCACATCACCGCCTTCAACTGGGCGAGCCCGCAGGAGATCGACGACATCATGGCGATGTCGATCCGCATCAACGATTTCCTCTCCGGCCTGTTCCTCGGCATCGGCATCAAGCTGGTGGATTTCAAGCTGGAGTTCGGCCGGCTCTACGAGGGCGAGACGGTGCGCACCGTGCTGGCGGACGAAATCTCCCCCGACAACTGCCGCCTGTGGGACATCAAGTCGGGCGACAAGCTCGACAAGGACCGCTTCCGCCGCGATCTCGGCGGTCTGGTGGAGGCCTATCAGGAGGTGGCGCGCCGCCTCGGCATCGTGCCGGAGAGCGAGCAGCCGGAGCGCTCGCGCCCGGTGCTGGTCAAGACCGACTGAGAGGGCGCGGGCGCGTGAAGGCCGTCGTCACCATCATGCTGAAGCGCGGCGTGCTCGATCCGCAGGGCAAGGCCGTGGAGGGGGCGCTGCACGCGCTGGGCTTCACCGAAGCCGCCAACGTGCGCCAGGGCAAGGTGATCGAGATCGACCTGCCCGACGGCGACGCGGCGGCGGCGAAAGCCTCGGTGAGCGCCATGTGCGAGAAGCTGCTCGCCAACACGGTGATCGAGACCTACGCGGTCGATATCCGCCGCTGAGCGCCCGGAGCTACGCCAGCCGATGAACAGCGCCATCGTCGTCTTCCCCGGCATCAACCGCGAGCGCGACATGGCGATGGCGCTGGAAGGCGTTGCGGGATCGAAGCCCGTCTTCGTCTGGCAGACGGAAACCGCGCTGCCGCCTGGAACCGACCTCGTGGTGGTGCCCGGCGGCTTTTCCTACGGCGACTACCTGCGCTGCGGCGCGATTGCAGCGCGCGCCCCCGTGATGCGCGCGGTAGCGGACGCAGCAGCGCGCGGAGTGAAGGTTCTGGGCGTGTGCAACGGCTTCCAGATCATCCTTGAGGCGGGGCTTCTGCCGGGCGCGTTGATGCGCAACGCCTCCATGCATTTCGTCTGTCGCACCGTGCGGCTGAAGGTGGAGACCACCGCCACGTTTGTCACCCGCGCGTTCCGGCCCGGCGCCGTGGTGTCGTGCCCGGTGGCGCACGGCGAGGGCAACTACTTCGCCGACGCCGAGACGCTGGCCCGGCTCGAAGGCGAGGGGCAGGTGGTGTTCCGCTACGCCGAAGGCACCAACCCCAACGGCTCGGTGAACGACATCGCCGGGATCGTGAACGCCCGGGGCAACGTCGCCGGGATGATGCCGCACCCGGAGAACATGGTGGAGCCGCTGCACGGCGCGACCGACTGCCGGGCGCTGTTCGAGAGCCTGCTCGCCGCCTGACGCCCGCTCCTTTCCGCCGGACCGAAGCCATGGACAAGCCCGTAGAGATCACGCCCGCCCTCGTCGCCGAGCACGGGCTCAAGCCCGACGAGTACGACCGCTTCGTCAAGCTGATCGGGCGGACGCCCACGATCACCGAACTCGGCATCGTCTCGGCGATGTGGAACGAGCACTGCTCCTACAAATCCTCGAAGCGCTGGCTGCGCACCCTGCCGACCGGCGGGCCGCACGTCATCCAGGGGCCGGGCGAGAACGCCGGCGTCATCGACATCGGCGACGGCGACGCCATCGTGTTCAAGATGGAGAGCCACAACCACCCCTCGTTCATCGAGCCCTACCAGGGCGCGGCGACCGGCGTCGGCGGCATCCTGCGCGACGTGTTCACCATGGGCGCGCGCCCCATCGCGGCCATGAACGCGCTGCGGTTCGGCGCGCCCGATCATCCGCGCACCCGGCGGCTCGTCTCGGGCGTGGTGGCGGGCATCGGCGGCTACGGCAACGCGTTCGGCGTGCCGACCGTGGGCGGCGAGGTGAACTTCCACCCGCGCTACAACGGCAACATCCTGGTTAACGCGATGGCGGTGGGCCATGCGCGCACCGACGGCATCTTCTATTCCAAGGCGAAGGGCGTGGGGCTGCCGGTGGTCTACCTCGGCGCCAAGACCGGGCGTGACGGCATCCACGGCGCCACCATGGCCTCGGCGGAGTTCGCCGGCGACGCGGAGGAAAAGCGCCCGACCGTGCAGGTGGGCGATCCGTTCACCGAGAAATGCCTGCTCGAAGCCTGCCTCGAACTGATGGCCTCGGGCGCGGTGATCGCCATCCAGGACATGGGCGCGGCGGGCCTCACCTGTTCGGCGGTCGAGATGGGGGCGAAGGGCGACCTCGGCATCGAACTCGATCTCGACAGGGTGCCGTGCCGCGAAGAGCGCATGACCGCCTACGAGATGATGCTCTCGGAGAGCCAGGAGCGGATGCTCATGGTGCTCAGGCCCGAGAAGGAGGCGGAAGCGGAGGCGATCTTCCGCAAGTGGGGGCTCGACTTCGCCATCGTCGGCAGGACCACCGATGATCTGCGCTTCCGCATCCTGCACGGCGGCGAGGTGAAGGCCGCTCTGCCGATCAAGGAGCTGGGGGACGAGGCGCCGGAATACGACCGGCCGTGGACCGAGCCGGCGAGGCCGCAGCCGCTCGCCGCCGCCGATGTTCCGGCGGTGAACGATCTCGCCACGGCGATCGTGAAGCTGATGGGTTCGCCCGATATGTGCTCGCGCCGCTGGGTGTGGGAGCAGTACGACCACCTGATCCAGTCGAACACCGCGCAGGTTCCGGGCGGCGACGCCGCCGTGGTGCGCATTCGCGGCAGGAAGGCGATTGCGATCTCCACCGACGTGACGCCGCGCTACGTTCAGGCCGACCCTTGCGAGGGCGGCAGGCAGGCCGTGGCGGAGTGCTGGCGCAACCTCACCGCCGTGGGGGCGATTCCGCTCGCCGTCACCGACAACCTGAACTTCGGCAATCCCGAACGGCCGGAGATCATGGGGCAGTTCGTGAAGGCGGTGCAGGGGATCGGCGACGCCTGCCGGGCGCTCGACTTCCCGGTCGTCTCCGGCAACGTCTCGCTCTACAACGAAACCAGCGGGCAGGCGATCCTGCCGACGCCGGCGATCGGCGGCGTGGGGCTGCTGTCCGACCTTTCCCGCATGGCGACCGTTCCGTTCAAGGCGGAGGGCGAAGCGATCATCCTCGTGGGCGGGGAGGGGACGCATCTCGGCCAGTCCATGTACCTGCGCGAGGTTCTCGGCCGCGAGGACGGTCCGCCGCCGGCCGTGGACCTCGCCGCCGAGCGGCGCAACGGCGACGCGGTGCGGGCGCTGATCCACGACGGCGCGCTCACCGCCGTGCACGACATCTCCGACGGCGGGCTGATCGCCGCGGTGGTGGAGATGGCGCTGGCCTCGGGCCGCGGGGCGGGGGGGCGTGGGAAGGGGGGGCGGGGGGCAGCGCGCCCGGGGGGAGAGCGTAACGCGCGCGGCGAGGTCAAGGGAACGGCCGACAGGGGG
>DAIODI010000048.1:11466-15534 GCA_036746875.1 Aestuariivirgaceae bacterium | reverse complement strand
TCGGGCCCTTGCCGTCGATCGGGTTGCCGAGCGGATCGACGACGCGGCCGAGCAGCTCGGGCCCGACCGGCACCTCCACGATGGCGCCGGTGCGCTTCACCGTGTCGCCTTCCTTGATGTCGCGGTCGGAGCCGAAGATCACGATGCCGACGTTGTCGACCTCGAGGTTCAGCGCCATGCCGCGGATACCGCCGGGAAACTCCACCATCTCGCCGGCCTGCACGTTGTCGAGGCCGTAGACGCGGGCGATGCCGTCGCCGACGGAGAGCACCTGGCCGATCTCGGAGACCTGGGCCTCCTTGCCGAAGTCCTTGATCTGGCTCTTCAGGATTGCGGAAATTTCGGCGGCGCGGATGTCCATCAGCCGATCCCCTTCATGGCGACTTTGAGGTTCATGAGTTTGGTGCGAAGCGAGCTGTCGACCATCTTCGAGCCGGCCTTGACCACAAGGCCGCCGAGGATTTCGGGGTCGACGGCTTGGGTGAGCCTCACCTCGCGGCCGAGCGCGGAGGCGAGCTCGTCGTTGAGCCGCTGAAGCTGGTCGGGCCGCAGCGGTTCGGCGGAGGTGACTTCGGCCGCGACCTCGCCGCGGGCGTCGGCGAGGATGGCGCGGTAGGCGCGGATCATGTCGGGGAGCGCGAACAGGCGGCGGTTCTTCGCCGCCAGCCGGATGAAATTGGCGGCGGTGGGACCCATACCCATTTTCTGCGCGATGGCCGACACGGCGGCGACCTGGTCTCCGGCGGAGAACACCGGGCTCTTCACCAGCCGGGCGAGATCGCCGGAGGCGTCGATGGCGGCCTGGAACGCGTTGAGGTCGCGTTCGACTTCTGCCGTCGACCGCTGCTCGCTCGCCAGTTCGAACAGCGCGGTGGCGTAGCGGCCGGGCATTCCGGTTACGTTGTGCTGGGCCGTCACGGTGGGAGCGTCGCCTTTCTCAGGATCACGCCGCCGGAACCGCCTGGAGGAAGCGAAGCGGCGAGGCGCCGGGGATGCTGTTGATTTCTGCCGGGAAACGGCGCGATGGCGCTTGCGCGCCCCTCGCCGCGCGAAGGCTCTAGCACAAGGCGTTGGCGCAGTGCAACACGGGGGCCGGCGCGCGTGACGGCGCGGACCTCGCGAACGTGATCGTCGCAGTTGCCGCAGGATTTCGCGGCCTATCACTGGAAACTGTAGGGATCGCCGTCGATCGTGAGCCGCAGCGAGCCTTTCGGGCGCGCCGCATTCAACCAAAGCCTGAGAAACGCCTGGATGCCGACGTCGCGCGCCGTCTTCACCAGAAAGCGGAACCGAAACCGCCCCTGGATCACCGCCAGCGGCGCAGGCGCCGGCCCCAGCACCGTCACCTCGCGTGCCGCCGGGATGAGGCGGGCGAGCCCGTGGGCGAAGGTTTCCGCCTCGCGCTGGTCCTCGCCCGAGACGATGATCGCGGCGAGCCGGCCGTAGGGCGGCATCCCGGCCGCCTCGCGCATCTTGCGCTCGTGGGCGAGAAAGCCGTCGCGGTCGGCGCGCTTCAGCGCCTGCATCAGCGGCTGCGCCGGGAGATAGGTCTGCACCAGCGCCCGCCCCGGGCGGTCGCCGCGCCCGGCGCGGCCCGCCACCTGCGCCAGCATCTGCCAGGTGCGCTCACCGGCGCGCGGGTCGGTGGTTTCGAGGGCGAGGTCGGCGTCGATGACGCCGGAGAGCGTCAGGTGCGGGAAGTGGTGGCCCTTGGCGACGAGCTGGGTGCCGACAATCAGGTTCGAGCGCCCTTCGGCCGCATCGCGGATCGCGTCCTTGAGCAGCGTGCCGCGCGACAAATCCGATGACAGCACGGTGAGCGCCGCGTCCGGAAACAGCGCGCGGGCCTCCTCGGCCACCCGCTCCACCCCCGGCCCCAGCGGCACGAGCGCATGCTCGGCGGCGCACTTCGGGCAGGCGCGCGGCACCGGCTCGGCGTGGCCGCAGTGGTGGCACATGAGCTGGCGGCGGAAGCGATGCTCGACGAGCCACGTGGCGCAGTTCGGGCACTCCAGGCGGTGCCCGCAGGCGCGGCACAACGTCAGTGGCGCGTAGCCGCGCCGGTTCAGGAACAACAGCGCCTGGTCGCCGGATTTCAGCGTCGCGGCGATCTCCTGAACGAGGCGCGGAGCGAGCCACCGGTCGGGCGGCGGGGTTTCGGTCCGCATGTCCACGAGGTCCACCGGCGGCAGCTCGGGGCGCCCGCCGTGGCGGCGGTGCAGGCGAACGTGGCCGTAGCGGCCACGGTCGCAGATGACGCGGCTTTCCAGCGCAGGCGTGGCGGACGAGCGCACCACCGGGCACCGGCCGAGCGATCCCAGCACCACCGCCATGTCGCGGGCGTGGTAGTTCGCCCCCTCCTCCTGCTTGAACGCCGCCTCGTGCTCCTCGTCCACCACGATCAGCCCGAGATTCGCCCACGGCAGGAACAGCGCCGAACGTGCGCCGACGACGATCCTCGCCTCGCCGGTCGAAACACCACGCCATACCCGCTCGCGCTCGCGCGGGCGCACGTCCGAGTGCCACTCGGCCGGCGCGGCGCCGAACCGGCGCTCGATGCGTTCGAGGAACGCGGCGGTGAGCGCGATCTCCGGCAGCAGCAGCAGCGCCTGGCGGCCTTGCGCGAGCGCCGCCGCCATCGCCTCGAAGTAAACCTCCGTCTTGCCGGAGCCGGGTACGCCGTCGAGCAGCGTCACGGCGAAGCTCGAGGCCGCGACGGGGGCCCGCAACATCTCCGCCGCCCCCGCCTGTTCGGCGTTGAGCGCGACAGCCCCGGCCGACGGGTCGGGCGCGGCGAACGGCGCGAAGGCGGGCAGCGCCACGGCCTGAAGCGCGCCCGCGGCCGCGAGCCCCTTCACCACGGCCGCGCTCACGCCCGCTTCCGCCGCGAGTTCGGACGCCCGCATCGGAAACCCCTGCGCGGCGGCGTCCAGCACCCGGCGGCGCTGGGCGGTGAGCTTGTCCGGCGTCGCGCCCCCGCGCACATAGGCGACCGTCTCGCGCGGACCGGCGAACGCGCCCGGCGCGCGCATGGCCAGCCGCAGGATCGTTCCCGGCGCTTCGAGGTAGTAGCCCGCCACCCAGTCGATGAACCGCCGCATGAGCGGCGGCAGCGGCGGCACGTCATGGCGCTCGGCGACGGCGCGCAGCTTCGCCCGGTCCGGCGGCGCGCGCCCCTCGCCCCACACGACGCCGATGACGTGGCGCGGCCCCAGCGGCGCGCGCACGTAATCGCCCGGCCCCACCGCAAGCCCGTCCGGCACGAGATAGGTGTAGGGCCCCTCAAGCGCGTAGGGCAGAAGCACGTCGATGGTTCGGGACTCGGCCATGGAAGCGCGTATGGTAAGCATCGCCGCGCCGGTTCCGCCACCGCGTTCGCCGTGCTAGAGGAACGCACCCGCCGCACGAGCCACTCCCGGAGCCGCCATGAAGTTCTTCGCCGACACCGCCGACCTCGCCGAGATCCGCGAGCTTGCCGCGATGGGGCTTCTCGACGGCGTCACCACCAACCCGACGCTGGTCGCCAGGGCGGGCGGCGACTTCAGGCAGACGGTGAGGGAGATCTGCGCCATCGTCGAAGGGCCGGTCAGCGCCGAGGTGATCGCGCTCGACGCCGAGGGCATGGTGGCGGAGGGCCGCCATCTGGCGAAGATCGCGCCCAATGTGGCGGTGAAGGTGCCGCTGACGTGGGACGGGCTGAAAGCCTGCCGCACGCTCACGCAAGGCGGCGCGATGGTGAACGTGACGCTGTGCTTCAACGCCAACCAGGCGCTGCTCGCCGCCAAGGCCGGCGCGACGTTCATCTCGCCGTTCATCGGCCGTCTCGACGATGCAGGCCTCGACGGCATGGAGCTGATCGGGGAGATCCGCACCATCTACGACAACTATGATTTTTCAACCGAGATCCTCGCCGCCTCGATCCGCACCGTCAACCACGTGAAGTACGCAGCGCTTGCCGGGGCCGATGTCGCCACCGTGCCGCCCTCGGTGCTCAAGACGCTGGTGAAGCATCCGCTCACCGACAAGGGGATCGAGCTGTTCGCCGCCGACTGGAAGAAGACGGGCCAG
>DAIODI010000048.1:0-11366 GCA_036746875.1 Aestuariivirgaceae bacterium | reverse complement strand
GCCGGCACGAAGGCCCCCAACGGCATGGTCTACACCGCGGGCCTCGTGGCGTGGGACGCGAAGAAGAAACTGGTCGGCGTCGGCGATGTCGCGGCGCAGACCCGGCAGGTTCTGAAGAATCTCAAGGCCGTGCTCGCCGCCGCCGGGGCGAAACCTTCGGACGTGCTCAAGTGCAACGTCTACCTCTCCGACATGCGCTACTTCCCGGCGATGAACCGCGAGTTCAAGAAGGTGTTCGCGAAGGACCCGCCGGCCCGCACGACGGTGCTGGCTGTTCTGGCCGAGCCGGAAATGCTGGTCGAGATCGAGGCGGTCGCCTACGTCGGGACGGCCTGACCCACCGCCCGTTTCGGGAGCCCGCTTGACTTGCTCGCCGATCCCCCGCGCAAATGATGTCCGGGACGCAGGGGACGAGGCATGTTCGGACGATTCGCCGAAACGCTCGCGGCGTTATCGGTGGCGGCGGCTTCGATGAGCGCCGCTGCCGCCGCCCATGCGGCGGACGCGGCCGCGCCCCCGCCGGTGACGCTAACCCCGTTCGGCGAGGCGATGAGCGGCAACTTCGCCTATGACGGCGTCTGGTTCGGTCTTGGCGAGGTTCCGCCCAGCGATTTCGACGGCTCCAAGGTGTGGAGCGAGGAGTGGCTCGAATTCGGCGCCCGCGCCGAGGCGCGCGCCGGCGACATCGCTTTCTACGGGGGCTTGAGCGTCGGGGCGTCGTTCACGCTCGGAACCGATTCGTTCGACGAGACCAACCGGCACGCGGTGCTGCTGGAGAACGCCTACGCCGGGGTGAGGTCCGCCAACCCGGGCGAGGCCTGGAACTTCGACCTCTCCGCCGGTCAGCAGGAGTTCGCGCTGGGCACCGGCATGCTGATCTGGCAGGGCGCAGGCAACGGCTTCGAGCGCGGCGGCCTCAACATCGCGCAGCGGCTGTCGTGGTCGATGGCCGCAGTCGGCGAAATCACCGGACGGGGGCACACGGTCCAGGGGTTTTACCTCGACCCCAACGAGATCCCGTCCAACGAGACCGACACACGGATGGCCGGGGCGGCCTGGCGCTACGACCATTCAGCCACGACCTTCGTGGGCGCCTACTATCTGAATGTTCTCACCTCGAAGCTCATCTACCCGCTGCCCGACCTGCCGCTGTTCATTCCCGATGGCCGCGACGGGCTGAACGCCGTCCAGGCCTACGCCCGGCTTGACGGCGCCGAGCTCGGCCTCGACAACGCGTGGGTGCGCGCCGAGGCCGCCTACGAATGGAACGGCGAGCTCGCCGGAACGTCCGGCATGGAAGCGTGGGCCGCCTATGGCGAGGCCGGGTACCGATTCGTCACGCTGCCGTGGACCCCGGCGCTGAGCTATGCTTACGCCACGTTCAGCGGCGACGATCCCTCGACCAGCGCCTACGAGCGCTTCGATCCGCTGTTCTACGGCAACGGCCTCAACAACTGGTGGTTCGGGGCGAACGGCTCCTACGCCTTCCTCAATTCGAACCTCAACTTCCACCGGCTGTCGCTGCAACTCGCCGCCAGCGAACAGGATTTCCTGATGGTCCAGAACGTCATCACCAGCGCCAACGAGCTGAACAGCCCGATCCAGTTCGGGCAGGGCGCACGGCTCGACCTCGAGGAGGGAGGCCTGGTGGTGGGCGCGCCGGCCCATCACCTCGCCACCGAAATCTATGGCGAGTGGACGCATGTGTTCACGCCGACAGTCACAGCGACGCTGTGGGGCTCGCTCGCCTGGCCCGGCGACGGCATCGCCGAAATCGCCCCCGGCGTTTCGGACGAGACATGGGCCGGCGCCGGTCTCGTCGTGTCGGTCAGGACGCCATGATGACGACGAGACCCCGGTTCGGCGGCGTTGTCGCACCGGAGACCCCAACGGGAGAGGAGACCTGAGCATGACCGTGTTGACCTGGGTCTGGCTTGCGGCGGCCGCCGTTCTGGCGGCGGCCGGGCCAACGGCTGCGCTGGCGCAAGGACAGTCGAAGCCGAACATCGTGGTGATCATGCCGGACGACGTGGGCTACGCCAACGTCGGCGCCTACACCCACGGCATGATGGCGCCCACGCCCAACATCGATTCGCTGGCGCGCGACGGCATGCTGTTCACCGATCACTACTCCGAACCCACCTGCACGCCGGGCCGGGCCGCGTTCATCACCGGCCAGCTGCCGATCCGCACCGGGCTCACCACGGTCGGGCTTCCGGGTTCCCCCATCGGCCTGAGCAAGCTCGATCCGACGCTCGCCGAAGTGCTGAAGGCCGAGGGCTACGTCACCGCCCAGATCGGCAAGAACCATCTGGGGGATCGCAACGAGCACCTGCCGACCGTGCACGGGTTCGACGTGTTCTTCGGCAATCTCTATCACCTCAACAGCGAGGAAGAGCCGCAGGACGGCGACTGGCCGGCCGACCCCGCCTTCAACGCCAGGTACATGCCGCGCGGCGTGCTCGACTGCGTGGCGACGGACACCGACAACCCGCAGGCGGACGCCCGCTTCGGCGCATGGGGCAAGCAGACCTGCAAGGACACAGGGCCCCTCACCATCGAACGCATGAAGACCATCGACGACGAGTTCACCGCCCGGACGATCTCAACCATCGAGAACGCGGCGAAGGCGGGCAAGCCGTTCTTCGTCTGGCACAATCCCTCGCGGATGCATGTTTACACCCATCTCAAGCCCGAGAGCCGCAACCTCGCCACGCCGTTTTCCTCGGTCGAGGACATCTACGGCAGCGGCATGATGGAGCACGACGGCCATGTCGGCCAGATTCTCGCCGCGCTCGACCGGCTCGGCGTCGCCGGCGACCCCATCGTCGTCTACACCACCGACCACGGCGCCATGGCGGCGAGGTGGCCAGATGGCGGCACGACCCCGTTCCGCGGCGAGAAGGCGACCACCTGGGAGGGTGGCGTGCGCGTGCCGCTGCTCATCCGCTGGCCGGACCGGATCAAGCCCGGATCGGTGTCGAACGGCATCCAGAGCCACCTCGACCTGTTCGCCACGCTCGCCGCGGCGGCGGGCGTTGAGGACGTGGCGGGCAAGCTGCTGGCCAGCCACAAGGTGAAGATCGACGGCCTGAACATTCTCGCCGCCTGGACCGAGGGCAAGCCGTCGGTGCGCACCGTCCAGCTCATGTACAACGAGTCGCAACTGACCGCCGCGCGGCTCGGGCCGTGGAAGTTCCACTTCAAGGTCCGTGACGGGTTCTTCGGCCCGTTCGAGGACAGCGCGCTGATCTTCAACCTGCGCATGGACCCTTACGAGCAGCGCGACGGCCACCGCAGCAACCTGATGGCGATGAAGAAGGCGTTCCTCGGCGGGCAGATCCGCGACGTGCTCGACGAGCACGCGCGCTCGCTGGCCGAGTTTCCACCACGCCAGGCGGGCGGCACGCTGATGCCGAAGCCGCCAGCGCCGTGAAGCGCGCTCAGGAGAGCGCGGCGCGAACCCGCGCTTCCAGCGCTTCGAGGTGGGCGTCGCGGATGCCCGCCTCGCGCAGGTGATCGCAGGTCTGGAACAGGTAGTCGCGGCACGAGCCGGAGACACCCTCTCCCTGAAGCACGTGGCGCACCTGGTCGTCGAGCGGCAATGCGCCGGCGTACTGCGCATGCGCCGGATCGGCCTCGTAGAGGAGCGCCTCGACCGGCTCGCCGTCTCCGCCGTCCAGCCGCACCGTATGATGGATCTCCCGGTAGACGGACGTGACCTGCTCGCGGGCCCGCAGGTAATCGAGGGTGTGCGGCCAGTCCCCGGGCCGCACGCGATAGGCCGCGCCGAGGCAATGCCCGCCGTGGTCGAGCCCCATGACGAGACCGGGTCGCTCCGGCGTGCCGCGATGCACGAACGAGTACACGCACATGCGCCGGTTCAGCCCGGCCAGATGGGCCGTGCGCCGCTCCGCGTAGGCAAACCCCGGCCGCCACATCAGCGAGCCGTAGCCAAACACCCAGAAGTCCTTCATCCTCGATCAGCCGTCGTGCTGAAACCGCCGCCCACGAGCTATAGCATCATCCCGCCAAGTGGATACCACTTGGCGGAAAAAGATGATGCGAATACAATCAGATAGATCGGCCGGCCTGATTCAGTAAGGCCGAGGGCCGCTCCAATCGCAAAGCCTTCCGTCCGCAATGCCAAGCCGCGCCGCATCGCCCCGCCTGTTCCTTGCTCTTCTGGGCGCGCTGACGCTTGCGGTGGCCGGCTGGAGCGTGTTCTGGATCTCGGCACGGCAGGCGGCGGCGGCCGCGCTCGCCGCCGTAGACACGGCGCTGGACCGGGACGGCTGGCGGCGGACGTGCGCCAGCGAAGGCTGGAGCGGCTACCCGTTCCGGCTCACGTTCACATGCGAAGGCCTTGAGCTGCAAGGACCGGACACCACGCTCACGCTGCCCTTGGTCACGGCGGCGATGCAGGCGCACGATCCCTCGACCGTGATCCTCACCGCCGCCGCCCCGCTGGTGGCGGATACGCCGCAGGGCAAGCGCACCGCCAGGTTCGACGCCGCCCGCGCCGCCTTGCGCCTCGCCGGCGCGGCGCTCGTGGTGGAGACGCGGCTCGGCACGCCCATCATGACGGTGGAGAACGGGCCGGTGCTGAAGGCGTCCGCGCTGGACGTGACGGTGAAACGCACGCCCGGGTCCGTCGCGGTGACGCTGGCGCTGGCGCAACCGGCGGTCGGCGAACCACTGCGGCTTCAGGCGAGCCGCATCGCCATCGACGGCGCGCTCACGCCACCGCCGCAACCAGCGCCGACGGCGGAGGCGTTCCTGAAGCGGGCGGGCGCGCAGCGCACCACCCTCGATCTTGCAAGCCTCACCATCGCGGGCGACGGGTTCGCGCTCACGGGGTCCGGCCGGCTGGCGCTGACGCCCGAGGGTTTCGTGGATGGCAAGGTGCGCATCGAGGCGGAAGCGCCGGGCGCGGTTACGGACCGGTTGCGGGCCGCCGGGGCGCTTCCCGAAGGCGACAGCGGCCTCGATGCGCTCACCGCCATGCTCGGCGCCATCGGCTCGACGGAGTTGACGGTGACGGTGAACAACGGGGCCGTCTCGGTGGGCCCGTTCAAGATGGGCCGCCTGCCGCCGGTGTTCTGAAGCGGCGTCCGGCCTGATGCGGCCAGGCCGGCGCGCCCCTTAATAGAGGCCGCGCAGCAGCCGCTCGAAGTAGTCGAGTTCAATCTGCGGGCGGTTCGTCTCGCCGGCGCGGTTGCGCAGATACTCGAGAATGCGGCGCGCCCGCTCCACGGCCGCCTCGCCCGGCACCATGTCCTCGTTAGGGCCGAACAGCTCGCCGTCCCGGCGCATGGGCCGGCCCAGCGGATCGCGATCGTCGCCGCGCGCCCGGCCGTTACGGCCGAAGCGGCCCTCGCTTCCCTGCCCCTGCTGCTGCGCCATCTGCTCGGCCATCTGGCGCGCGCCGTCGCGCAGGGCCTGCAAAGCATCGTTCTGCGACTCGAGCGCGCCGTCCCGGTCGCCCCGGCCCAGCGCGTCGGCGGCCTCGTCCATGGCCCGCCCCGCCCGGTTCATGCCCGGAAGCGCGCCCATGCCCATTTCGCCCATCTGGCGCATCATCTCCCGAAGGGCCTCGCCCAGGCCCTGCTGGTCCTGAGAGAGCTGATCGCCGCCGCGCCCCTGGCCGCGCTGACCCGGCTGGCCCGGTTGCTGACCAGGCATCTCGCCGCGCTGGCCGTCCTGGGGCATGCCTTCCCCGCCGGGCATGCGAAACGTCTCGTCCATCAGGCGCTGCTGGTCGCGCATCATCTGGCCGAGCTGGTTCATCATCTGGCCCATCTGGCCGTCCTGATCGCCCTGCTGGCCCTGTTGACCCTGCTGACCCATCTGCATCTGCAGGTTGTTCAGCATGTTCTCCAGCTGCGCGAGCAGTTCCTGCGCCGCGTCACGCGAACCCGAGCGGGCGAGGTTTTCGATCTGGTCGAGCATCCTGTCGAGATCCTGCTGGCGCAGTTGTTCGACAGCCTGCTGCTGGTTCTGTGGCGCATCGCCCCGGCGCATGCGCTCCATCATCTGCTCGGCCATGGCCTCGAGATACCTGTTCATCGCCTCGCGCAGCTTCCGGGTGAGCTCCTCGATCTTTTCCGGCGGCGCACCTTCGGCGATCGCCTGCTGGAGCTCGCGGCGCGCCTCCTCCAGCGCCTTCCTGGCCTGATCGAGAGACCCGTCCTCAAGCCCGATGGCGATCTGCCAGAGCTTGTCGATGACGCCCTTCACCTCGTCCGTGGTCTGCGCGACATGAAGCCGCGCGCCGGCGTCGCGGACGGCGAGGAACGCCCCGGACGTCGGGAAAATGTCGTCCGGCCATGCCATCAGCGCAGCCAGGGTGCGCACCACCTGGCGCTGCTTCGCCGGCGTGCGGATCAGCGCCATGCGCTGTTCGGCGATCGCCGCCGCCAGCGGAACGGAGAACTGCCGCTCCGGCAAGCGGAGCCGGACGGGAGCGCTTGCGCTCTTCTGGCCGGCCTGATCGGCGGCGGTGAGCGTCAGCTCCACCTCAAGGCCCGCCCAGTGGTGGGCGGTGAGGTCCTGAAAGGCGCGGCCCTTGGCCTGCTTCGGATTGAGCGCCTGGAGCGCCAGCACGAACGCGGGCGGCTCGGCGAGGAACGGGCTCGACGGGTCCACCTCCGGGGCGGGATCGCCGGCCGCGTTCCCGGCCGGCGGTCCGGCGGCCGGCGCCAGCGTTACGCTGGAGTCGCCGCCGGCGACGCCGTAATCGTCGCTCGCCTGCCAGTTGATGGCGATCTGGCCGCGCGCCGTCACCTCGACCGGCGTCGCTACGGAAACCTGCGGCGGCTTGTCGTCGATGACGCTGACGGTCCAGGCGCCGACCACCCGGCGGCCATCGACCACCTCGATGCGGCCACCGCGGTCGAGCACCGCCTGAACCTCGCCCTTGCCCGCGTCGTCGAGCTTGAACGCCGTGTCGACCGGCGGCGCGATCGCCGTGCCGGCGGCGTCAAGCGGCACGAGGCGCAGCGCCGGGGCGTCAGCGCCCGAAATGCGCGCCGTGAGCTTCGATCCTTCGGGAACCGCAACGGCGCGCGGCTGTCCGTCCGCGTCCGCGTCCGCCTCGGCCGATCCGCCGGACCGGACCCGCGCGGGACCCGCCAGCAGCACCGGCGGCCTGCCCGTATAGGCCGGCGGCGTCACCCACACGTCGAGGCTGTCGGCGACCGCAGCCGCGGCGGGATCGTGCGACAGTTCGGCGACGCGCAACCCCAGCGGCGCGCTACCCGCCATGAACGCCGCGCTCAGCGCCAGCGCCACCGCGTTGCGGACAGCGAAGGGATCGAGGTCGCGCAGCGGTGAGCGGGGCAGGCCCAGGCGATAGGCGGCAAGCGTTCGCGACAGCCGGTCCCGGTGCGCCTGCCAGAGGGCGCGCGGACCCTCGCCCGCGGCCGCGGCGGGCAAGGTATCCAGAAAGGCCTCGGCGGCGCGCTCGCCGTTCGGGTTGCGGGTGTCGAGCCAGCGGGCCGCGTCGCGATCCCCGGGCAGCTTCAGGCGCACGCCGCGCGTGAGCGCCGCCAGAAGCGCCAGCGCCAGCAGCGATGCGGCCGGCCAGCGCAACCATGTCGGCAGAGCCCCCAGCACGCCGGTCTTGAGAACGATCAGGCCCACCCCGGCGATCAGCAGCGCCGGAAAGAACCGCTCGAGCGCGCGCTCCCAAAGCACCGCCGCTCGGGCGGCGGCGAGCATCAGCGACAGGCGGCGCGGCGAGGTGTCCATAAGGCGACGGTACCACAGGATTGCGGCCACAATCGATCCGCAAGGCCGGAAAACGGATCACGCGGTTGTGGAAACTTGAACGCGACGGCGCGGCGGCGGATCACGCCTGCCAGGGGGCGAGGCGGTCGAGGCCGATCAGCTCCTCCAGCGTCTGGCGCGGGCGGACGACGCCCACATGCGCGCCCTTCACCAGCACTTCCGGCACGAGCGGCCGGGTGTTGTAGGTGCCCGATTGCACCGCCCCGTAGGCCCCCGCCGTCATGATGGCGACGAGTTCGCCCTGGTTCAGCTTCGGCATGTGCCGGTTCCTGGCGATGTAGTCGCCCGATTCGCACACCGGACCCACCACGTCGGCGCGGATGCGCGGGCGGTCGTGCGACTCCCGCACCGGCAGGATGTCGTGCCAGGCGTCGTAAAGCGTCGGGCGGATCAGATCGTTCATCCCGGCGTCGGTGATGACGAAGGTCTTGTGCGCCGTTTCCTTCATGTAGATCACCCGGGCGACGAGAACGCCGGCGTTGCCGACGATCATCCGCCCCGGTTCGAGGATCAGCTTCACCTGCGATCCGCCCAGCGCCTCGCGCACCACGGCGGCGTATTCGTCCGGGTGCGGCGGAACCGCGTTGCCGTGGACATAGGGCACGCCAAGCCCGCCGCCGAGATCGGCATGGTCGATGCGCAACCCGCGCCCGCGCAGGTCGGCGATGAGCTCCGCCAGAAGCCGGTAGGCTTGCGCGAAGGGCTCGACCGAAGTGATCTGGCTGCCGATATGCATGTCAACGCCCGTCACCTCGATGCCGGGCATGGCGCGCGCCTTCTCGTAGGCGGCGATCGCGTCGAGAAACGGGATGCCGAACTTGTTCTCCGACTTGCCCGTGGTGATCTTCTCGTGGGTCCGCGCGTCCACGTCGGGGTTGACGCGCAGCGACACCGGGGCGCGCACGCCCCTGCGCATCGCCACCTCGTTGAGAAGCTCAAGCTCGGGAACCGACTCCACGTTGAGGCAGGCGATGCCGTAGTCGAGCGCCACCGCCATCTCGTGCGCCGTCTTGCCGACGCCGGAGAACACGATCTTCTCGCCCGGAACATCGAGCGCGCGGGCGCGCATCAGCTCGCCTTCGGAGACGACGTCGAGCCCGGCACCGAGATCGAGCAGCGTGCGAATCACCGCCAGGTACGAGTTCGCCTACAAGGCGTAGCAGCCGAGATGAACGAGGACGGCGAACGCCTGGTCGAACACCCTGTAATGCCGCTCCAGCGTCGCCGCCGAGTAGCAATAGAACGGCGTGCCGATCTCGCCGGCGAGCGCCGTCAAATCCACGCTCTCGGCGTGGAGCAGACCGTCCACATAATGGAAATGGTGCATGGGCTTCGCGGCGAGGGGGTGTCCGGGGGGCCGTCAGATGGCCTTGTCGAGGATGAACGGCTCGCTCTTCCTCTGGTCCGGTTTCTGCCCCGGCGGCGGCTCAAGCGCGCCCCGCGCCCCGCAGGCGGCGAGCGTCAACGCCAGAACGGCCAGGAGCAAAACTTTCACGCGGCAAATTCCCTCTACGACCCCCACCCCTTCTAGCCGAGGCGGGCGCGGCTTTAAAGCCTCAAGGCTGGCCGAGGCCGGCGGGCCAGCGCGCCGCATACGCCCCCCCCAGATCGGGCGCGGCGCCGCCCTCGCTCATCCGCGAGCGGACGGAGGCGTCGACGGTCAGCACCTCGAACACCTCGCCGGTGATGCGCGGCTCCACCGCCTGCATGTCGGCGAGCGGCAAGGCGGCGAGATCGAGCCCGCGGCTTTCGGCCAACTGCACCAGACGCCCGGTGACATGGTGCGCCTCGCGGAACGGCATGCCGAGGCGGCGGACCAGCCAGTCGGCAAGGTCGGTCGCCGTGGCGAAGCCGAGACTCGCGCTCTGGCGCAGCGACGCGGCGTTCGCCTCCATGTCGTCCACCATTCCGGTCATCGCGGCGATGGCGAGGGCGTAGGAGTCGAGCGCGTCGAAGGCCGGCTCCTTGTCCTCCTGCATATCCTTCGAGTAGGCGAGCGGCAGGCCCTTCATCACCACGCTGAGCGCGGTGAACGCGCCGAGGATGCGGCCCACCTTGGCGCGCGTCAGCTCGGCGGCGTCCGGGTTGCGCTTCTGCGGCATGATCGAGGAGCCGGTGGTGAAGCGGTCCGACAGGGTGACGAAGCGGAACTGCGCCGAGCACCACAGTACGATCTCCTCGGCGAGCCGCGACAGATGCACCGCGCCGATCACGCACGCCGAGAGCAGCTCCAGCACGAAATCGCGGTCGGAGACGGCGTCGAGCGAATTGCGCATCGGCCGGTCGAAGCCCAACGCCGCCGCCGTCATCGCCCGGTCGATGGGGAACGAGGTGCCGGCGAGCGCGGCCGCCCCGAGCGGGCATTCGTTCATCCGCTTGCGCGCGTCCCTGATCCGGCCGCGGTCGCGCTCCACCATTTCCACATAGGCGAGGAGGTGATGGCCGAAGGTCACGGGCTGCGCCATCTGCAGGTGCGTGAAGCCCGGCGCGACGTGCCCGGCCCAGGCGTGCGCCTTCCGCGCCAGCGCCCGTTGCAGGGCGGCGAGCGCCTCCTCCAGCGCGTCCGCCGCGTCGCGCAGATAGAGGCGGAAATCGGTGGCCACCTGGTCGTTGCGCGAGCGCGCGGTGTGGAGCTTGCCCGCGACCGGCCCGACGAGATCCTTCAGGCGGCTTTCCACGTTCATGTGGATGTCTTCCAGCGCCCGCGAGAACGTGAAGGTCCCCGCCTCGATCTCCCGCTTGACCTCAACGAGCCCGTCGCAGATCAGCCTGGCCTCGGCGGGCGCGATGATCCCGGTTTCGCCCAGCATCTTGCAGTGGGCGATGGAGGCGGCGATATCGTGGGCGTAGAGGCGCCGGTCGAAATCGATCGAGGCGTTGATCCTCTCCATCACCTCCGCCGGGGAGGTGGAGAACCTGCCGCCCCACATTGTATTGGCCATCTGGCCCCCTGACCTTCTGGAGAACGCGATGCCCGCCGGAGCAAAATCCTATCACACCGTCCTGTGGGGAGCGGTCGCCCTCGCGGGCGCGGCGATGCTGGCCTACGGGCTTTACCTGAACGCGGCGGGCGGGAGCAAGGTCGCCGCGCCGCCTTCGCCCGCCGTCGCCGTGGAGGGCGCGGTGCGCCAGGACATGGCGACCGGGGCCATCGCCGCTTTCATCGTCAACGCCGCCCGGCCGCCGGCGGCGCAGTTCCCGTTCAAGGACGCCCAGGGCAACGACCGCACGCTCGCCGACTGGAAGGGGAAGGTGGCGCTGGTGAACCTGTGGGCCACCTGGTGCGCGCCCTGCCGCAAGGAGATGCCGCAGCTCGCCGAGCTTCAGAAGCGCTTCGGCGGCGAGGACGGACCGGGTTTTGAGGTGGTGGCGGTGAGCGTGGACCGGAAGGGGTTCGAGGCGTCGTCGCAGTTCCTTAAATCGGTGGGGGCGGATGCGCTGGCGCTCTATCTCGACCAGCCGGGCGTTTCGCTCGGCGCAACCCGCTCGCCAGGGCTGCCGACGACGCTTCTCCTCGACCGGCAGGGCCGCGAGATCGGCCGGCTGCTCGGACCCGCCGACTGGATCGCGCCGGA
>DAIODI010000047.1:0-15912 GCA_036746875.1 Aestuariivirgaceae bacterium | reverse complement strand
AGTTGCGGATCGGCGACTTCGACTCGACGCCGCAGGAGGCGCAGGCCCGGCTCGCCCATCTCTCCCGGCTGGCGTACCCCGTGGCGAAGGACAAGACCGACGGCGAACTGGCGGTGGACGCGGCGCTGGAGCGCGGCGCGACATCGCTGGTGCTGGCGGGCGGCCTTGGCGGGCAGGCCGACCATGCGCTCGCCAACATCATGCTCGCCCGCCGTCTCACCCGCCTGGCGGTGCCGTCGCTGCTGACGACCGGCGCTGAGGAGGCCTATCCGCTCCATCCCGGCGAGTTTGAGATCGAAACCCCGCCGGGCTCCCGGCTCTCCGTCGTGCCGCTGACGGACCTGTCGGCCCTGTCGTTGAGCGGGGTGAAGTGGCCGCTATCGCGCCGCGATGTTCCCGCCGGATCGACGCTGACGCTGTCGAACGAAGCCTCCGGGGCGCCCGTGCGCGTCGGGCTGGAGTCGGGCGAGGCGCTCCTGCTCGTTTACCCGCAACCGCCCGGCCGGATTTAACTCGAGGCCAGCGGCTGTTTTTTCCGCGGCGGTGGAAACGCCTTGTCGAGCAACGCCAGATCCTCCGCCGTCAGCTCCAGCGATCCCGCCCTGGCGAGGCCGGGCAGCCGGTCGCGCCGCGCGGTCTTCGGGATCGAGATCACGCTCCCGCCCCGGATCGTCCACGCCACAGCGACCGTTGCGGGTTCGACCCCGTGCCGGCGGGCGACCTCGACGACAGCCGCGCTGTCGGGAACGGACCCCTCGCCCAGCGGCGAATACGCCATGGTCGCGAGCCCTAGCTTGCGCGACCAGGGCAACAGATCGTAGTCGATCCCGCGCGAGCCCAGGTGATAGAGAACCTGGTTGGCCACGCACGCTCGCCCCTGCGGAACGCCGTAAAGCTCCTCCATGTCGGCGACATCGAAGTTGCTCACGCCCCAGTGGCGGATCTTGCCGTGGCTCCGCAACGTTTCGAACGCGCCCACCGTCTCCGCCAGCGGCACGGACCCGCGCCAGTGCAGGAGGTAAAGGTCGATCGTCTCGATCCTCAGCCGTTTCAGGCTTCGCTCGCAGGCGGCGATCGCCGCCGCATGTCCGGCGTTGTGCGGGTAGACCTTCGACACCACGAACACGCCGTCGCGCCGCCCGGCGAGCGCATCGCCCACCACCTCCTCGGCCCCGCCCTCGCCGTACATTTCGGCGGTGTCGATGAGGCTGAGCCCGGCGTCGATGGCGGCGCGCACCGTGTCCGCTTCCGCCCGCCGCGCCGCGGCGCTTTCGCCCATCCGCCAGGTGCCCAGCCCCACCGCGGGCACGCGCTCGCCGCCCGTCAACGTCACATGCCGCATGGGCGCTCGCCTTTCCACACATGCCTAAGGTGCGCTCAGCTTGACGCAACGCGCCCGCATGAGCAAGGTGCGGCTTCACCGCAAGACATTCAGCGACTCCGGGAAGGACCCCCATGACCCTCAAGCGTATCGGCGCCGGCAAGCGCATGAGCGACGCCGTCATCCACAACGGCATGGTGTATCTCGCCGGCGTCGTGCCGGAGAAGACCGTCGGCAAGGGCGTCAAGGAGCAGACCGAGGACGTGCTGGCCCAGATCGACGAGGTGCTGGCCGAAGCCGGCAGCGACAAGACGCTGATCGTCAAGGCCAACATCTGGCTCTCCGACATCCGCACGTTCGCGCAGATGAACGAGGCGTGGGACGCATGGGTTGTCCCCGGCCAGACGCCGGCGCGCGCGACCGTCGAATCGAAACTCGCCGGCGTCGGCATCGACGTCGAGATCATGGTCGAGGCGGCCCTGAAAGGGTGACGGCGGCGGGCGACAGCATCACAAGCCGCGCGGTTCTGGTCACCGGCGCGGCCGGCTTCATCGGCTTCCACCTGGCCCGGCGCCTGCTGGAGGACAGGGTCGGCGTGGTGGGCCTCGACAACCTCAACGCCTACTATGACGTCGCGCTCAAGGAGGCGCGGCTCGATGAGCTGCGCCGCTTCGAGCGGTTCACCTTCCTCAAGGCAGACATCGGCGAGCGCGCCGCCGTCGACGAAGCCTTCGGGATCGCCCGCCCGGCGCTCGTGCTGCACATGGCGGCGCAGGCCGGCGTGCGCCACGCGCTCGAAAACCCGGACGCCTACGTGCGCTCGAACCTCACCGGGTTTCACAACGTCATCGACGCGGCGCGCGCGGCGGACGTGCGCCACTTCGTTTACGCCTCGTCGTCGTCCGTCTACGGCGCCAACACGGTGCAGCCGTTTTCGGCCAGCCGCCCGGCCGACCATCCGGTGAGCCTCTACGCCGCCACCAAGCGGTCGAACGAGCTCGTCGCCCACAGCTACAGCCACCTGCACGCCCTGCCCTGCACGGGCTTGCGCTTCTTCACGGTTTACGGCCCGTGGGGACGGCCAGACATGGCGCTGTTCCGGTTCACGCGCGCCATCCTCGAAGGCCGGCCGGTCGAACTCTACAACGAGGGCCGGATGCGGCGCGACTTTACCTACATCGACGACGTGGTGGAGGCGACGGTCGCGCTGGCGAAGCATCCGCCGGCCGCCTGCGCGCCGCACCCTGGTCTCGACCCGCCGCTCGATGGCGGCTACGCAGCGTGCGCCATCTACAACGTCGGCCGCAGCCAGCCCGAAGACCTCACGCGGGTCGTGGCGGTGCTGGAGCGCGCGCTCGGCCGCACGGCGGCGATCGTCCTTGCGCCCATGCAGCCGGGCGACGTCGCGGCGACCTTCGCCGACACCGCGCCGCTGGAGCGCCTCACCGGCTTTGCGCCGAAGGTGGGCATCGAGGAGGGGATTGCGCGTTTCGTGGACTGGTACACAAGGCGCTACGTCGGCGGATCGCTGCGTCCTTCTTCGACGCGGGCCCCGGCCTGACTGGATCAGGCCGGCCGCTCGATCCCTTTGGTTTCGCATCATCCTTTTCCGCCAAGTGGCGGCCGCTTTGCGGGATGACGCTGCGGGCGGCGGGGTGGTTAACAGCGGCGGCGCCGGAAGGAAGCGCGGCTCACCTCATTGTTGCCGACAAGGTGGGGTGCATGTAGACAGGGAGCCGTCGGACCCCTTCTCAAACTTGGGCGTTCTGGCCGACCCTGCCCAAAGTTCGTGTGTAGCGTTCGGTTTCAGGCGGAGATGTGAGGCTTTATCGCGTGAAGGCAGTCAAACTCTTGCAGTGCGTGGCGTTGACCGCCGTTGCGGCCTCGCTTTCGGCATGCGCGAGCGGGGCAGGCCTCTGGGGCGTCAGCGACACCCCCGTCGCCTCGACGACCGCTTCGCCGCCGGCGACCGCGGCCATCGAAACCCGTCTCAAGCCGGGGGACCGGCTGAAGATCGTCGTGTTCGGCCAGGAGAGTTTCTCCGGCGACTACGTCGTTGACGGCGCCGGCAACATCACGCTGCCCATCGCCGGCCCGGTGCCCGCCACCGGATTGACCTCGCGCGAACTCGAGGTGGTGCTCGCCGAGAAGCTGCGGCAGAACCAGGTCGCCAATCCGCAGGTCAGCGTTCTCATGGACTCACCCCAGGCCTACTGACGGACCCGGCCAGCCCTTCTCTTTCAGGCCTTGACGACGGAGGGTCCGCCGACGCCGCGCCGGCTCATCACGTTGCGGGTGTCGATGACGAGCCGCGCCGCCGTTGCGATCAGCGCGTAATCGACGGCGTCGTGGTCGGTGGCGATGAGCACGGCGTCCGCCGCCTCCAGCGTGGCCCGATCGAGCGCCACGGACCGCCGCCCCCGGAACGCCGGATACTCGCGCAGCCGCCCCAGCTCCGGCACATGCGGATCGTGAAACGACACCACGGCGCCGCGCTTCTCCAGAAGCTCCATCAGCTTCAGCGCCGGGCTTTCGCGAACGTCCTCGACGTTGCACTTGTAGGCGACGCCGGCGACCAGCACCCGCGCCCCGTTGAGGCCGCGGGCGAAACGCCGGTCGAGCGCGTCGGCGAGGCGCTGCACGACGTAGGCCGGCATCGCCACGTTGACCTCGCCCGCCAGTTCGATGAAGCGCGTCGGCACATCGAATTCGCGCGACTTCCAGGTGAGGTAGAACGGGTCGATGGGGATGCAGTGGCCGCCGAGGCCCGGCCCCGGATAGAACGGCATATAGCCGAACGGCTTCGTCTTCGCCGCCTCGATCACGTCCCAGACGTCGATGCCCATCGCCGCGTAGACGACCTTGAGTTCGTTCACCAGCGCGATGTTGACGGCGCGGAACACGTTCTCGGTGAGCTTCACGGCCTCCGCCACCTCAAGGCTCGCAACCGGCACGACGCGTTCCACCACCGCGCCGTAAAGCGCCTCGACCGCCGCCTGCGCCGCCGGCCCGTCGCCCGCCACCACCTTCGGGATCGCCGCGGTGGCGAAGTCGCGGTTGCCGGGGTCTTCGCGCTCGGGCGAATAGCCCAGCGCGAAATCCCGCCCCGCCACGAGGCCGGTCGCTTCAAGGATCGGCTTCACCACCTCGCGCGTGGTGCCGGGATAGGTGGTCGACTCGAGCACCACGAGCTGGCCGGGCTTCAGATGCGCCGCGATGGTCTGCGCCGTCGCCTCGACATAGGAGAGGTCGGGTTCGCGATGCCGCGTCAGAGGCGTGGGAACGCACACCAGAATGGCGTCGCACGACGCCAGCGCCGCTGCGTCGGTCGAGGCATGGAACCGTCCCGCGGCCCGCTCGCGGCCCAGCGCTTCGTCGGACACCGCGCCGATCCGCGACCGGCCCGCCTCAAGCTCGGCGACCAGGTCGGGGTTGACGTCGTAGCCCACGACGCGAAATCCGCCGCGCGCCACCGCCATCGCCAGCGGCAGGCCCACATACCCAAGACCGCACACGCCGACGACGGCGGCGCGCTGGTCAAGGCGCTGGATCAGCGTTTCGAGAGGCGAGGCGGGAGCATCCATGAACGGGGTTCATAGCGCAACGCCGCTCGCCGCGTCACCCGGCTTGCAAGGGGGACTTCTGCTTGCCAATCTCGCGTCCATGCAAGGGGAAGGATGGGGCAGCCATGAAGGTCATCTACTCGGAAGAGCACCGTAGTCACTTTCCGCAAGGAGAGCTTTACGGCGGCGAGTTCGTGACGCCGTTCGAGCGGCCGTCGCGCGTCGAATACGTTCTGCGGCGGCTGAAACAGGTGGGCCTCGCCGACATCTCCCCGCCCGGGAAACTCGACTGGAAACCGGTGCGGAAGGTCCACGACAAGGGGTTTCTCAAGTTCCTCGAAACGGCCTGGGACGAATGGGTGGCGGCGGGGTTTCGCGGCGAAATCCTCCCTACCGGCTTTCCGGTGCGCGGCATGCAGCAGCGCATCCCGAAGAACATCGACGGCAAGGCCGGCTACTACACGCTCGCCGTGGAGACCGCGATCACCGCCGGAACCTGGGAGGCCGCGCAAGCCTCCGCCGCCGTGGCGCTGACGGCGCAGAAACTCGTGGCGGGCGGGGAGCGCGCCGCCTTCGCGCTGTGCCGGCCGCCCGGCCACCATGCGCACGACGACATGTACGGCGGCTACTGCTTCCTCAACAACGCGGCGATCGCCGCGCAGGCGTTCCTGGACCAGGGGGCGCAGCGGGTCGCCATCCTCGATGTGGACTTCCACCACGGCAACGGCACCCAGGACATCTTCTACGGCCGCGACGACGTGCTGTTCCTGTCGCTGCACGGGCGCCCGGAAGACGCCTTCCCGTACTTTCTCGGGTACGCGGACGAAAAGGGCGAAGGCAAGGGCGAAGGCTTCAACGTCAACTATCCCATGGCGCCGGGAACCGCCTTCGACCACTGGTCGAAGGCGCTCGAGGACGCCTGCCGCAAGATCCGCCGCTACGGGCCGGACGCGCTGGTGGTGTCGCTCGGCGTCGATACGTACAAGGACGATCCCATCTCGTTCTTCAAGCTCGAGTCCGACGACTTCTCCCGCTATGGCGCGCGCATCGCGAAACTGAACGTGCCGACGCTGTTCGTCATGGAGGGCGGGTACGCGATCGAAGCGATCGGGGTCAACGCGGTGAACGTGCTCACCGGCTTCCTCGGACGCTGAGGCGATGCGCCCCGTCACCATCGCCGCAACCCAGATGGCGGCCGCGCCCGAGGTGGCCGTCAACCACGACGCCGCCGAACGGCTGGTGCGGCAGGCGGCGGCGAAAGGCGCGCAGGTGGTGCTCGTGCAGGAGCTGTTCGAGGCGCCGTACTTCTGCTCCGAGCAGCACGCCAGCCATTTCGCCACGGCGCGCGAGGCGGACGGCAACGCCACCGTCGCCCGCTTCGCCGCGCTCGCCCGCGAGCTTGGCGTGGCGATGCCGGTGTCGTTCTTCGAGCGCGCCGGCGTCGCCCACTACAACACCATCGCCATGGTGGACGCCGACGGGCGCGTGCTCGGCCATTACCGCAAGTCGCACATTCCGGACGGGCCGGGCTACCAGGAGAAGTTCTACTTCGCCCCCGGCGACACCGGGTTCAGGGTGTGGGACACGGCGTTCGGGAAGGTCGGCGTCGGCATTTGCTGGGACCAGTGGTTTCCGGAAGCGGCGCGCGTCATGGCGCTTCGGGGCGCGGAGATGCTGCTCTACCCGACGGCCATCGGCTCCGAGCCGAAGGCGCCGGGATACGACTCCAGCGACCACTGGCGGAACGCCATGCGCGGTCACGCCGCCGCCAACATCCTGCCGCTCGCCGCGGGGAACCGCGTGGGAACCGAGCGCAACATCGACGGCGCGGAGGTGACGTTCTACGGCCGCTCGTTCATCGCCGACTGGCGGGGCGAGATGGTGGCCGAGGCCGGCCGCGAGGGCGAAGCTGTGTTGACGTACACGTTCGATCTCGACGCGATCGCCGAACTGCGCCGCGCCTGGGGCGTGTTCCGCGACCGGCGCACCGACCTCTACGGCGCGCTGCTCACACGGGACGGCCGCACCCTTCCCTGACCACAAACCAAGGACAACGCCGATGCCATACCCGACATGGGACGAGATCAGAAACGGGGCGATCGCCAACACCTACTCGTTCATGAACCCGTGGTACCACCCGATGATCCGGGCGGAGGAGCCGACCTTCATGGGCCGCCCCCACGCCACGCGGCCCGAAGACCTGAAGGGGGCCGACGTGGTGATCATCGGCGCGCCCTATGTGGCCGGATGGGGCGGCTATATGGGCGTGGACGCCTCCGAGTGGCTCGCCGCGCCAAGGCGCATCCGCCAGCAGTCGATCCGCTACGGCTCCGGCTATATCCAGGACTTCGACCTCGATGTCTTCGAGCATATCCGGATGGTCGATTACGGCGACGCCGACATTCCGCCGGAAGCGCTGACCTGCCCGACGGCGGAAAACGTGCTGGCGGCGCAGGCGGCCGTGGAGCGCAAGGTCGACGACGCGATGGCCGCCGGCGCGGTTCCGGTGGTGATCGGCCAGAACAGTCCGTGCGGGTCGTTCGCCGTCGCCAAGGTGGTGTCGGAGCGCACCCGGGGCGCGGTCGGCTGCGTGTCGCTCGACACCCACTGGGACATCGCGCCGAAGGACAAGCTGACGATGGACCCGCGCATCGCCGGCTCCGACTCGTGGAAGTACAAGACCTATGAACTGCTGCCCAACTTCGACCAGAAGCATCTCGTCGAGATCGGCGAGCGCGGCATGCTGGAAAACAAGGAGATGGTGCGCGAGTTCCTGCGCAAGGGGACGCACTTCTATCCGATGTGGAAGATCCGCTCGGGATTGGGAATCGAGGGGCTGGTGAAGGAGTTGCACCACGCCTGGGACGGTACGGATGCGGTTTACTGCCATTGGGACATGGATATCCTCGGCGGCGCGGGGCCTGCGCCCGCCGACATTCTGGGCGAACTGGCCGAGCCGTTCGGCATGTCGGACTACGAGGTGATCCGCCTCGCCCACGAGGTTGGCAAACGCGGCATCGCAGCGCTGTCGTTCATCTGCATCCCGCCGGGCTCGCCCGCCGTCTACCGCGTGCTTGTCTACGTCATCATGTATCTGGCGGCGGGGCTTGCGCTCCGCAAGACGGGCAAGGTGTGACACAGGCTCCGAGGCGCGCCTACAGCTTCGGGCGGTGGCTGGCGGAGACGAACAGGTGCGGCGCGGCGGTCTCGTAGGCCATCGCCGCCTGGAACACGTCGGCGTCGCAATAGGTGCGCCCGACGATCTGGATGCCGGTCGGCACGCCCGATTTCGCCCGGCCTGACGGAACCGACAACACCGGACAGCGGCTCATGGTGTTGAACGGCGTGGTCATCACCCAGCCGAGCATCGGGTTCACCCGCTTGCCGTTGATTTCCACCTTGCCCTTAGAGTGGTCGAAGTCGGCGGCGACCGCGGGCAACGCCGTGGTCGGGCACACCAGCACGTCGTAGCGTTCAAGCAGCGGCCCCAGCGTCGCGTACATGCGGTTGGCGGCGTCCAGCGTCTTGACGAAATCGACCGCGCTCGATTTCTCGCCGCGCTTCGCAAACGCCCGCACGTAGGTGGTGAGGCGCGGCCCGTGCTCCGCCAGCAGGCGCGACAGCGAGGCGCCGAACAGGTGATCGAGATACGCGAGGCCGGCCTTGAGCGCGCGCTCGTCCCAGCCGAGGTCCACTTCCTCCACGGACGCGCCCAGAGACCGGAACACCTCGAGCGCCGCCTTCGTGTTCCTCGCCACCTCCGGGTCCACCTCGAAGAAGCCGAGGTTCATGGAGAACGCGATCCTCCAGCCCTTGATGGGCTTGTAGGCGGTGGGCAGCGTGAGCTTCGGGCGCAGCGTCGAGATATCGAGCGGGTGCGGCCCGCACATCACGTTCTGCAGCAGGATGGCGTCGGACACGGTGCGGGCGAGCGGTCCGGTGTGGCAGTAGAAGTCGAGGTTGAAGGGCGGGTCGTCCGGATTGCGTCCGTAGGGGGGCTTGTAGCCGACGAGGCCGCAGGTGGAGGCCGGAATGCGGATCGATCCGCCGATGTCGGAGCCGGTGCAGATCGCCGAGGTGCCGGCGGCGAGCGACGCGGAAGCGCCCCCCGAGGAGCCGCCGGGGGTGTAGGCCGGGTTCCACGGGTTGCGCGTCACGCCCCAGAGCTTGGACCAGGTGTAGGCGGCGGAGGAGAACTCCGGCGTGGCGGTGCGCGCATGGACGACGCCGCCCGCCTTCAGGATGCGCTCGTTCATCGGCGAGGTGTGCTGGCCGATCGCGTCCTTGTAGATCAGCGAGCCGTTGGAGGTCGGCTTGCCCTTGATATAGCTCTCGTCCTTGATGCCGACGGGAAGCCCTTCGAGCGCGCCGGTGCGGGCGCCCTTCGCATAGCGGGCTTCGGCCTTGCGGGCGAGCTCCAGCGCCTCGTCGAAGTGCCGGTAGGTGAAGGCGTTGATCTTCGGCTCGACCTTTTCGGCGCGCGCGAGCGTCGCCTGCATGAGTTCGACCGGCGAGAGCGACCGGTCGCGGAAGCGGCGCAGCGCTTCGGTCGCCGGCATGTAGCAAAGGTCGATGTCGCTCATCGCCGGCTCCTTTGAAGCGCTAAGAGCTACCCCGGCAGGCGCCTGCCGGGGTTCTGCGCGGGCGGACCTTACTTCTGAAGCTCGGTCCAGATCTTGGTGTAGATCTCGTGCGCCTCGGGCGAACAGGTGAGCGAGAACTGCCCGGCCGCCACGAACTGCTCCGGGATAACGATCTCCGGCGCGGTCCTCATGTCTTCCGGCATGAACGCTTCGGAGCCCTTGATGCCGTTGGCGTAGCGGGCGAACGCCGAGATCAGCGCCGCGTTCTCCGGCTCCATGATGAAGTTCATGAACAGTTTTGCGTTATCGACGTTCCTGGCGTCCTTCAGGATGGCCACGTTGTCCATCCAGATCGGGTAGCCTTCCTTCGGATAGCCGAAGACGATCTTGTCGTTCAGAAGCCTGGCGCGGAACGAGGCGCCGTTCCAGTTCACGCCGGCCGAGAGATCGCCCTTGGCGTATTTCTCGATGTTGCCGTAGTCCATCGACAGCCACTTGGGCTTTGCCGCAAGAAGCGCGTCGCGGACCTTCTTCAGCACCTCCTTGTCGGTGGTGCAGGGCTCGCCGCCGACATACCTGATGGTCAGGTGCATCACGTCGGCCATTTCAGGCACGACGTTCACCTTGCCGACGAGTTCCGCTGGCGGATCGAGGAAGATCGCCGAGGTGTTCGGATCGCCGCCGTAGACGGAGGTGTTCACCGTCACGCCGGTGGTGCCCCACTGCCACGGCACGGTGTACTTGCGGCCCGGATCGAACGGCACGTCCACCCACTTCGGGTCGACGTTCTTGAAGTTCTCCATCTGGTCGGGGCGGGCTTCGAGCAGCAGGCCCTCGTTGACCCAGATCGGCACGAAGCTGGCCGACGGCACCACGATGTCGAAGCCGTGACCGCCCGCCCGCACCTTGGCGAGCGCGGTGTCGTTCGAGTCGTAGTCGGTGATGGTGACCTTGACCCCGTGCTTCTCCTCGAACTTCTTGACCAGCTCGGGGTTGGTGTAGTTGCCCCAGTTGTAGATGTTGAGTTCGCCTGCGGCCAGCGCGGTCCCGGCCGTTCCGGCCATGGCGAGCACGGCGAGCGCGGCGACGATACCCTTCTTCATGCGTTCACTCCCTGTCGTTGCAAGCAGTTTCACCATCCTAATCCTTCTTCCGGGTGAGGAAGAAGAACAAAGTCACCACCAGCACCGAGATGGCGAGGAACACGGTGGAGATGGCGTTCATCTCCGGGGTGATCACCCTGCGGAACTGGCCGAGCATGTAGGTGGGCAGCGTGTCCTGCCCGCCGGATTTCACGAACTCGGTGATCACCACATCGTCGAGCGAGATCACGAAGGCGAGCATCAGTCCGGCGATGATCCCCGGCCACAGTAACGGAAAGGTGATGCGCCGGAACGTCCGCCAGGGCGTGGCGTAGAGGTCGCCGGCCGCCGTTTCGAGGCTGGAGTCCATGCTTTCGAGCCGGGCGCGGATCGGCAGGTAGGCGAAGGGAATGCAGAACGCCGTGTGCGCCGCGATCAGGTAGCCGAGCCCGGTGTAGCCGCTCCAGACCTTGATCCAGGCGAAGAAGATGAGGAGGCCGATGGCGGTGACGATTTCCGGCACCATCAGCGGCGTGTTGATGAAGGCGTACACCGCCGTCTCGCCGCGGTAGCGGCGCACCCGGGTGGTGGCCAGCGCCGCCATGGTGGCGGCGATGGTGGCGATCACGGCGGCGATCGAGGCGATTTGCAGCGAGCGCATCGCCGCCGCCTGCACCTGCTCGTTGCCCGCCGCCTGGTGATACCAGCGCAGCGAGAAGCCCTCCCAGATGGCGATCGAGGTGCCGGCGTTGAACGAGTAGACGACGAGCGTGGCGATCGGCGCGTAGAGCAGGATGAAACAGATCGCTGCAATGGCGGTGAAGCCCGGCAGCCGCTTCACCCTGAACGCTTCCGTCCTAACCATGGGACGAACTCCCGCGCTGGGCGTGGCGGACGTAAACCAGCAGCGCCACCATCACGATGGCGAGCAGCGTCACCGAGAGCGCCGCGCCGAGCGGCCAGTTGCGGCCCTGGCCGAATTGCAGCTCAATCAGGTTGCCGAGCATCATGTTCTTGCCGCCGCCAAGGACGCGCGGCGTGACGTAGGCGCCGAGCGCCGGGATGAACACGAGGATCGACCCGGCGACGATGCCGGGCTTGACCAGCGGCACGATGATGCGCCGCAGCACCTGGAAGCGCGTGGCGTAAAGGTCGTAGCCGGCCTCGACGAGGCGGAAGTCGAGCTTCTCCATGGAGGCGTAGAGCGGCAGCACCATCAGCGGCAGGTAGACGTAGGTCATGCCCACCATGATGGCGAAGTCGGTGAACAACATCTGGATGGGCTGGTTGATCACGCCGAACCGCAACAGGATCGAGTTGACGATGCCTTCGTTGCGGATCACCTCCATGATGGCGAACGTGCGAATGAGCAGGTTCGTCCAGAATGGAATGGTGATCAGGAACAGCCACAGGTCGCGCTGGCCCTCGGGCCGCGTGGCGATGAAGTAGGCCGTGGGAAAACCGAACACGAGGCAGAGCAGCGTGGTCATCAGCGAAAGCGACACCGAGCGCCAGAAGATCGTCAGGTGGGCGTCCGCCAACGTCACCGTATCGTCGAAGATGTCGCGTTGGAAGAAGACGTTGAACCAGCCGTCGAGGGAGAGGACCCACTTCACGCCGCCGTAGTCGCCCTTGGTGAGGAACGAGTACAGCAGCACGATGAACAGCGGGCCGACGCCGGCGAGAAAGATGATGAGAAGCGACGGCGTCAGCAGCAGCCAGCGATTGCGGTTGTCCAGCCGCTCGGCGGCGCGCGCGGCATCCTGCGCGGGCGAGAGTTCCGCAGCCGGGGTTGGGCTTTCGAGCGCGAGCGTCACGTCAGTCCCTCAGCACCTGGGCGGCGTCCTCGGTGAAGGTGACGCCCACCCTCTCGCCGACCGAAAGCGTCTCGTTGCCGGCGCGCAGGTTCTGGCGACGGACGATGAACTCGTCGCCGCCGTCGATCGTCACGTGGTAGTGCGTGTCGGTGCCGAAATAGACGACATTGGCGAGCGTGCCGGTGAGTGTTGCGGTCTTGCGGGCAGGCGCGATCTGCGCATGCTCCGGTCGCACCACCACGGTCACCTTGCCGTTCCGGGCGCCGCCTTCGGGCAACACCGCCTCGACCTTGCCGCCGGCGGCGAGCTTCACGGTCGCCCGGCCTGAAGCGCTTCCCTTGCCGACGATCTCGGCGTCGAGGAAGTTGGTCTCGCCGATGAAGTTGGCGACGAACCGCTCGGCCGGATGGTCGTAGATGTCGCGCGGCGAGCCGATCTGCAGGATCTTGCCCTTCGACATCACCGCGATGCGGTCCGACATCGTCAGCGCCTCTTCCTGATCGTGGGTGACGAAGATGAAGGTGATGCCGGTCTCGTGCTGGAGACGCTTCAGCTCGATCTGCATCTCCTTGCGGAGCTTGAGGTCGAGGGCGGAGAGCGGTTCGTCGAGAAGCAGCACCTTCGGCCGCGGCGCGAGCGCCCGGGCGAGCGCCACCCGCTGCTGCTGGCCGCCGGAGATCTGGCTGGTCTTGCGGTTGCGCAGCTCGCTCATGCGCACGAGCGCCAGCATCCGGTCCACCGTTTCGGAAATCTCGCCCTTCGGCTTGCCGAGCATCTCAAGGCCGAAGCCGATGTTCTGCGCCACCGTCATGTGCGGGAACAGCGCATAGGACTGGAACACCGTGTTGACGGGACGGCGGTAGGGCGGCAGCGGCGAGATGTCCTCGCCTTCGAGCAGGATGCGCCCGTGGGTGGGATGATCGAAGCCCGCGATCAGGCGCAACAGCGTGGTCTTGCCGCAGCCGGAGGGGCCAAGGAGGGTGAAGAACTCGTTCCTGCGGATCGCCACCGACACGTCGTCGAGGGCGCGAACCTCATCGGCGCCGGAGCCGAAGATTTTCGAGACGCGCTCGGCCTGGATGGCCGGCGCAGCGCTTGGCTCGGCAGTCAATGCAGCACTCCCCGGCGTTTCCGATGGTTATGATTTTTTGCAATGATAGTCCGGGCGCGCGGCGGCGGTAAAGCCTGCATCTCGGACGTATGCGGGCAATCTCGCGACGCTGCCGCAAAACCCCGCGTGATGGCGCGTGCGGCGGCAGGGGCTGCCCGATGGCCGGGCAGTGTCACTTGCGCTCGCGGCCCATGGCGGGGGTGACGGGCGACGGCGTACCTTCTTGTGATGGGGAGGGTTGCGATGGAGAATCGCCGGGCGGGGAAAGCGGCGGCAGCGGCTGCATCTCGATGGTGAGGTCGCCCTCGCCTGGAATCGGCAGCACGACGGAGGGCGTTCCGACAGGCGCGGGCACAGCCGGTTGCGGCGCAGGTTGCGGAAGCGCCGGCTTGGCGCGCGGTGTCGCCGGCGCGGGCGCGGCTTCAGGCGGCGCCGACGGCAGGGGCTCCAGCGCGCCGTCGGGCGCAGGCGGTGCAAGCTGTTTGCGCGCCTCCTCCTCGGCCTTGCGGCGGACTTCCTCCTCGGCCCGGCGGGCCTCTTCGGCCGCCTTGCGGAAGGCGGTCGCCGCCGACTGGCGGCGGGTCTCGACGGCGTCGCGCGCCGCCCTCGCCTCGCCGGCGCGGGCGCGCAGGTAGCGCCGCGTCAACTCTTCCGTGTACGGAATGGCCTGCTGGCGGGCGAACGCTCGCTCCTCCTCGGCGAGGCGCTGCTGCTCGCGCTGCAACGCCTCCAGCCGGTCGACGCCGCGCTTCAGCACCTCCACCCCCACCGCCGACTTGAGCGCGGCGATGTCATACGCCGGTTCAAGCGCGCCCGGCGGGCCCGACCAGGCGAGCTCGAACGCCGGCCACGACCGGCCCTGCCCGGTGAGTTTCAGGTCGGCGGAAACATCGGCCCTGGCCGCGGCAAGATCGAGGATGAGCCTGAGCGCGCCCTCAACGTCCTCGCCCGTGACCGGCACGGGACCGGACGAGGCGATCCCCGAAGCGACAGTCAGCGGCACGGTGGCGTCGGCGATGGCGATGCTGCCGGCCCTCAGCGTCGAGTCCACCAGACGGTCCACATCCGCCGCCGTTTGCGCCGCCGCAAGCCCGCCGGCGAACCCGGCCGGATCCACCCCCGCCAGCCGCAGGGCCGACAGCGCCACCGTGCCCTTGCCTTCAAGCCCGGCGATGACGCTCGCCGGGCTCAGGCCCGCGCCCGCGGCCTCGAACGTCACCGACGCGGTTCCCGCCAGCGCCGGAGCGCCGCCCGCCTGCCGCAGCCGCTCCGCCAGCCGCAACGCCATCGTCCCGCGCGTCCTGACCGCAAGCCCTTGCCCGGACGGGCTGGCGTCGAGCGAGACGGTGGCCGCCGCGCCGGTCTCGTCGCGGCCGGAGATGCTGACGTCAAGGTCGCCGCCACCGCTCCTGACGGTGAACGTCGCATCGGCGAGCCCGACGCCCGCAAGCAGTGTCAGATCGCGCGCCCGAAGGACGAGATCCACCGTATCGAAGCGCGCCCTGTCCCCGAACGGCCGATCGAGCGCGGCGGGACCATCGCCTGGAACCAGCCATCCGAGGATGGCGGGCGCATCGGCCGTCGCGGCGTCGAGCGTTCCGGCGATGTCGAACGGCGCGGCGGCCCCCGCCGAGACATGCCCCTTGACCGACGTTCCGGCGATCGTGGCGGCAAGGTTCGACAGCGCGATGCGTTCGGGCGTCGCCTCGATGCGCGCCTCGCCGGACACGAAGCGCGCCGAGGAACCAGGCGGCGGAGCGGCAAGTCCCAGGGCCGCGAGCAGGGGCGAGGCGTCCGGGGCGAGCAGCGCGGCGCGGCCTTGCGCCTGCCAGCCCTGAGCGGCCGTGACCGTTCCCTGAAACTGCCCGGCGGCGCCGAAGCCTTCGGCATCGAGCGACAGATCGAGCCCGCCCGACGGCGTGCCCTTCGCCCGCGCCTTGACCTTCGCCGGTCCACCTGCAGCGTCCGCGACGTTAAGGCCGAGCAGCGCCGCCAGCGCCCCGGATGTCGGGCTGGCCGCCTCGACGCGCGCGTCCACGCTGCCGTTGCGCCAATCGTCCAGCGCGCCGGCGAACCGCCCGTCGAGAGCGGCGGTGGCCAAGCCGAGACTGGCCCGGCCGGACACCGTCACCGCCGTCGCCGTGTCGCCGTCCGGCTGCGCCTCGGCCCGTCCCGACAGCAACAGCGGCCCGGCGGTCCAGGCCCCGCGCGAGGACGCCGGCGACGCAAGCCCGGCGAAGCGCGCCAGCGCGCGGGGGTCCCCGGCTGCGGCGTCGAACTGCACGGTCCCGGCGGCGCGCCCGTCGGCCAGGGTCATCTCGCCGCTGGCGTTGAGGCGGCCGCCGCCCACGTCCGCACGGGCGAACGCGCGCAGATCGACGCCGCCGGGCGCGGCGCGAAGATCGCGCTCCCCCCCCCTCGCCGCTTCGGCGTTC
>DAIODI010000046.1:0-15997 GCA_036746875.1 Aestuariivirgaceae bacterium | reverse complement strand
ACGCCTTGCGGGCCCCGGCACTGGCGTTCGCCGCGGCTTTCGCCATATAAGCGGCCCATGAGCAGGCTCGCCGGCACGCCCTTCCGCAAGATGAACGGACTGGGCAACGACTTCGTGATCATCGACGCGCGCACCCGTCCGGTGACGCTCGGCGAGGGCGGCGTGCGCGCCATCGCCTCGCGCCGGCGCGGCGTCGGCTGCGATCAGCTGATCGTGCTCGAACCGTCGCGCCGGGCGGATGTGCGGATGCGGATTTACAACCAGTCCGGCGGCGAGGTGGAGAGCTGCGGTAACGTCTCGCGCTGCGTGGCGGACCTGCTGATCGCCGAGACCGGCAAGGCGCTCGTCAGCATCGAGACGCTGGGCGGCGATCTCATCTGTTCGCGCGCCCGGGACGGCCTGGTGACGGTGGACATGGGCGCTCCTCGCTTCGGCTGGCGCGACATTCCGCTGGCGGAGGAGTTCGCCGACACCCGCGCCATCGAGCTTCAGGTGGGGCCGATCGACGCCCCGCGTATCCATTCGCCCTCGGTGGTCAACGTCGGCAACCCGCACTGCATCTTCTGGGTGAAGGCGCTCGATGTGGTGGACCTCGCCGCCGTCGGGCCGATGCTCGAGCACCACCCGCTGTTCCCCGAACGCGCCAACATTTCGCTCGCCCGCGTGGACAGCCGCGCCGCGCTGACGTTGAAGGTGTGGGAGCGCGGCGTAGGCCTGACGCAGGCCTGCGGCACGGCCGCGTGCGCCGCGGCGGTGTGCGCCGCGAGGAAGCGGCTCACCGGGCGCGACGTGACCGTGACGCTGCCCGGCGGCGATCTCCACATCGCCTGGCGCGAGAGCGACGGCCACATCCTGATGACCGGCCCCGTCGCCTACGACTACGAAGGTATCTTGCCCGAGCTCGCCGCCGAGGAAGCGTGATGGCGGGCGTCGAGGTTGTGAGTTTCGGCTGCCGTCTGAACGCGCTCGAAGCCGAAGTGATGCGGGTGAACGCCGAAGCGGCGGGACTTTCCGACGCCGTGATCGTCAACACCTGCGCGGTGACGGCGGAAGCCTCCCGGCAGGCGCGGCAGTCCATCCGGCGGTTGCGACGCGAAACTACCGATCGCCGGGTGATCGTCACGGGCTGCGGCGCCGAAGTGGAGAGCAAGCGCTACGCCGCGATGCCCGAGGTCGATCTCGTGGTCGGGAATGCGGAAAAGCTTCGAGCCGAAACCTGGATATCGCCATTCGCGGGCGACCGTGTGCAGGTGTCCGGCATCATGGCGGAACGGCGGATCGAGCCGCACGCGCTCAGCGCGTTCGGTGCGCGCACGCGTGCGTTCGTCCAGGTGCAGAACGGCTGCGATCATCGCTGCACCTTTTGCACCATCCCGTTCGGCCGCGGCGTCTCGCGTTCAGTTTCGGCCGCTGATGTGGTGGCCCAGGTCCGCCGCCTTGTGGAGGGCGGCCATCTTGAGGTGATCCTCACCGGCGTGGACATTACCTCCTGGGGCGGCGACCTTCCCGGCGCGCCGAAGCTTGGAGCGCTGGTCAAGGCCATTCTCGACAGCGTGCCGGAGTTGCCCCGGCTACGCCTGTCGTCGGTCGACTCGGTTGAGATCGACCCGCTGCTGATGGAGGCGCTGGCGACTGAGGAGCGGCTCATGCCGCATCTGCACCTGTCGCTTCAGGCCGGCGACGATCTTGTTCTCAAGCGCATGAAGCGGCGGCATGCCCGCGACGACGCCATTCGGTTATGCGAGGATCTCCGACGGTATCGACCCGATATCGTCTTCGGGGCGGACCTGATCGCCGGCTTCCCGACGGAGACGGACGAGATGTTCGTCAATTCGCTCCGCCTCGTCGAGGCGTGCGGTCTGACCTGGCTGCACGTGTTTCCCTATTCGCCGCGTCCCGGCACCCCGGCGGCGAAGATGCCGTCCGTCCCGGCCCACGAGATCAAGACGCGCGCCGCGCGGCTGCGGGCCGCCGGTGAGGCCGCCGCCGGCCGCTTTCTGGCGTCGGAGGCGGGCGCGGTGCGCGCTGTGCTCGTCGAGCGCGAAGGGTTCGGCCATACGCCGCACCACGCTCCGATCCGGGTCGAAACCGGCGCTGCGCCGGGCACGATCGTGCCCGTCGAGGTGACGGGGGTGAGAGGCCGCGAACTTGTCGGCCGGACGGCCCGGCAGGCGGCGCCATGAGCGAGGGCGGTTTCTTCAAGCGCCTGTTCCGGCGCGCCACCGCCGCTCAACCAGAGCCGCCGCCAGAGCCTGAGGCCGTCGCCGAAACCGCACCCGCAGTGGATGTCGCGGAAGCCTCGCGCCGCCTGGCCGAGACGATGGCGGCCTTGCGCGAGGACCTCGATCTCGAACCCGCCGCAGCGCCTGTCGAGGCGGCCGCCGCCGAAACCCCGGAAGCTGAAGCGGACGCCGCGCCCGACGTTACGCCGGAGCCGGTTCCAGACGCGGCGCCGGTCCGGAAAGCTGCGGCGAAGCGCAAGGCGAAGTCGCCCGAGCCTCCGCCCGTACCGAAGACTGGACCGAAGACCGGACAGAAGGCTGGGCCGAAGAAAGCGGCCCGGTCGCGGGTCGAACCTGAACTGTTGGCTGAACCGCCCCCGCCGACGGCGGCCCGTGCACCCGAACCCGAGCCGTCACCCGAACCCGAGCCGGCGCCCTTCGAGTCCCCGCCGCCTCGCGGGCGCAAGCCGTTCACCATCGCCAAGCCGCAGAAGCCCGCAGCCGCGCCGCAGCCGGAACCGGAGCGCAAGGGCTGGTTCCGCCGCTTGTCCGAGGGCCTGTCGAAGTCGTCGCGCCAGCTGTCCAACGGCATCGGCGACATCTTCAGCAAGCGCAGGCTCGACGCCGCGACCCTTGATGATCTGGAGGACGTGCTGATCCAGGCCGACCTCGGCGTCGAGATGGCCGAACGCGTCAAGCGCGCCGTGGCGGAAGGCCGCTACGACAAGGACGTTTCGCCCGAGCAGGTGAAGCGCATCCTCGCCGAGGAGGTGGCGAAGGTGCTGCGCCCGGTCGAGGCGCCGTTCACCTTCGGCCCCGAACAGCCCTTCGTGATTCTGGTGGTGGGCGTCAACGGCTCCGGCAAGACGACGACCATCGGCAAGCTGGGCGCCATCGCCACCCGGGAGGGCTTCAAGGTGACGATCGCCGCCTGCGACACGTTCCGCGCGGCGGCCATCGAGCAGCTCAAGGTGTGGGGGGGACGCATCGGCGCGCAGGTGATTTCGCGCGCCACCGGCGCCGATTCCGCCGGGCTCGCCTTCGACGCGCTGAAGCAGGCGCAAGCCTCGGGCAGCGACATTCTCATCATTGACACCGCCGGCCGGCTCCAGAACAAGGCCGACCTGATGGCCGAGCTGGAGAAGATCGTGCGTGTCTTGAAGAAGATCGACGCCGGCGCGCCGCACGCGGTGCTCCTCGTGCTCGACGCCACCACCGGCCAGAACGCCATCGCCCAGGCGGATGTGTTCACCAGGGTCGCGGGCGTCACCGGGATCGTGATGACCAAGCTCGACGGCACGGCCCGCGGCGGCATCCTCGCCGCCATCGCCGAACGGTTCCGGCTCCCCGTCCACGCCATCGGCGTCGGCGAGACGGTGGACGACCTGCAGCCCTTCGACGCCGAGGCGTTTTCCCGCGCCATCGCCGGGCTTCCGGCGGAGGACGGACGCTGCGCGCGGCGGCCCCCGCGCCGCGCCCGCTGTCGCCGGGCCTCAAGATCGCAATCGAACTCGGGCCGCTGCTGGTCTTCTTCCTCGCCAACGCCCGCTTCGGCATCTTTGCCGGCACGGCCGTCTACATGGCGGCCGCCGCCGTGGCGCTGGCGGTCAACTGGGCGCTGACGCGAAAGATCGCCGTCATGCCCATCGTCGCGCTCGCCTTCGTGGTGGCGTTCGGGGCGCTGACCCTGCTTCTCCACGACGACGTCTTCATCAAGGTCAAGGTGACGGTCGTCAACGCGCTGTTCGCCGTCCTGCTCGTCGGCGGGCTGCTCGCCGGCAAGCCCTTGCTCAGGATCGTCCTGGGCGAGGCCATCGACCTCGACGACGAGGGCTGGCGCATCCTGTCGTGGCGCTGGGCGTGCTTCTTCTTCGCCGTCGCCGCCCTGAACGAGATCGTCTGGCGCACCATGTCGACCGACACCTGGGTGAACTTCAAGGTGTTCGCGTTGCTCCCTCTCACGTTCGCCTTCGCCCTGTCGCAAGGGCCGCTGATGCAGCGGCACATGCGCGGGGACGGTGAGGGCGGCTCCTGAGGGTTACGGCGGTTCGCCGGGTTCGCCGGGCGGGTTGCCGAACGGCGCGAAGTCGGTCTTGCCCTCGACCGACCGGGCCTGCGTCAACGCCCAGCGCACCGAAGGAAACGCCAGATCGCGCCACGGAATCCCCTCCCAGCCGAACCAGCCGACCTCAAGGCTTTCCGGCCCGGCCTCAATTCCCGGAGAGCCGAGGCGGGCGAGGAACATCACCTGCACCTGGGCGATGCGCGCGATGGTGTAGACGGCGAGCACGCGCTCGATGCCGAGGTCCGCCCGCGCCTCTTCCCAGGCTTCGCGCCGGGCCGCCTCCTCCACGGTTTCGCCAAGCTCCATGTAGCCCGCCGGCAATGTCCAGAAGCCGCGCCGCGGTTCGATCGCCCGCCGGCAGAGCAGCACCCGGCCCGCGTCCTTCACCACGGACCCGGTGACGACCTTCGGGTTGCGGTAGGCGACGAAACCGCATGTCCCGCACACATCGCGTTCCACGCTGTCTCCCTGCGGGATGCGTCGCAGGAAGTGCGGCGGCAGACTGGCGTCGGTCACGGCGTGCTACGCTCGCGAGAAAGTTAGCATTGATATTGCTTTCCTTTACGCTAGCTTGATGTCTTGACCCCAAGCCGAACGGGTGGGACCGACGCCGCAGTTTCCGGCCCCGGCTTCGTCCTCCAGCCAGGCGTGGGGACCGTCGCCGGGCGCGAACCCTGTAGCACCATAACCGAGTTCTGGACGCTTCCGCATGTCCGAGATGGAAACAAAGCGAGGTGACGAATCGGCCGCCGTGCTTGCGCTTCTGAAACGCGCCAACCAGTACGGCGCACAGGTCTTCGCCGAAATCACCGCCGACAGCGGCCTCACGCCGCGCCAGTTCGCCGTGCTCCAGGCGGTGGAGGAGAACGACGGCATTTCGCAAACCGGATTGTCGCAGCGCACCGGCATCGACCGGTCCACCCTGGCGGAGCTCGCCGCCCGGCTGATCGCCCAAGGCTACCTCCAGCGCCGCCGGACCCGGGACGACGGACGCACCAATGCGCTGCGAATCACCACCGCGGGCCGGCGCGCCCTCAAGCAGGCGGAACCCGGGGCCCGCTCCACCGATGCGGCGCTCATCGCGCAGGTGCCGGCGCGTTATCGCAAGGGGTTTGTGGAGGGCCTTGCCGCGCTCGCCGCAAAACTCCAGGCCGGGCCGGCCGACGGGCCGGCGCTCAAGGCTGACGGGCCGGCAGAGCGTCGCGCGCGGCCGCCATCTGAGGGCGCAGCACGGTCTCGACCGCCGAAGGCGTAAGCGGCCCGATGTGCTTGTAGCGGATGCGCCCCTCGCCATCGACGACGAACGTCTCCGGAACCCCGTAAACGCCCCAGTCGACGGTGGACCGCCCGGCGCGGTCGCTGCCGATCGCCGCAAACGGCGTGCCGAGCGCGCCGAGGAACCGCAGCGCGTTCTCCGGCTCGTCCTTGTAGTTGATGCCGACGATCCGCACGCCCTCCTGCGCCAGCGCCAGCAGCAGCGGGTGTTCGTCGCGGCAGGGGACGCACCACGACGCCCACACGTTCACCAGCGTCACGCCGCCGGTCCTGAGGTCTGCGGCCGAAAGCCCCGGCACCGGCTTGCCGTCGCGCATCGCGCCCTGTAGCGGCGGCAGCGAGAACTCCGGAACCGGCCGGCCGATCAGCGCTGAAGGAACCTTCGAGGGGTCGCCGAAGAGACCCAGCCCGAAGAGCGCGGCGAGACCAGCGAAGGCGAGGAGCGGCAGCAGCGCCAGCGCCGGCAGGCGGCGGCGGGCGGGCCGCCCGGCGGAGGTTTCGCCGCTCATGGCTGACCCTGCGCGGGGCGTCGGCGCGGCGCGCCTTCCGCCTCAAGCCGGGCAAGACGGCGGTCCAGCCTGCGGCCGCGCGCGATCACCCAGCCGATCAGCCCCGCCAGCACCACGGCGGTGATCGCGTAGGAGGCGACGACGAAGCCGACATGCGGGTTCGAGAGCTCCATCGTCACACCCCGCCGGCCCGGGCGAGCTCCATCTGGTGGATGCGGCGCGCCTCGACCTCGGAGCGAATGGCGCGCAAATGCAGCGCAAGGAACAGGAACAGATACGCCGCGCCCATGACCAGGAGCGGGATCAACATCGAACGGTCGATCGTCGGGCCGTCGAGGCGGAACACGCTGGCCGGCTGATGCAGCGTATACCACCAGTCCACTGAAAACTTGATGATCGGCACATTGATGAAGCCGACCAGCGCGACGACGGCCGCCAGCCTGGCGGCTCTCGATTGATCGTCGAAGGCTTCCCAGATGGCGATGTACCCGAGGTAGAGCAGGAACAGGACGAACATCGAGGTGAGCCGCGCGTCCCACACCCACCACGCGCCCCACATGGGCTTGCCCCAAAGCGAGCCGGTGACGAGGGCGAGAAAGCAGAAACAGGCCCCGATGGGCGCGGCCGCCTTGGCGGCGATGTCGGCGAGCGGATGGCGGAAGATCATGGCCGGGGCGCTGGCCAGCGCCATCACCGTGTAGACCATCAGCGCCATCCAGGCGGCCGGAACATGCACGTACATGATCCGCACCGTTTCGCCCTGCCGGAAATCCTGCGGCGATGTGACGAGGCCCATGTAAAGGCCGATCGCGAACAGAACGACGGTGACGGCCCACGCCCACGGCTGCACGGACGACTGGATCTTCAGGAAGCGGTTGGGGTTGGCGAAGCGCTGCATGTCCAATCGTCTAGACGGTCGTTCCGGCGCGGGCAACGGCCCTTGATGGCGCACCCCGGCCACGCGTTTGTTACCGCAGATGCGCCCGGATCGCCGCCGCGCAGGCGAGCGGAGACACCACCAGCATGGCGAGCACGATCGCCGCCAGCAGCATCAGCGCCCGCCCCGGCGCCTGCGGCGCCAGCAGGTCGATCTGGGAGGCGGAGATGCCGAAGATCATCACCGGGACATAGAGCGGCAGGGCGAGCAGCGACAGCAGCAGTCCGCCGCGGCGAAGGCCCACCACCACGGCGGCGGCGAGCGCGGCGATCAGCGACAGCGCCAGCGATCCCGTCACCATCGCCAGCATCAGCCGCGGCGCCAGCGCCGTGTCGAGGTTGAGAAGAACGCCAAGCGCCGGCGCCGCGATCGCCATGGGCAGCCCGGAGGCGAGCCAGTGGGCGAACGCCTTGGCCAGCACGGCGAGTTCCAGCGGCAGCGGCGCCGACGTCATCAATTCGAGCGAGCCGTCGTCGAAATCCGCCTGGTAGATGCGGTCGGCCGAGAGCAGCACCGACAGCAGCATGGCGATCCACAAGAGGCCCGGCGCGATGCGTTGCAGGAGCGCGAGGTCCGGGCCGACGGCGAGCGGGATCAGCACCATCACCGTGAGGAAGAACCCGAGCGCCATGCCGAACCCGCCGCCCTGGCGGAACGCCAGCGTCAGGTCGCGCCGGATCAGCGCCAGCGCCGCCCTCATGGCGTCGCCTCGCCGCGGGCCGCAAGCTCCAGCACGCCCGTGCGCGCGCCGAGATCGAGATGGGTGGCGGCGAGCACGATGCCGCCGGCCGCCACATGGCGCGCAACGAGCCCGTTGAGCCGGTCGCGTGAGGCGGCGTCGAGCCCCACCGTCGGTTCGTCGAGCAGCCACACCGGGCGCGCGGCGAGCGCCAGGCGCGACAGCGCAAGCCGGCGCTTCTGCCCGGCCGACAGCATGGCCGCCTGATAGTCGGCCAGCGGGGCGAGCGCGAACGCGGCGAGCGCGGCGTCCAGATCGCCGCCGCCGAAAAAGTCGCGCCAGAAGGTCAGGTTTTCGGTGACGGTGAGGTGCGGCTTGACGGCGTCCTGGTGGGCGACGAGGTGACACTGCTGGCCGGGCGCCATCTCCGGGTCGCCGCCGGCGAGCGTCAGCGACCCCTGCTCCGGTTCGATCAGCCCGGCGATGAGGCGCAGAAGCGACGTCTTCCCCGCCCCGTTCGGTCCGCGCAGTTCGGTCAGGGTCGCTTCATGCAGCGCGAACGACAGCCCGGCGAAGATCACCCGGCCGCCCCGCACGCACATCAGGTTGTCGGCGCGAAGTTCCATTCGGGCTTCGGATTACAGGATGGCCGCCGCGCGGGCAAAGCCGAATCTGGCGATCACAACCGGCGCAGCCGGCGCAAGCGCCCGCGCGCTGGCGCCTTGCGGACATGCGCCCGAGGACAGGGCGAGGGGCCTCCCCGGCGACTTTCCGGTCCATGGACGGACGTATCGCCGTTGCGCCGTTTGTCGACTGGAACCGCCCGGCGAATGGCCCTAAATCAATCCGGCCGGCGGCGGATGCGCCGCCGCCGCGCCGTTCTGCCAGCCGGCGTGATCGCCCGACAGAGGAATCCGGAGCACCCGATGCCATCGCTCGACAGTTTCAAGTGCCGCAAGACGCTCAAGGTGGGAACGAAGAGTTACGCCTACTTCAGCCTGAAGGCGGCGGAGAAGAACGGCCTTGCAGGCATTTCCCGGCTTCCGGTTTCGCTCAAGGTGCTGCTGGAAAACCTGTTGCGCCACGAGGACGGCCGGACGGTGACCAAGGCCGACATCGAGGGCGTCGCCGCCTTCCTCGCCAACCGCGGCAAGGCCGAGCGCGAGATCGCGTTCCGCCCGGCGCGCGTGCTGATGCAGGACTTCACCGGCGTCCCGGCGGTCGTCGATCTCGCCGCCATGCGCGACGCCATGAAGGCGCTCAAGGGCGACCCGAAGAAGATCAACCCGCTCTCGCCGGTCGATCTGGTGATCGACCATTCGGTGATGGTGGACTACTTCGGCCAGGCGGATTCGTTCCGCAAGAATGTGAAACTCGAGTACGACCGCAACGGCGAGCGCTACACGTTCCTGAAGTGGGGCCAGGGCGCGTTCGACAACTTCCGTGTGGTGCCGCCGGGCACCGGCATCTGCCACCAGGTCAACCTCGAATACCTCGCCCGAACCGTCTGGACGAAGAAGGAGAAGGTGAAGGGCAAGACCGTCGAATTCGCCTTCCCCGACACGCTGGTCGGCACCGACAGCCACACCACCATGGTGAACGGCCTCGCCGTGCTCGGCTGGGGCGTCGGCGGCATCGAGGCCGAGGCGGCGATGCTCGGCCAGCCCATCTCCATGCTGATCCCGGAGGTCGTCGGCTTCCGCCTCACCGGCGCGCTGCCGCAGGGCGCCACCGCCACCGACCTCGTGCTCACCGTCACCCAGATGCTGCGCAAGAAGGGCGTGGTGGGGAAGTTTGTCGAGTTCTTCGGTCCCGGCCTTTCCGGCCTGTCGCTCGAGGACATGGCCACCATCGCCAACATGGCGCCGGAGTACGGCGCCACCTGCGGGTTCTTCCCCGTCGCGGCCGAAACGCTCACCTACCTCAAGGCCACCGGGCGCCCTGCCGCGCAGGTGGCGCTGGTCGAGGCCTACGCGAAGGCGCAGGGCATGTTCCGCACGAAGCTCACGCCCGAGCCGGTGTTCACCGATACCCTCGACCTCGACCTTTCGACGGTCGAGCCCTCGCTCGCCGGCCCGAAGCGCCCGCAGGACCGGGTGCCGCTCGCCGCCGCCGCGGCGGGCTTCGCCAAGGTCATGACCGACGAGTTCCGCAAGGACGATTTCGCCGCCCGCCGCTATCCGGTCGAGGGCGCCAATTTCGACCTCGGCCACGGCGACGTGGTGATCGCCGCGATCACCTCGTGCACCAACACCTCGAACCCGTCGGTGATGATGGCGGCGGGGCTGCTCGCCCGCAACGCCAACAGGCTCGGCCTGAAGACGAAGCCGTGGGTGAAGACGTCGCTTGCGCCCGGAAGCCAGGTCGTCACCGAATACCTGAAGTCGTCCGGCCTCCAGAAGGAGCTCGACAAGCTCGGCTTCGATCTCGTCGGCTACGGCTGCACCACCTGCATCGGCAACTCTGGCCCGCTGCCCGACCCGATCGCGGACGCCGTTCGCAAGCACGATCTCGTCGCGGTGTCGGTGCTCTCGGGCAACCGCAACTTCGAGGGCCGGGTGAACCCGGACGTACGCGCCAACTATCTCGCCTCGCCGCCGCTGGTGGTCGCCTACGCGCTCGCCGGATCGATCAACGTCGATCTCGCCACCGAGCCGCTGGGCCACGACCGCAAGGGCCGGCCGGTGTTCCTGAAGGACATCTGGCCGACGAGCGGGGACGTGGCGAAGGCGGTGCGCGCCAACGTCACCCGCAAGGCGTTCACCTCGCGCTACAAGGACGTGTTCAGGGGCGACGCGGCATGGCGCAGGATCAAGGTCACGGGCGGCATGACCTACGCCTGGGACAAGGCGTCCACCTACGTCCAGAACCCGCCCTACTTCGACGGGATGACGCTGACGCCGGAGCCGGTGAGGGATGTGATCAACGCCCGCATCCTCGGCCTGTTCCTCGATTCGATCACCACCGACCACATCTCGCCGGCCGGGTCGATCAAGGCCGACAGCCCGGCCGGGCGCTATCTCACCGCCCACGGCGTGGAGCGCGCCGACTTCAACTCCTACGGGGCGCGGCGCGGCAACCACGAGGTGATGATGCGCGGCGCCTTCGCCAACATCCGCATCAAGAACCAGATGGTGAAGGGCGTCGAGGGCGGCGTCACCATCCACTATCCCTCCGGCGAGCAGATGGCGATCTACGACGCCGCCATGCGCTATCAGGCCGAAGGCGTGCCGCTCGTGGTGTTCGCGGGCAAGGAGTACGGGACCGGCTCGTCGCGCGACTGGGCGGCGAAGGGTACGAGGCTGCTCGGCGTCCGCGCCGTGATCGCGCAATCGTTCGAGCGCATCCATCGCTCCAACCTCATCGGCATGGGCGTCCTGCCGTTGCAGTTCGCCGAAGGGGAAAGCTGGCAGACGCTGGGGATCACGGGCGACGAGATCGTCACCATCCGCGGGCTTGAAGGCGAGATCCGGCCGCGCCAGGGCTTTGTGGTGGAGATCGCCGCGCCGGGCGGGCCGTCGCGGCAGGTCAAGGCGCTGGGGCGGATCGACACGCTTGAGGAGCTCGATTACTTCCGCAACGGCGGGATCCTGCCCTATGTGCTGCGGAATCTGGCCCGGGCGGCCTGACCGGGGCCTCGCGGGGAAACCGGCCTGACTGAACCGGGCCGACCGCTCTATCTGTTTGTATTCGCATCATCTTTTTCCGCCAAGTGGTATCCACTTGGCGGGATGATGCGCTAACCGGAACGTGACTCGCGGGCGGGGCGCGCATCGGCGATAACCGGCGCATGGTCCTTGCACTGATCGATCGCCGTCACGCCCTGCGCCTCGCCGCGGGAGCCTCGCTCCTGACGTTCGCCGGCGCCGCCCTGGCGGCGGCCCCGGCTGGGCGTCATGTGGTCGTTGAGCTGTTCACGAGCCAGGGGTGCTCGTCGTGCCCTGAGGCCGACGCCTATCTCGCGGAGCTGTCGCGCCGTCCCGACGTCATCGCGCTCTCCTATCATGTCGATTACTGGGACTATCTCGGCTGGCGCGACACGCTCGCCTCGGCCGACTTCTCGCGCCGCCAGGAGGATTACGCCGCGCGGCGCGGCGACGGGCGGATGTACACTCCGCAGGTCGTCGTCAACGGAACGCTGGCCGAAGTCGGCTCGCGCCGCCGCGCCGTCGAGGCGCTGATCGCAACGGCGCGCGCGCGCGCCGCCGCCGAGGCGGTCCGCATGAGCGTTTCGGCCAGCCCCGCCACGCTCGCCATCGCGCTCGGACCGGAGGCGGTTCCGCGCAAGGCGTCTGTGTGGATCGCCGCGGTCGAGCCGCGCGTCGCGGTGACGATCACCCGCGGCGAAAACGCCGGCCGTGAGATGGTCTACCACAACGTCGTGCGCCGGCTCGTGCCGGCGGGGGCGTGGGACGGCGAGCCGGCCACCATCGAGCTGCCCCGCCCCACCGTGCTCACGCCTTCGGCGACCGCGTTCGCGGCTCTGTTGCAGGCCGACGACACCGGCGAGATCCTCGCCGCGCGCTGGCGGCAGAACCTGGCCCCGGTCTGAAGCGACGGACCCTCAAGCGTTGGCCCCTTGCCAACCAGGCGTGGCCGCCGCATCCTGTGACGGCTCGGTGACGGCTTTGGCGACGATCGGGGAACGGTGAGCGATACCGGGGAAATAGTTCTGCTCCGCGAGGCGGCGTCTGGCGCCCCGGCGGAGACCGCAGCCAGACCCGACAGCGACCGCGGCGTTCCGGCGCCGGTGCGGTTCGACCGGCAGGAGCTTGCGCTCATCCTCACCGTCTACGGCCGCAACGTGGCGCAAGGCGAGTGGCGCGACTACGCCATGGACTTCGGGCGGGAGCGGGCGGTGTTCAGCGTGTTCCGGCGCACCAGCGAATGCCCGCTGTACCGCATCGAGAAGCAGCCGAGGCTGGCCCGCAGGCAGGGGCAGTATGCGGTGGTTGCGCCGGGCGGCATGATCCTGAAGCGCGGCCACGACCTGATGCAGGTGCTCAAGGTTCTGCTCAAGTCGCCGAAGCTTGAGGCGGTTTAGCAGCGGCGGGAACCGTTCGCGCTCTCGGCCGTCGGCGGCAAAAAAAACCCCCGGCGGTTCCGCCGGGGGACTGAACTTCGATTGTTCGGGAGCGCTCACTCGCTGCGCATGATCCCGAGAATGTTCAGGATATGCACGAACAGGGTCACGAACGAGCCATAGAGCATGAAGGCCCCGAAGATCGACTTCTGCTTCGCCGCAATCGCGGTGTCGCCTTCGTAGTACATCTCCTTGATCATCTGCGTCTCGTACGCGGTGATCGCCGAGAACAGCAGAACGACGACGACCGAGATCATCAGGCTGAAGAACTCGCTGCCGAAGAAGATCATGTTGGCGATCATGGCGATCAGGATGCCGATCGTCGCCATCATGAAGAACGTGCCGAAGCCGGACAGGTCGCGCTTGGTCGTGTAGCCGACGAGACTGGTGGCGGCGAACGTCGCCGCGGTGATGCCGAACGCCTGCACGACGATGCCCGGGTTCGTGCCCATGTAGAGCGCCATCATCGGACCGAGCAACAGACCCCAGATCGCCGCATAACCCCAGTAGGCGGCGTGGGCCGTTGCGACGCTGCCCGAGAGCATGAGGCGCGGGGCGAACCAGCCGAGGCCGAGCAGGGCGACGAACAGCACCCACTTGAGGGGCGTTCCGGCGATCAGGGCGAGAAGCGGCTGGCTTGAGGCCACCGCCAGCGACACGATAGCGGTCGCCGCCACGCCCAGCGCCATCAGGTTGTAGACGCCCAGCATATAGGACCGCAGGCCCTCGTCGATCTCGCGAACCCGCGCGCCGGCCTGGTTCTGCGCGACGGACCTGTAACGTGCTTCAACCATCTGAAACTCCCTTTTCAGCACCGAAGTGCGCGACAGAATATGAGGGCGGGTCTCCGACCTTGCAAGGCAGGCGAGATCACGAAATCGAGATTTGACAACCGGAAGTTTGCGCTCAGACCGCCATCGCGAAGTCGTAAGCCTCCTCCACCGCGTAAGGCCCGCCGCCGCGCGTCGGCCGGGAGGAAAACAGGACGAATCGGGCGACTTCGAAGGGACGGCTCTCGTAAAGGTTGTTGCGGGCGATGAAGCCCTGCACGGTTTCCAACCGGGGATCGCGCAGCCGCGCCAGCGTGACGTGCGGCACGAAGCGGCGCGGCTCCGGCGGCAGCCCCAGCGACTGGCAGAGCCGCTCATGCGCCGCCTGAAGCCGCTTCAGGCCGTCGCCGTCCGCCGCCACGCCCGCATGGAGCGAGTGCGGCTTGTTTCCGCCGAACGCGCCGACCCCCTTCAGCCGCAGCGTGAAGGGGCGCGCCGGCACGCCGTCGAGGGCGTGGGCGACCTCGTGCGCCAGCCGGTCGTCGATGTCGCCGATGAAGCGCAGCGTGATGTGGTAGGACTCCCGGTCGATCCAGCGGGCGTTCCAGACGCCGCCCCGCATCAGGTCGAGATCGGCGGCGACGTCGGCGGGGATCTCAATCCCGGTGAAGAGGCGCGGCATGGGTCCCTCCACGAGCGTCGGCGTCCGGTTCGCCCGGCGCCGGGCGATTCGCACCGCCCAGGCGAAAGCGTATACCGATTGCGGCGATGTACAACGGCCAATTCGGGCTGCTATGCAGCCGTGTTGGCCAATGCGGGCTGTACGCCAGCCCCGGGCAAATTCGAAAAGGCGCGTGAAGACTCCCATGGTCGTACTGAACAGGATCTACACGAAGACCGGCGACGACGGCACGACGGCGCTGGGGTCGGGCGCGCGGGTGGCGAAGCATCACCTGCGCATCCAGTCCTACGGCACGGTGGATGAGACCAACTGCGCCATCGGCGTCGCCCGTCTGCACACCGGCGACGCCGGACTGGCGGCGCTAGACGCCATGCTGGCGCGCATCCAGAACGACCTGTTCGATCTCGGCGCCGATCTTTGCGTTCCCGACACCGGCGAACCGCTGGCGTGGACGCCGCTGCGCGTCACGCCGGCGCAGGTGGCGCGGCTGGAAGACGAGATCGACACGCTCAACGCCACGCTGGCGCCGTTGCGCTCGTTCGTTCTGCCCGGCGGGCATCCGGCGGCGGCGCACCTGCATGTGGCGCGCACCGTGTGCCGGCGCGCCGAGCGGCTGATGACCGAACTCGCCCTGCTTCCGGGCGAACGGGTGAGCCCGGCGGCGGCGCAGTACGTCAACCGGCTGTCCGACTTCCTGTTCGTGGCGGGCCGCCACGCCAACGCCGTCACCGGCGCGGGCGACGTGCTGTGGGCGCCCGGCAAGACCGCCGGAGGATGAACGGGCCGCGATGTTCGTTCCCCTGCACGACGACGCGCCCTTGCGGGTGATCCGCTTCCAGGTGGTGAACGGCTGCCTGCTGCTCGTCAACCTCGTCGTGTTCCTGTTCACCAACTACGGGCTCAGCGAGGGCCAGGTCGCCGCCATCGCCACCGCCGTCGGCGTGGTGCCGGCGCTGATCACCGATCACGCCACGCTGTCGCCGTCGCTGTATCTGGTGCCGGAGTCGGCGACGTTTCTCACCTACATGTTCATCCACGCCGACTGGATGCATCTCCTCGCCAATATGCTGTTTCTCTGGGTGTTCGGCGACAATGTCGAGGACGCCTTCGGGCACTTTGGCTACCTCGTGTTCTACCTGTTCTGCGGCGTGGCGGCGGCGCTCGCCCACACGCTGTTCTACCCCGACAGCCGGATGCCGCTCATCGGGGCCTCCGGCGCGGTCGCCGGGGTGCTCGCCGCCTACCTCGTGCTGTTCCCGCACGCGCGCGTCTGGATCCTGCTGTTCCTGCGCCTGCCGCTGAGGATTCCGGCGCTGTGGGTGTTGCTCGGCTGGCTCGCCTTCCAGGTCGCCAGCCTGGCGCTGTCCGACATGAGCCAGGACGGCGTCTCGGTCGCCTGGTGGGCGCACATCGGCGGCTTTGCGGCCGGCGCGGCGGTGACATGGGCGATCCGCAGCCGGCTCAGGGAGCGGCTCCACCTCGCCTGAAGCCCAACGTCGCTTTCCGCCCGGCGATGCCGGTCACGGCGTTGACTTGCCGGGGGGGCCTCACTAGGGTCGCCGGCGAAAAACGGCGGGTTTTCAGTATTCGCCGCGTGTTTCCCCAATCGGACGAAAGAGTTGCCTCAATGAAGGTTCTGGTCGCTGTCAAGCGGGTCGTGGACTACAACGTCAAGATCCGCGTCAAGGCCGACGGGTCGGGTGTCGAACTCGCCAACGTCAAGATGTCGATGAACCCCTTCGACGAGATCGGCGTCGAGGAAGCGGTGCGGCTGA
>DAIODI010000045.1:7359-16084 GCA_036746875.1 Aestuariivirgaceae bacterium | reverse complement strand
CAGATCGACCGCATGCGCCACTCGGCGACGCGGGCGCTGCTGGAGCGCGACGACGTGGTGGTGGTGGCCTCCGTCTCCTGCATCTACGGCATCGGCGACGTGGAGACGTATTCGGCGATGACCTTCGGCGTGGAGCGCGGCGAGCGCATCTCGCAGCGCCAGTTGCTCGCCGATCTCGTGGCGCTGCAATACAAGCGCAACGACCAGAATTTTGTGCGCGGCACGTTCCGGGTGCGCGGCGACACGGTGGAGGTGTTCCCCTCCCACCTCGAGGACCGCGCCTGGCGCATCGCCATGTTCGGCGACGAGATCGAGGCGATCGCCGAGTTCGACCCGCTCACCGGCCAGAAGACCGCCGACCTCAACGCGGTGAAGGTCTACGCCAACTCGCACTACGTCACGCCGAAGCCGACGCTCGACCAGGCGGTGAAGGGCATCAAGGAGGACCTGCGCCTGCGCCTCGCCGAGTTCAACGCCGCCGGGCGCATCCTCGAAGCCCAGCGGCTCGAACAGCGCACCCTGTTCGACATCGAGATGATGATGGCGACCGGCTCCTGCGCCGGCATCGAAAACTACTCGCGCTATCTCACCGGCCGCCGGCCCGGCGAGCCGCCGCCGACCCTGTTCGAGTACCTGCCCGACAACGCGCTGGTGTTCATCGACGAAAGCCACGTCACCATCCCGCAGATCGGCGGCATGTTCCGCGGCGACTTCAACCGCAAGGCGACGCTGGCCGAGTTCGGCTTCCGCCTGCCGTCGGCCATCGACAACCGGCCCCTGCGCTTCGAGGAATGGGACGCGATGCGCCCGCAGACGGTGTGCGTCTCGGCGACGCCGGGGCCCTGGGAGCTGCAGCGCGCCGGCGGCGTGTTCGCCGAGCAGGTGATCCGCCCGACCGGCCTCATCGACCCGCCGGTGGACATCCGCCCGGTGAAGACCCAGGTGGACGACCTCATCGCCGAATGCCGCGAGGTGGCGCAGAAGGGTTTTCGCGCCCTCGTCACCGTGCTCACCAAGCGCATGGCCGAGGACCTGACCGAGTACATGCACGAGCAGGGCATCCGCGTGCGCTACATGCACTCCGACATCGACACGCTGGAGCGCATCGAGATCATCCGCGACCTGCGCCTCGGGGCGTTCGACGTGCTGGTGGGCATCAACCTGCTGCGCGAGGGCCTCGACATCCCCGAGTGCGCCCTCGTCGCCATCCTCGACGCCGACAAGGAAGGGTTTTTGCGCTCCGAAACCTCGCTGATCCAGACCATCGGCCGCGCCGCGCGCAACGTCGAGGGCCGGGTGATCCTCTATGCGGATGCGATCACCGGCTCGATGCAGCGCGCCATCGCCGAAACCAACCGCCGGCGCGAGAAGCAGGCGGCCTGGAATGCGGCGAACGGCATCACGCCGGAGAGCATCCGGCGCAACATTTCCGACGTGCTGCACTCGGTCTACGAGGGCGATCACGTGCGCGTGGCGGCGGGGCTGGCGGAAGAGCAGGCGCCGCTCGTCGGGCATAACCTCGCCAAGGTCATCGAGGACATGGAGAAGCGGATGCGCGCCGCCGCCGCCAACCTGGAGTTCGAGGAGGCGGCGCGGCTTCGCGACGAGGTGAAGCGGCTGAAGGCGGTGGAGCTCGCCGTGCTGGAGGACCCGCTGTCGCGGTCGGCTGACGGCGCGGGCGGCTCGCGGGTGAAGCCGGCGGAAGCCTATTGGCCGCAACCGGCCGGCCAGCGCGGCGCGGGCTCAACCGCAGGCAAGGCGGGGTCCGTCCCGGCGCAGCGGGGGCGGAAACGCTAACCCCTCACCGTTCGTTAACCACGCATAGGGTAACAGGAGGTTGAAATCCTCCCCCGGGATGCCCGACCTTCGCCGGGTTTTCGCCACCTCGCCGGGCGATCAGGGGCATCGGAGGGACAGATGGCGTCACCGCGATTCGTGATCGTGCTCCCCGCGGCGGCCGCGCTGGCGCTGGCGGCCGCGTCCACGGCTGCGCCCGAGGCGCGCGCCCAGTCGTTCGATCCGGACGCGCTGGAGCAGTGGCTGGAGCAGGACCAGTTTCCGCAGTACCCGCCGGTGCCGCGCACGCCCCGCTCAGCGCCGCCCGCCGCCGCGCCCGCGCCGCCGCCGCCGCAGAGCCGCTGGCAGCTTCCCGGCTGGGGATTCATGCCGCCCCCGCCGCCGCCTCCGCCACCCCCCGGCTACATGCCACCGCCGGGCTATACCCCTGCGCCGCCGCCGGGTTACGCCGGGCAGCCGGACCTGCCGGTTCAGCCGGGCGGGATCGTCACCGGGGCCATCTCGCCCACCCAGCCGGGCCTGTCGCCTCTCGACGTCGCGCGCGCCGGCGTCGATCCCGATTTCCCGGCGCCGAAGATCGATCTCCAGACGATCAAGCCGCAGTTCCGCCGCCAGGTGGTGGACTACCGCGGGCCGGAGCACCCCGGCACGATCATCGTCGACGCCGACAATCGCCACCTCTATCTGGTGCTCGAGGGCGGAACGGCGCTGCGCTACGGCGTTGGCGTCGGCCGCGAGGGTTTCGAGTGGCAGGGCCGGGCGAAGATCGCCCGCAAGGCGAAGTGGCCGTCGTGGCATCCGCCCGCCGAGATGGTGGCGCGCGATCCCAAGGCCGCGCCGTGGGCCAACGGCATGCCCGGCGGCCCGGACAACCCACTCGGCGCGCGCGCGCTCTACCTCTACGACGAGAACGGCAAGGACACGCTCTACCGCATCCATGGCACCAACGATCCGCAGTCGATCGGCAAGGCGATGTCGTCGGGCTGCATCCGCATGCTGAACGAGGACGTGGCGGAGCTGTTCCTGCGCGCCCCCGTCGGCACGCCCGTCGTGGTGCTGTCGTCGAAGGCGCCCGGCATGCCCACGGCCCAGGCCGCGCCGCAGCCCGGAGCCGCGCCGCAGCCCTACTGAGGCCTTGCGACCGCCCTCGGGCGTGAAGTCGTTGATCCGCCAAAAAGGGTCGCGGTCCGCCGCGACATGGCCGTTCGGCGTCTTGCAAACGCGCCGTCTTCGGATCATAGTTATTCTCGCCGGCGCGCCTCGTGGTGGGGCGCGGCTTCTGAACATGCGGCCTGGATGCGGTGACTCGCGAGAGCCCAATCTCCTTTCCCGACGTTCGACGCGGTTTGAACCGGGCGCGTGCGGTTCATTCCAACTGGCTTTAACTCACGCGGCCAACGGGAAGGGATTCCGTTCATGGCGCAAACCGGAACCATCAAGTTCTTCAACACGGCCAAGGGCTACGGCTTCATCACGCCGGACGGCGGGGCGAAGGATGTGTTCGTGCACATCACCGCGCTGGAGCGTTCGGGCATCCGCGAGGTCCGCGAGGGAACCAAGGTGACGTTCGACGTCGAGGACGATCGCCGCGGACGCGGCAAGCAGGCGACCAACATCAAGCTCGCCTGACGCCTCCGGCGTCGGGACCGCGATCCCGAGGGCGGCCGCCCGCACGGCGGCGGCCCTTGCCGTTTGGCGGGATACAGCATCATCCCGCCAGGTGGATACCGCCTGGCGGACAAGGATGATGCACAGTCCTTCAGCATCATCCCGCCAGGTGGATGCCGCCTGGCGGAGAAGGATGATGCAGAGTCCTTCACCATCATCCCGCCAGGTGGATACCGCCTGGCGGACAAGGATGATGCAGAGTCCTTCACCATCATCCCGCCAGGTGGATACCGCCTGGCGGACAACGATTGCGCCCGCGATGCAACCGCCCTGGGCGGCCGCAGCGTACACTGGTCACGGATAACCGGCTCGTCGAACGGCCATCGCTTCACAACGGTTTCACCATGACCGCCAAACGCCCCTGGAACCTCCCCGAACGCTGCGTGACGCCGGAGTCGGCGTATCTCAACCGCCGTTCCCTGCTGGCGGGCGCCACCGGAGCGGCGGCCGCCACCCTCCTGCCGCCGGTCTCGCGCGCCCGTGCGGAAGCCGACCCCTCCGCCGGCCTCTATACCGCGCCGCTCAACGGGCGCTTCGCCGATGCCGGCCGGGCCGTGACGCCGGAGGCGATCAACACCTCCTACAACAACTTCTACGAATTCGGCACCTCGAAGGACATCGCCGCCGCCGCCGAGGCGCTTCAGGTCCGGCCGTGGACGATCGCCATCGACGGCCTGGTGGAAACGCCGCGCACTCTCGGCATCGACGACCTGCTCAAATCCGTCACGCTGGAGGAGCGCATTTACCGGCACCGGTGCGTGGAAGCCTGGTCGATGGTCGCACCGTGGACCGGCTTCCCGCTGCGGGCGCTGGTCGAGCAGGCGAAGCCGCTGGCGTCGGCGACGTATCTGCGGTTCGAGACCTTCATGGACCCGGAGATGGCGCCGGGGCAGAAGCCGTCGCTGTTCGGCGGCGGTCTGCCATGGCCCTATGTCGAAGGGCTGACGGTCGCGGAGGCGACCAACGAACTCGCCTTCGTCGTCACCGGGGCCTACGGCAAGCCGGTGGCGAAATCCATGGGCGCGCCCATTCGCATTCATCTGCCGTGGAAGTACGGCTTCAAGTCGATCAAGTCGATCGTGAAGATCACCTTCACCGACCAGCGCCCGGCGAGCTTCTGGGAGCAGTTGCAGGCGAGCGAGTACGGCTTCTGGGCCAACGTCAATCCTGACGTGCCGCACCCGCGCTGGAGCCAGGCGACGGAGCGCGTGCTTGGCAGCGACGAGCGCATCCCCACGGTGATCTTCAACGGCTACGGCGAATGGGTCGCCCATCTCTACAAGGGGCTCGAGAACGAGCGCCTGTGGGCGTGACCCGACGCGCGCCGGGGCGGTTTCAGATGTTCGATCCCGGCATTTGGTGGAGCGGGCTGAACCTGAAGCGGCGAGGCTCGGCGGTCCGGCATTCATCGATGAACTCGAAGGGTGAGAGGCCCTTCAGCGTCTTGAGCCTCCGGCCGAAGGTGCGGGCGGCGATGACGTCGGCGAGGCGCCGTTCGAGCCGGGCGTGGTCATCATGATGGTGGCGTCTGACGGTTGCGCCGCTTCACGAAGCTCAATCATCCCTGGACAACCGGACAGGTCGAGCGGATGAACCGAACGATCAGGGACGCCACCGTCAAGCGCCGCCGCCATGATGGCCATGAACAGCTGCGCAGGCATCTCGATGACTTCGTCGCCGCAGACACTTTCGGCCGCCGCCCGAAGACCCTCAAAGGCCTCACGCCTTGCGAATTCATCTGCAAATGCCGGACTTCAGAACCGCAAAGGTTCACGCTCAACCCGATCCACCAAATGCCGGGACTGAACATATAGCCCGTATCAACGAGCAAGAATAAATACTAATCTTTTAGTCACGCAAGATATCATCACGCAGATCGGATGGGTCCGCTTCACTGGTTCCGCATGGCCTGATCTTTTCATCTGCCTGCCTAAATCTCTCTCAATCGCAACATTGCGAGCCTGGTTTTTGATCTGCCAGACGCTGGGGCTGCGGCGGCGCTTGACAATGGGTGGATTCCGGAATTGTATCTTTTATGCGAAAGGCAGTTTGGCCTGATTACGCGCCTCGTTCCTGACACAGCAATCCCTGGCAACCTCGCCACCGGTGAGACCTCTAGGACTCACTGAGTGCGGAGCGTTTATGACAAGCAGACGCTGCAGAATTGGCGTGATGTTCTCGGATAGCGGGCCCTATGGCGCCGTCTCCCGCTCCATGCGGAATGGCGCACTGTTGGCCTTTGAAGAAATCCGCCAGTCAGCCGCTTCTCGCTTCACGTTCGAGCCAGTCGTATGCGATCCCGCAGGGGACCCCGCCCGCTATCCGGAGATGAGTGTCGCGCTTCTTGCGCAGGGAATTCGCCATGTCGTGGGGTGTTACACCTCATCGAGCCGCAAGGACGTCATCCCGCATTTTGAAAAGCATGACGGTCTGCTGTGGTATCCTTCACATTACGAGGGTTTTGAGAGCTCCAGCAATGTCGTCTACACAGGGGCCGCGCCAAACCAGCACATCGTCCCCTTGATCCAATATCTCCTGGCTCACATTGGCAAGCGCGCATACTGCGTGGGCTCCAACTACATTTGGGCATGGGAAAACAACCGCATACTGCGCGAAGGCCTGGCCTCAGCAGGCGGATCGGTTGTTGCTGAGCGCTATCTGGCAGTTGGCGAGACCGATCACACGAAAGTGATCCAGGCCATTATCGAGGCGAAGCCCGACTTTGTCTTCAACACCCTTATCGGCAACAGCGCCTACACGTTCTTCCGCAATCTGCGGTCCGCCTGTTCAGCTCGCGGCATCGACCAGCCCAAGAGCTTGCCGATTGCCAGTTGCAGCCTCTCGGAACCTGAACTTGCCGAGATCGGCCCAGAGGCAATGGATGGGCATCTGAGTTCAAGCGTCTATTTTTCCCGCATTGAAAGCTCTGCAAATCGCAGGTTTGTCGATGCTTACCAGCGGGCGTTTCCAGCCGGACCTACTGTTTCGGCAGATGCCGAAGCGTCCTACATCGCTGTGAAGCTTCTGACTGCTTCTGTAGTGGCGGCCCAAAGTTATGATGTCGACGCCGTCCGCGCGGCTGTCCCGGCGCAGAGGTTGGAAGCGCCTCAGGGTTCAGTGTGGATTGACTCGCAGACCAACCACGCATTCCTCACTCCGCGCATCGGGCGCTCGACCTCAACCGGCGAATTCGACATCGTTTATGCCGCCCGGCAGCCCGTGCAGCCCGACCCCTACTTGGTTCAGAACAGCCCACACTACGAGATCAGCCCGAAACGGCCCAGACTAACGGTGGTCCGATGACGGAACTCCGCATCATACAGAGCTTTCTCGGATACCGCGCTCTGATTGTAAGCGAAGCAAAACCTGCTGTATCCCAACTCGACGCCACGCTCACCAAGCTTGGCCTCAGCGTCACCTATCCAGCCATTGACGCTGGCGTCGTGAAACTCGCCGAAGATGCGCTGTGCGGCGAACAGATGGTTCTTTTTATCGACGCCGACTTGAACGTGGCGATCGAGGCTTTGGGGCAGGAACCAATCGTGCAGATACCGGTGATCGGGCTTATTGGAGTTGAGGCGCCAAGCCGGCTCAAAAGCATTATGAGGCTCGGCGCCACGGCAACCCTTCGCAAGCCGGTTTACGGCGGTTCCGTCTATTCGGCGTTATTCGTGGGAGTCAATGCGTTCCGGCAGCGCCGATCGCTCACGATGCAGGTTCAAGACCAGGAACGCCGCCGTCACGGCCGGCGGTTTGTGATGAAAGCTGTCGTCGCAGTGATGAAGGCGGCGAACTGCGATGAGGACGCAGCCTATAACAGACTGCGCCGCGAGAGCATGCGTCAGCGGCTGAGCATAGAAGACTATTGCGAGAAATTCATGCGCGCGCTCCCTGGCGCTCATGAGCAGCTCCCGAAAACACAGGGAAAAACCTGCGCAGAAAAGTCAAACCATGGAGGAACATGACAAGATGGAACGGAAACTCGTAAATCTATTGCGGGCGGCCACGCTGTTTGGCGCAACCGCCGCGGCGTCCGTCGCGTTTGCCGCGGAACCGATCAAGATCGGCGTGCTGGAAGATCAGTCCGGCGACTTCGCCGCCGCGACCATTGGCAAGGTGCATGCCATCCAGCTGGCGGCGGATGAGATCAACAAGGCGGGTGGCATTGCCGGCCGTCAGATCGAACTTGTGATCTACGACACCCAGTCGGACAACAACCGCTACCAGGAGTTCATGCGCCGCGTTCTTCAGCGCGACAAGGTGGATGTGGTTTTCGCCGGCTTCTCCTCGGCCTCCCGCGAAGCCTACCGGCCGATCGTCAATCAGTTCGACGGGCTCGCTTTCTACAACAACCAGTATGAGGGCGGCGTTTGCGATGCCAACATGATCGTAACCGGCGCGGTGCCCGAACAGCAATTCTCCACGCTCATTCCCTGGATGATGGAGAAATACGGCAAGAACGTCTACACCATCGCCGCGGACTATAACTTTGGCCAGATCTCGGCCGAGTGGGTCAGGAACATCGTGAAGGAAAACGGCGGCACCATGGTCGGCGAGGAATTCATCCCGCTCGGCGTCTCGCAATTCTCCCAGACGATTCAGAACATCCAGAATGGCAAGCCGTCATTTGTCGTGACGTTGCTCGTGGGCGCCGCCCAGGCGTCTTATTACGAGCAGGCCGCCTCGGCAAATCTTGGCCTGCCCATGGCGTCGTCGGTAAACGTCGGCCAGGGCTATGAGCACAAGCGCTTCACGCCGCCGAGCCTGGCCAACATGTATGTGACGACGAACTACATCGAGGAAGTCGATACGCCGGCCAGCAAGGCGTTCCTCGAGAGGTTCAAGGCAAAGTTCCCGAATGAGCCCTATGTGAACCAGGAGGCGGCGAACTCCTATATCGCGATGAACCTCTACAAGCAGCTGGTCGAACGCGCCAATGGCTCAACAAACCGCGAAGATCTGCGCAAGGTTCTTGCCCAGGGCGATGTCTGCTTCGACGGCCCTTCGGGCAAGGTTTGCCTTGATCCCAAGAGCCAGCACATGTCGCATACCATCTTCCTCGCCAGGGTCACGGACGATCACAAGATCGAGTTCCCGAAAGTGTGGGAGAACATCGCTCCCTACTGGCTGGGCGATGCCGGCTGCGACCTGACCAAGGCGGACCCGAGCGAGCAGTACACGCCCTCGAACCCGCCGCCGAAACCCTGAGTTGATTTCCGGGAGGCGGGCCGGCCCCCGGCAGGCCGCCGCCCGGGCGGTG
>DAIODI010000045.1:0-7349 GCA_036746875.1 Aestuariivirgaceae bacterium | reverse complement strand
TTTCTCTTCCCTTTTAACCCTTCAGTGTTTTTGGGTGTGGCGCTTACCCCTGCGTCGCCCCGCCTCCGTGGCGTTGCGAAAGACAAAAGAAAAGCTGATGCAGCGCATCATTCCCACAGGTATCTTGCGCTCTTCTTTCCGGGCGATTTGCGCGAAGCCGCCAGATGATGCGCATCGGGCGCGCCGGCAAGCGCGATTACAGGACTGCGCAGCAGGGTTGAACCCATGGACTTTTTGAGTTTCATTTTTTCGTCGCTCTACCAGTTCGGCGATGCCTTCGCGTTTCTGGTGCTGGCGGCCTGCGGCCTGGCCGTCATCTTCGGCATGATGGGTGTTATCAATCTCGCGCATGGCGAGTTCATCATGTGCGGCGCTTATGTGACTGTTTTTGCCGTCCGTGCCGGCTTTCCTTTGCCGGTGGCAATTCTCCTGGGCAGCCTGTTCGCCGGCGTCGTTGGGATCATTCTCGAACGGCTGGTGGTCCAGAAGCTCTATGCGCGCCCGCTTGACTCTATTCTTGCCACCTGGGGCGTCAGTCTCATCGCTTCGCAGGGCACGTTGATCATGTTTGGCCCCACTATGCAAGGCGTGGGTACGCCGCTTGGCAGCTTCACCGTGGGCGGCCTGTCTTATTCCTACTATCGTCTCGTGCTGATCGCCGCGGCAATCCTGGTGCTTGTTCTGCTTTACCTCGTATTCAACAAAACGCGCTTCGGAATTCTCGCCAGGGCAACAATCCAGGCTCCACATATGGCGAATGCGCTTGGCGTCGATACGCGGCGCGTTTACGCGCTGACATTCGGAATAGGCGCGGCCCTGGCGGGGCTGACTGGCGGGCTTTACGCTCCCACCATGACCATGGTGCCCACCATGGGATCGACCTTCATTATGGAAGCCTTCGTCACGGTGGTGGTCGGCGGATCGGATGTATTTCTTGGAACCGCGCCGGCAGCCGCCATTCTTGCGGTCGTCAAGGCCGGGCTCACGTCATGGCAAGGCCAGCTCTTCGGGCAGATCGGGCTGCTGATTGCCGTCATTGTCGTGATCCGGCTTCTGCCGAAGGGCGTCTCCGGCTTCATCCTGAAGGATCGGACCTGAAAAAAGCATGGCTATTCCGCGCATCATAAAACATCTCGATGGCCCGCAGACACTCGGACGGGGCAAGCTGTTCTGGGCTGGTTTCTTTGCAGTCCTCATCGCCGCGTTCATCTATCCGCTGACCAGCGATGGCTATACGGTGGGCAACAGCGTCTACTTCCTGAACTGGACATTCATGGCGCTTGGCCTGAGCCTGATTTGGGGATACGGCGGGTCCCTGTCATTTGGGCAGACCGCCTTCTTCGGCGTCGCCGGCTATAGCTATGGCATTCTGACCATTAACTTTGGCGCCGCCTATGGCTTTGGCCTCGCAGCCGTGTTGCTTGCCGTGTTGATCGCCGCCCTGTTTGCGGCGATCCTTGGATACTTCCTGTTTTTCGGCCGGATCAGCGGCGTCTTCCTCGGCATTGTGACACTTTCGGTAACCCTCGCCATCGAGCGTTTCATGGCGCAGACCGCCGGACCCGAGTGGAAAGTGGGCGCCGCGCGGCTTAACGGCTTCAACGGCATGAGCGGCATGCCCGGTTTGACCATCCCGTGGTTCGGCGGAGATATAGAACTCTACCCGGATATCGGGCTCTACTATATCGTGCTCGGACTTCTGGTGGTAATCTACCTTGGACTGCGAATTCTCGTAAACTCGCGGTTTGGCAATGTGCTGGTGGCCCTGCGCGAGAACCCTGAACGCGCGGAGATGCTGGGATACGACATTCGCAAGTACCAGCTGGCAGCTTTCGTCATCGGCTCATCGCTGGCGGGCCTCAGCGGTGTTCTCTACACAAGCTGGGGCCAGTACATCACCCCGTCAACCATGGGCATCACCGCGGCGGCTCTCCCCATCATCTGGGTTGCCGTTGGCGGCCGTTCGGACCTGACCGCCACACTGATTGGCACACTGCTGGTGCTTTCCGTCTTCCAGGCCCTGACCATTTATGGCAGCCAATATGCGCTCGTGGTGATGGGGCTGCTGCTGGTCCTGACGGTTCTGGTTGCCCCACGCGGCATATTCGGCACACTCGGAGCGTGGCTGCAAAACCGCTCCAAGCAGGCAGATCCGTAATGGCGCTGCTTCAAACAATCAATCTCAACAAGCATTTTGGCGGCCTCCACGTGACGGCAGACGTCAATTTCACCGTGGAGCCGGGCGAAATCCATTGCCTGATCGGCCCTAACGGCGCGGGCAAGAGCACGTTCTTCCGGCTTGTTCTGGGCGAGCACCAGCCGTCGAGCGGCAAGATACTCTTCGCCAGCGAAGACATCACGGCCTTGAAGCCTTTCGAGCGGATCCGCCGCGGTATGAGCGTGAAGTTTCAGGTGCCGGGAATATTCGCCGCTCTGAGCGTGCGGCAGAACCTGGAGATCGCGCTTCAGCATCATGTCGATCTGTCGGAAATCGACCGGGAGATCGACCGTGTGTTGCATTTCCTGAAGCTCGAGAGCGTGGCCGGACAGGCGGCGGGCTTCCTTAGCCACGGCCTGAAGCAGTGGCTCGAGATTGGCATGGCGATCAGCCTCAAACCGAAACTTCTCCTGCTTGACGAGCCAACCGCCGGGATGTCTCCCGAAGAAACATTTGCGACAGGCGAAATCGTCAAGCAGCTGAATGCGGACGGCGTGTCTATACTGGCGGTTGAACATGACATGAATTTCGTCCGGCAAGTGGCGCAACGGGTGACCGTGCTGCACTTTGGACGGGTCTTCGCGGAAGGATCGATCGACCAGATTGTCGCCGACGAACGTGTGGCCGCCATCTACCTCGGTGAGCATCATGCCTGAGGCCCTTCTTCACCTTCAGGAACTGCGCGCCGGCTATGGCGGCAAGCCGGTGTTGCAGGGCGTGAACATGAGCGTCGCCGAGGGGGAGATTGTCGCGGTCATTGGGCGTAACGGCGTCGGTAAATCGACGCTGATGAAGACGCTGATAGGGCTTATCGCCGCCATGTCGGGCGAGATCCGCTTTGCCGGGCAGAGCATGAATGGCACGGAGGCCTTCCGGCGCGCCAAGCTGGGGATCGGTTATGTGCCGCAGGGACGCGATGTGTTTCCCCGCATGACGGTGCGGGAAAACCTGGCGGTCGGCGAGGCCATGCGCGGCCGTGCGGATGCCGCGGCGTATGAGCGCGTTTACGAGCTCTTCCCAATTCTCAGGGAGCGCGCCGAACAGCGCGCCGGCACCATGTCAGGCGGCCAACAGCAGCAGCTTGCAATCGGGCGGGTATTGGTGGGCGGTCCCAGAATGATCCTGCTTGACGAGCCTTCGGAAGGAATTCAGCCGTCCATCATTCAGGAGATCGGCCGCATCATCGTCGATCTCAACAAGAAGACCGGCATCACGATTGTTCTTGTCGAGCAGAACCTCGATTTGATCCGGGCTATCGCGCAGCGATGCTATGTAATGGATAAAGGCCGCATTGTGACCGAGCTCGAACCGCACGAACTGGATAACCGCGATACGATTCGCAAGTATCTCGCGGTGTAGCGACGACCGATAGAGGAAAAGGAGTAGGCAGCGATGGGCTGGATGGATAACTCGATTATGGCGCGCAAGGCGGTGGCCAAGGGCAAGGTCACGAAGTCCTACAGTATGACCGAGGCCGATCAAGGCAAGTATCACTATGTGTACGGTCCGTACGCGAAGCCAGTCCTGACCGTCGATCCTGGCGCGGAGATTTCGGTTGAAACGCATGACGCCTTCGAAGGCATGATCAAGAGCGAAAGCGATGTACCGAGCAAGATACTGAACTTTCCCTATCTTAATCCCCAGAACGGGCCAATCTATGTGACTGGCGCGGAAAAAGGAGATTGCCTGGCGGTCTACATCAAGAGCATCCGTCCGAGAGGTCCGCAGCCCGCTGGCACAACATGCCTCATTCCGGAGTTTGGCGGCCTGGTCGGCACAGGTGAGACGGCCATGCTGAACGCGCCGCTGCCAGAACGGGTCAAGAAGGTTCATGTGGACCCGGTGACCGGCGTGAAGTGGAACGACAAGATCACCCTGCCTTACGAACCATTCATCGGCACGATCGGCACCTCGCCTGAGATCGAGGCGATCACGTCGCTGCAGCCCGACTACTATGGCGGCAACATGGACTTGCCGGACGTGGCGCCCGGCGCCGTCATTTACCTGCCAGTCAACGCACCGGGTGCGCTGCTCTATCTTGGCGATTGTCATGCCGCTCAGGGCGATGGCGAGTTGTGTGGCGTGGCGGTGGAGCACCCCACCGTCACGACCGTACAGGTCGACCTGATCAAGGGTTGGACCTTCAAATGGGCGCGGCTTGAAAATGAAAAGTGCATCATGACGATCGGCTCGGGCCGGCCGATGGAAGATGCCGCGCGCATCGCCTATCGTGAACTGGTCCGCTGGATGGCGAGCGACTATGGCTTCACGGAACTCGACGCCTATATGCTGCTCACCCAGGCCGGGCGGGTGAGGCTCGGCAATATGGTGGATCCAAAGTATACGCTGGGTGCGTCAGTCGCAAAAACCCTACTCTTGTGATGAGTGGAATCTCTGCTGTCACTGCTGACTGGATCAGATGATTGGCAGTAACGCGATAATCGTGTCTGTCAAAACCTGCTTGTAGGATCGCCCGTGAAGGACATATTGTTGTTATCAGTGGCCTCCGCGCCTTATGATCAATCTGGATAACTGGCTGGATGGTTGATTTGTGGGGCCTCGGCTGGGAAAGGCGCCAGGAGATATGGCCCGGAATGGTCTTCTGACTGGCTTTGAGCCTTATGGCGGGCGAGGACTGGATCCTGCTCATGAAGCCATGAAGGCGCTAGATGGTCGTACAATCGAAGGTGCAACGATTGTTGGGCGCGGTCTGCCTGTGAGTCTCGCCGACGTCCGGCAACACTTGCCTGCGCTTATCGAGGATGTCGAGCCGCTTGCCGTAATCTCGCTTGGTCTGTGGCCTGGCGAGTCCGCAATCCGTCTTGAGCGGGTCGGCATTGGAGCATCATCCCGCCAAGTGGATACCACCTGGCGGACAAAGATGATGCGAATACAAAAAGATAGAGCGGCCGGCCTGATTCAGTCAGGCCGGACCCCGCTCTAACATCGTCGACTATGAGATACCTGACAATAATGGCTTGCTGATCAGCGATGGAGCTGTGAATTCCAATGCCGTCTCGACCTCGGCCGCCACCCGGTTCGGATGCGGCCCCTTCGCGCCGGGCAGGCGGTCGATCAGACCCTCCGCCCCATAGGTCTGGAAGTTGCGCCGGATCTCGTAAAGCTGCTGGTGCGAATAGCCCATCACCTTGCAGACCCGGCTGACGTTCGACAGTTCGCGGGCAAGCTCCAACAACGACAGCTTGCGCCGTGCTACCTTCTGTTCCGTGGTCATGTCTGTTCCGATCTTCGGTTTGAATGGACGTCTCGACAACGCCATCAAACCCGCGCGAACGCGGCATGACCACACCCCAAAGCGCGGGCCGAACTGTCAGGAGATTACCATCTCAGCACACACGTTGCCCTCATCGTCGCCAGCGCCATCGAGGCGGGCTGCGACACGCTGTGGTCAGAGGATATGCAGCATGGGCTTGTCATCGGCGGCCTGACGATCCGTAACCCCTTTATCGAGAGCGCGCCGTGAACGCGCAAACCCTCCTCGCCAGGGTCTGGAACGAAGCCTCGATGCTGCCCGAGGGCGCCCGCTGGGGCGACATCTACGAGGGCTTGCTTGCCCGCAATGCCGAGGACGTCAAATCCGGCGCCGGGCAATGCTTCACGCCGCGGCCGGTGATTGAGGTCCGCCGGTTGTTCTTCATTCGAAAGGGACTGGGTGTTTGATCCCCGGGGTTTGATGCGATGGCAAGCCTGCGGTGATCGTCACCCCAGCGCCTGGCGCAGTCCGCCGGCCGCTTCCGACAGCCTCGCCTCGTCGAAGCCGGCGAACCCGCGCAGCAGGCCGGGACGCCCCGGCGCTTGCGAGCTGAACGACGCTACGGCGGGGGCGACGCTCCCGGCGGCGCGGGCGCGCCGCGAGGCTTCGCGGTCGTCCATCCGCCGCGCCAGCTCCGGCGCGAGGTGCGCGACGAGGTGCATGCCCGACGTAGCCGGAACGGCCTCCAGCACCCCGTCCAGCCGCTGGCGCAGCTCCTGCACGAGGAACCGCTGGCGGCGGGCGTAAGTGCGCCGCATCCGCCGCAGGTGGGCGGCGAACGCGCCGGTCTCGATGAACCGCGCCAGCGCCGGCTGGGCGACCAGCGAAGCCTGCGGGCCGGCCGCGGCCAGCGCTTCGGCGGCGCGCTGCGCCAGCCGCTGCGGAACCACCATGAACGACAGCCGCAGGGCCGGAAACAGCACCTTGGAGAAACTCCCGACATACACCACCCGGTCGCCGTCGAGGCTGGTCATGGCGGGCAGCGGCTGGCCCTCGAAGCGGTACTCGCTGTCGTAATCGTCCTCGATGACGAGGCCGCCTGAGCGCCGCGCCCAGTCGAGAAGATTCATCCGGCGGGCCAGCGGCATCGTCATGCCGAGGGGATAGTGCCGCGACGGCGTCACCACCGCCGCCCGGGCTTTTGGGCACAGGGAAAGCCCGGCGTGGATATCGAATCCCGCCGCATCCACCGGCGCGGGACACGGGCGCAGGCCGTTGCGCTGGAGCGCCGCCCGCAGCGCGGCGTATCCGGGGTCCTCCACGAGCACCGCATCGCCCGGCGACAGCGCACAGACGGCAAGCGTCGCCACCGCTTCGGCGAGCCCGCAGGTGATGAGCACCTGGTCCGGGCCGCAGGCGACGCCGCGCCAAACGCGCAGGTGTTCGCACAGCGCCGCCCGCAAGGGCCCGTAGCCGCAAGGGTCGGGATGGGCCAGGAGATCGGCCGACGGCGTCCGCCAGACGCGGTCGAGGAGGCGGCCCCAGTCGGCATGCGGAAACAGCGCGAGGTCCGGCGCCGCCGGCTGGAACGGCGCCACCGGAGCCGGCGCGGGAAGCGGTCGCCGCGCGTCCGGGAGCGCCGGCAGGGAGGGCGCGTTCTCCGGCAGGTTCGCCGCGACATAGAGCCCCGAGCCGCGCCGGCCCTCCGCATACCCTTCCGCCACCAGCTGATCGAACGCCGCAACCACCGTCGAGCGCGAAAGCGAGAGCTCCTCCGCCAGCGCCCGGCTCGCCGGCAGGCGGGCGCGCGGCGGCAACACACAGGCGATAAAAAGACGCCGCAGTCCCTGCGCCCAAAGACGCCCCAAGGGCTACCGCGCGAGTAGATGGAAGGGGGGCGCCAGACAGGCGGCGAAC
>DAIODI010000044.1:0-16089 GCA_036746875.1 Aestuariivirgaceae bacterium | reverse complement strand
GGGGAGCGTGGCGGCGAGCGCCTCGATCTGCGCCTCGACGTCGGCGTGCGCGAACAGCAGGTTGGAGATCCACAGCGTCAGGCAATCGACGAGCACCGCATGCGCCGGCGAGGTCTCGCGTTCGAGGCAGGCGGCGAGCGCCAGCGGCTCCTCCACCGTCCGCCAGCCCTCCCCGCGCCGCGACCGGTGCAAGCGCACCCGTTCGGCCATCTCGTCGTCGCGCGTCTCCGCCGTGGCGATGTAGACGCGAGCGAGGCCCGTGGCGGTGACGAGCTGCTCCGCATGGCGGCTCTTGCCGGAGCGCGCGCCGCCCAGCACCAGCACATGACGCGCGGTCATGGCGCGGGATCGCGGACCGGCGGCAGCCGGGCGAGGAAATGGCCGCGCATCCCGTCGGGCCAGGTGCGGAACGGCACCTCGCCGGTGTCGCTGGCCCCGTGGAGGTCGAACCACGCGAGGATCGCCTCCGCCGCCTCGCGCTTGGGCTCGAACCCGCCGGCGAGATAGCTGAAGCGGCGATCATCGCGGAGCCAGACGTTGCAGTGGCGCGTGCACGACCACAGGCAGGCCTGGCGCTCGATGGCGACGTCGTCCCGGCCGCGTTCGGCGAGCAGCGCCTCCATGGCGCGCGCCAGCGTCTCCCCGCCGGTCTGCCCGTCCGGGCCGGTCTTCGCGGCGGGCGACCACTTGCAGGTGGTGCAGAAGATCAACGACCGCACGATGCGTCTCCGGTTGCCCTCGGGATGGCGTCCGTGCTTAGAGCATCAACCGCCGCTGTCAATCGCGAACCCCGCGCCAAGGCCCGCCATGAAACTGAGTTTCATCGCCAGCGACGCACCCGAAGCGAAGGCCGCGGAGGCGGAGCTGTCGCGGCTCTACGGCAATCACCCGCTGGACGAGGCCGACGCCGTGGTGGCGCTCGGCGGCGACGGGCTGATGTTGCAGACGCTGCACCGGGCGCTGCCGCAGGGCCACGCGATCTACGGCATGAACCGCGGGTCGGTCGGGTTCCTGATGAACGACTACGCGGCGGCGAACCTGCCCGGGCGGATCGCCACCGCCGAGGTGACGGTGATCCATCCGCTGATGATGGAGGCGACGACCGTGGCCGGGGAGACCTGGCAGGCCCTCGCCTTCAACGAGGTGTCGATGCTGCGCCAGCGCCACCAGGCCGCCAAGCTCCGGATCTCGGTGGACGGGCGGGTCCGCCTCGACGAACTGATCTGCGACGGCGTCATCGTGGCGACGCCCGCCGGATCCACCGCCTACAACCTCTCCGCCAACGGGCCGATCCTGCCGGTCAACTCGCCGCTGCTGGCGCTCACCCCGATCAGCGCCTTCAGGCCAAGGCGCTGGCGCGGCGCCATCCTCCCGCACGACGCAGCGGTGGGAATAGAGGTGCTGGAAAGCGACAAGCGGCCGGTGGCCGCCGTCGCCGACCATGAAGAGGTGCGCAACGTGCGCCACGTCAGCGTCCGCGAGGACGCCTCGCGTTCGGTGCGGCTGATGTTCGATCCCGGGCATACGCTGGCCGAGCGCGTGCTGCAGGAGCAGTTCCGGCTTTAGGCTCCAGACCCATAGACAGGGTTCCAGGAGTGGTGGATGTGTGATCCAAGGTTCCCAGGAGGAGCTTGCCTGTTTATGGGTCTGGAGCCTGGAGCGGGTCCCGGCCTGACTGAATCAGGTCGGCCGCTTTATCTGTTTGTATTCGCCTCATCTTTTTCCGCCAAGTGGCAGCCGCTTGGCGGGATGATGCTCTAGAGGTCCGCCACGTCCACGACGCCGGGGATCGCCTTGATCGCGCCCTTCACCGCCGGGCTGACGGTGAACTTCGCCCCCAGCGCGATGCGCGTCTCGCGCCCGCCCGGCATCTGCACCACGATGTGCACGGGCGACCGGCCGGCGTTCTTCAGCCGTGCGGCGATCGACTCGACGGGCGGTTTGTCGGCGACGAAGATCGTCAGCCCCCGGGTCATCCCGGCGGTCGCCTTGTCGAGAGGCTCCACGCCCTGAAGCCTGAGCTTCACCTCTTCCCCGTCCACATCGGCCTCAACCCGCAGGATCACCGCCTTGCCCGGCTCCAGAAGGTCGCGGGAGGCGGCCAGCGTGTCGGAGAAACAGATGGTCTCGAACTGGCCGGTCGGGTCGGAGAAGCCGACGAAGGCGAACTTGTTGCCGCTCCTGGCGGATCGCCGCTCCTGGCGGTGCGTGACCGTGCCGACGAGCCTCGCCGCCGTCGCTCCTTTCAGCGCCTTGTCACGGAACGCCGCCCACGTTTCGGCGCCAAGCCGCGGCAGCGCCGCCATGTAGTCGTCGAGGGGATGGCCGGACACGTAGAAGCCCACCGCCTCGAACTCGTGGCCGAGCTTCTCCATGGGCAGCCACGGCTCGGCCTCGGGGAGCTTCAGGTCGTCGCTCGCCGCCGATCCGCCGAACAGGTCGTTCTGGCCGGCGGCCGTCGCCTCCGCCGCCCGGCTCGACGCCGCCAGCACCAGCTCCGCCCCGGCGAGCAGCCGCGCGCGGTGCGGTTCGAGGCAATCGAACGCCCCCGCCTTCACCAGCCCTTCCAGCGCCCGCTTGTTGAGATGGCGGGACTCGATGCGCCGGGCGAAGTCCGACAGCGAGCGGAACGGCCCGCCCTCCCGGCGCGCCGCCACGATGTGCTCGACGGCGGCGCGGCCCACGTTCTTCAGCGCCGCCAGCGAGTAGAGAATGCGCCCGTCCGCCACCTCGAAGGCGACGCCGGAGCGGTTCACCGACGGCGGCTCCACCACGATGCCCGCCCGCTGGGCTTCGCGGGCGAACAGCTGCAGCTTGTCGGCGTTGCCCATGTCGTAGGTCATCGAGGCGGCGAGGAACTCCACCGGATGGTTCGCCTTCAGATACGCCGTCTGGTAGGCGATGATGGCGTAGCAGGCGGCGTGCGACTTGTTGAAGCCGTAGCCGGCGAACTTCGCCACCAGCTCGAAGATGGAGTCCGCCTGGCCCGGAACGACGCCCTTGTCCACCGCGCCCCGGACGAAGCGTTCCTTCTGGGCGTCCATCTCCGCCTTGATCTTCTTGCCCATGGCGCGGCGCAGGAGATCGGCCTCGCCCAGCGAGTAGCCGGACAGCACCTGGGCGATCTGCATCACCTGCTCCTGGTAGACGATGACGCCGTAGGTCTCCTTAAGGATCGGCTCGATCATCGGGTGCAGGTAGTCGGGCGGCTCGCTGCCCTTCTTGCAGGCGATGAACTTGGGGATGTTGTCCATCGGCCCCGGACGGTAGAGCGCCACGATGGCGATGATGTCCTCGATGCAGTCCGGGTGCATCTTGCGCAGCACGTCGCGCATGCCCGAGCTTTCGAGCTGGAACACGCCCACCGTGTCAGCCTGCCCCAGCATGCGATACACCGCAGGGTCGTCGTAGGGGACGCGGTCGATGTCGAAGCCGGGCAGCCGCCGCCGGATCATCGCCTCGGCGTTCCTGACGACGGTGAGGGTCTTGAGGCCAAGGAAGTCGAACTTGACCAGTCCCGCCGGCTCCACCCACTTCAGATTGAACTGGGTCGCGGGCATGGGCGAGCGCGGGTCGCGGTAGAGCGGCACCAGCTCCTCCAGCGGCCGGTCGGCGATGACGACGCCCGCCGCGTGCGTCGAGGCGTGGCGGTAGAGCCCTTCGAGCTTGAGGCCGATCTCCAGCATCGCCCGGACCGTCTCGTCGCGGTCGCGCTCCTCCTTGAGCCGCGGCTCGCCGTCGATGGCCTGCTGGAGCGTCACCGGGTTGGCCGGGTTCATCGGGATCAGCTTGCACAGCCGGTCCACCTGGCCGTAGGGCATCTGCAACACCCGCCCCACGTCGCGGCACACGGCGCGCGCCTGCAGCTTGCCGAAGGTGATGATCTGGGCGACCTGCTGCTCGCCGTACTTGTCGCGGACGTAGGCGATCACCTCGTCGCGCCGGTCCTGGCAGAAGTCGATGTCGAAGTCGGGCATCGACACGCGTTCCGGGTTGAGGAAGCGCTCGAACAGCAGGTTGAACCGCAACGGATCGAGGTCGGTGATGGTGAGCGCCCAGGCGACGACGGACCCAGCGCCCGAGCCGCGTCCGGGCCCCACGGGAATCTCCTGCCCCTTGGCCCACTTGATGAAGTCGGCGACGATCAGGAAGTAGCCGGGGAAGTTCATGCGGATGATGACGTCGAGCTCGAACTCCAGCCGCTCGCGGTACTCCGCCTCGCCGTGGCCGGGCGCGGGCCCGGCGGCCGCCAACCGCGCCGCAAGTCCCTGGCGCGCCTGGCGTCGCAGCTCTTCCGCCTCATCCGCCGAATAGACGGGCAGGATCGGTTTGCGCGGCAGCGGACGGTAGGCGCAGCGCCTGGCGATCTCGGCGGTGTGCCCTATCGCCTCGGGAAGATCGGCGAACAGCGCCCGCATCTCGGCGTCGGACTTGAAACAGTGCTCGGGCGTCAGACGCCGGCGGTCCTGCGCAGCGATCACCTCGCCGTCGGCGATGCACAGCAGCGCATCGTGCGCGGCATAGTCCTCGCGGGAGGCGAAATAGGGTTCGTTGGTGGCGACGAGCGGCAGGCCCATGTCGTAGGCGAGGTCCACGAGCCCGGGCTCGGCGGCGCGCTCGTCGGGCGTGCCGTGGCGCTGCAGCTCGATGTAAAGCCGGTCGCCGAAGATCGCCGCCAGCCGTTCCAGCCGGGCGCGGGCGAGCGGCGTCTGGCCGTCCACCAGGGCGGTGTCGACGGGCCCCCGCGGCCCGCCGGTGAGGCAGATCAGCCCGTCCGCATGCCGCTCCACGAGGTCGAGCGGCACGAACGCCTCGGCCGAGTCCATCGTGTCGAGGAAGGCGCGGCTCGACAGCGCCATGAGGTTGGCGTAGCCGGCTTCCGACTTCGCCAGCAGCGCCAGCACAGGCCGCGTGCGCGCCCGGCCCGAAGACCCCTCGCCTCCGGGAAACTCAACCTTGAGGGTGCAGCCGACAATGGGCTGGACGCCCTTGGCGGCCAGCGTCTCGGAAAACTCCAGTGCGCCGAACAGGTTGTTGGTGTCGGTGATGGCGAGCGCCGGCATCCGGTCGCGCAGGGCCAATTCGGCCAGCTTCTTGACCGGCAGCGCACCCTCCGACAGCGAATAGGCGGAGTGGACGCGCAGATGAATGAACGGAACGTGCGGCGGGCGAGTGTCGGCCATGGCGCTCTCCGGTCGCAGATGTAGCCGGTCGCGGGCGCGATGGCAAAGCGGCGCGAAGGCTTATCGACAGGCCGGTGAGCCCAGGTCCGTCAGGCGGAGAATCCCTCCAGGAAAGCCGCGAGATTGCCGGAGAGATGCCCGGTGAGATATCCGCCCTCCTGGACGATCACCGTCGGCAGCCGGAGCGATGCGATGCGCTTCGCCATGACGGCGAATCCCGCCCGCGTCACCATCCCGCCCGCCAGCGGATCGGCCTCGTGCGCGTCAAGCCCCAGCGCCAGCACCAGCGCGCCGGGAGACAGGGCGGCGAGCGCGGCCAGCGCTTTCTCAAGGGCCGCCAGCCAAACGGCGTCGCCACTCTTCACCGGCACGGGCAGGTTCAGGTTGAAGCCGCGACCCTCGCCGCGCCCGGTCTCGGCGGCGTGACCGTAAAAGAAGGGATAGTAGCCCTGCGGGTCGGCATGGATGGACACCGTGAACACGTCCGCGCGGTCGTAGAAGAGGCCCTGCGTGCCGTTGCCGTGATGGACGTCGATGTCGAGAATCGCCACCGCCGCGTGACGGCCCCTGAGCAGCGTGGCGGCGAACGCCGAATTGTTCACGTAGCAGAAGCCGGAGCCCCGGTCGGCGTAGGCGTGGTGGCCGGGCGGCCGGCACAGCGCATAGGCCGCGCGCTCGCCCGCCAGCACCAGCCCGGCGGCGTGGGCGGCGGTGGCGGCGCTGGCGAGCGCCGAACCCCAGGTGCCGGAGGCTATGGCGCAGGAAAAATCCATCATGTGCCAGCCGGCCTGACCCATAAGGTCCGAGGGATAGCGCGCCGGGCGTTCCACCGGGCGGACGCTCGCCATGACTTCAGGTCCGGCCCCGGGGAGTTTCGACCACTCGGCGTATGCGGTTTCGAGGAAGCGCAGATAGCGCGCCGTGTGGATCGACCGCAGCGCGCCTGCGTCGAGCGCGCCCGGCGCAACCACGGCGAGGCCCGCCGACCTCGCGCCGTCGAGCAGCAGCCGCGCCCGCTCCGGCGCCTCGGGGTAGCCGACGAAGTCGCCCCGCGACAAAAACCGCGACGGCGCGTGCGCCAGTTGCCGTTCGTCGAACACCGCCTTCATGGGCGATCGCCCCTCAAGCCAGCCTTAAACCTCGATCAGCCTGCCCGCCTCAAGCTGCACCACGCGGTGCATGGAGCGGGCAAGCTCGAGGTTGTGGGTGGCGATCAGCGCGCCGACGCCTTCTTGCGCGATCAGGCGAAGAAACTCGCCGTGGACATGGCTGGCGGTGTTGGGGTCGAGGTTGCCGGTGGGCTCGTCGGCCAGCAGCAGAATCGGCCGGTTGGCGATAGCGCGGGCGATGGCGACCCGCTGCTGTTCGCCGCCCGAAAGCTCGGCGGGGCGGTGGGTGAGGCGGTGTTCGAGACCGAGCCGGACCAGGAGATCGCGGGCGCGCGATTGCGCCCCGGCGTCGGCGACGCCCGCAATCTGCTGCGGCAGCATCACGTTCTCGATCGCCGAGAATTCCGGGAGCAGGCAGTGGAACTGGTAGACGAAGCCGATGCCGAGGCGCCGGATGCGGGTGCGCGCGGCGTCGTCCAGCGTGTTGCACACCTTCCCCGAGATCAGCACGTCCCCGGCGGTGGGCGCTTCGAGCAGCCCGGCGATGTGGAGCAGCGACGACTTGCCCGCGCCCGACGGGCCGACCAGCGCAACGATCTCGCCGGGGTGGACCTTGAGACCGAGGTCCCTGAAGATGTCGAGGCGGCCCGACCCTTGCGCGAAGGATCGCGCGATGCCGCGCAGTTCGAGAACCGGTTCTGCCGTCTGGCGCACGCTGTTCACTCGTACCGGAGCGCTTCGACGGGATCGAGCTTCGCCGCCCGCCGCGCCGGATAGAGCGTCGCGAGGAAAGAGAGCCCCAGCGCCATCAGCGCCACCATCGCCGTTTCCTGCAGGTCCATCTCCGCCGGCAGATGCGACAGATAATAGAGCTCCGGCGGGAAAATCGTCGTGCCCGACTGCTCCGAGATGAACTTACGGATGTCCTCGATATTGAGGCACACGAGCAGGCCGACGACGATCCCGGCGATGGTGCCCGCGACGCCGATGGCCGCGCCGGTCATGAAGAAGATGCGCTGGATCGAACCCGCCGTCGCGCCCATGGTGCGCAGGATGGCGATGTCGCGGCCCTTGTCCTTCACCAGCATGATGAGGCCGGAGATGATGTTGAGCGCCGCCACCAGGATGATCAGCGTCAGGATGAGGAACATCACGTTACGCTCCACCTGGAGCGCATTGAAGAACGTCTCGTTGGTGCGCTTCCACGACAGGAACTGCACGCCCGGCCCGGTGCTGCCGTTCAGCTTCGCTTCCGGGTCGTCCTCGGCGTCGTGGCTGTTGTCCTTGATTTCGAGGGCCGTCGCCCCGCCCTCCTGCATGAAGAACTCCTGGGCCTCGGCGAACGGCATGTAGATGACGGTGTTATCGTACTCCGACATGCCGATGTTGAAGATCGCCACGATCGGATAGGCGCGGATGCGAGGGGCCGAACCGAAGATCGTCTCCGGGCCTTGCGGGGAAATGATGGTGAGCTGGTCGCCCACCGCCAGCCCATGCTTCAAGGCGAGCCGCCACCCGACGGCGATGCCGCCCTTGCCGTCGAAGCCGTCGAGCGTGCCGTTCAGTTTCGTGTTGTTGATGCTCGGGAGCTGCTTCATGTCGGCTTCACGGATACCGCGCACCAGCGCGCCCGTCGCCTGCCGCGCCGATGAGGCCATCACCTGCCCCTCGACGTAGGGGATCGCGCTCTTCACGCCATCCACCTTGAGAAACGCCGCCACGCGGTCGTCGAAGTCGGGGATCGGTCCAGCCTGGTCGGACAGCACCGTGATGTGGCCGGAGAAGCCGAGGATCTTGGAGAGAAGCTCGGACCGGAAGCCGTTCATCACCGCCATGACAATGATCAGCGTGGCGACACCCAGCATGATCCCGAGGAACGAGAACCCGGCGATCACGGAGATGAAACCCTCCTTGCGCCGGGCGCGCAGATAGCGCCAGGCGATGGTGCGCTCGAAGCCGGCGAACGGCGCGGTGTCGCCTGCGGCGGCCAAGCGGTCAGGCCCCGAAGCGGGCGAGCGCCGCGTCGAGCGCCACGGTCTCGCGCGCGCCAGTGCGGCGGTTCTTCACTTCGGCCACCCCCTCCTTCAGGCCACGCGGACCGACGATCACCTGCCAGGGCAGGCCGATCAGGTCCATCGTGGCGAACTTCTGGCCGGCGCGCTCGTCGCGGTCGTCGTAGAGCACCTCAACCCCCCTCGCTTCCAGCCTTCGGTAGAGCGATTCGCAGGCGCTGTCGCTGTCGGCGTCGCCGGACTTCAGGTTGATCAGCCCGACGCGGAACGGCGCCACCGGCTCGGGCCAGATGATCCCCGCCCCGTCGTGGCTCGCCTCGATGATGGCGCCGGCCAGCCGCGACACGCCGATGCCGTAGGAGCCCGACTGCACCGCCACCTTCTGGCCGTCCGGCCCCTGGACATAACAGCCGAGCGGCTCCGAGTACTTGGCGCCGAAGAAGAAGATGTGCCCGACCTCGATGCCGCGCCCGGTCAGCCGGCGGCCTTCCGGGACCCGCTGCTCGAATTCTACAGGATCATGTTTTTCCTCGGTCGCCGCGTATTTTGAGGTGAAATCCTCAACTACTTTGGCAACTGCGGCGACATCGTCGTAGTCGATGTCGAAGGCGGTCCAGTCCATGTCGTAGAAGTCGCGGTCGAAAAACACTTCCGATTCGCCGGTGTCGGCGAGGATCAGGAATTCGTGGCTGTCCTTGCCACCGATCGGCCCGGTCTCGGCGCGCATCGGCACCGCTTTCAGACCCATCCGGGCGAAGGTGCGCAGATACGAGACGAACATCTTGTTGTAGGCGTGCTGGCCGGCCTCGCGCGTCAGGTCGAAGGAGTAGGCGTCCTTCATCAGGAACTCGCGGCCGCGCATGACGCCGAAGCGTGGACGCACCTCGTCGCGGAACTTCCACTGGATGTGATAGAGGTTGCGGGGCACGTCCTTGTAGCTCTGTACGCCCTGCCGGAAGATGTCGGTGATCATCTCCTCGTTGGTCGGCCCGTAGAGCATGTCGCGGTCGTGACGGTCCTTGATACGCAGCATCTCCTTGCCGTAGGCCTCGTAACGGCCCGACTTGCGCCAGAGATCGGCGGGCTGGATCGTCGGCATCAGCACCTCGATGGCGCCTGCCCGGTTCTGCTCCTCGCGTACGATCTGCTCGATCTTCCGCAGAACCCGGTAGCCGGTCGGCAGCCACGAATAGCTGCCCGCCGCCTCCTGCCGGATCATGCCGGTGCGCAGCATCAGCCGGTGAGAGACAATTTCGGCCTCCTTCGGGTCGTCGCGAAGGATCGGCATGAAGTACTGGGAGAGGCGCATGGAACGTTGCTTGCCCGGCGGTTGACGCCTCCGGCTTATAGCGCGCGGCGCGGCGATGACAATCGACCCGTTTTGTTGCCGTCAGCGACGCGGCGACATGACGACAAAATTAAGGTGACAGTGTTTCGCGACCTGCTACAGTCCGTTGCACAAGAACAGGACGTGTCCGGTCCTGCCCGCGTGGCGGTCTGGCTAGCGGTCCGAGTCTGGGGAGTTCGACTGTCGTCCAGGGTGGTCCAAGGGAAGACCGCCGGAAGTTGGACGGCGAGGACCAGGATCAGAGAAAGCAAGGCTTCGGCCTTGCTTTTTTGTTTGCCGCAAGCGCCCGTCCTTTCAGGGGTTTCGCCCGCCGGCGACAATGGACGCGCGGGGGACCGGCGCGATCGTCCACGGCCGCTCGCCGCGCAACCCGGCCGCGGTCTCCACCCGAAGCCCTCCGTCGGGCGCGGCGTAGACGGCGTGCGCGCCGCGCCGCCACAGGTCGAAGCGGTCGATCACCAGCCCGGCGCTGCGGCATCGCCCGTACAGCGGATCGGCCGCCACGACGATCGCCGCCGCGCCGCATCCCGGCGGCGGGGGTGCGCCACGGGCGATGTAGAGGACGCGGCCAGGCGCGCTCGCGGCTTCGCAGACCCCGTCGCGGCACGACCAGCCGGTTCGCCGGGCGGCCTCGCCCGGCGGCGTCGCGTCGCCTTCGGAGAGCAGCCACTGCCCGATCACGAACCGGCCCCGCCGGCCCGGCAGCGGCACAAGCCCGCCCTCCGCGCCGCGCACCGCCACGGTGCGCCCTTCCGCCTCGACAAGCAGAAGCGGGCGCTCGCGGGGGATCAGCGCCAGCGCCACGGCGACACCGAGCAGTCCCGCCCCGGCGGCCTTCGCCCGGCCGCCGCCGATGCAGATCGCAATGAGGCCGAACACGGCGAGCGCCATGGTCGCCGCGGGCGGAGAGGCGATGGCGGTGGCTGCGCCGGGCAGCGCGGCGACCGCTTCGGCGACCGCGACCACCACCCGGATCCCGGCGCCCATGACGGCGAGCGGCCAGGCCTCGAGGCCGAACGGCATGGCCAGCATCGCGGCCACGGCGGCGGGCATGACGGCGAGACTGACGACGGGCAAGGCCAGCAGGTTCGCCAGCACCCCGGCCAGCGAAACCCGGTTGAAGTGGAACGCCGCCGGAACGCCTGAGAACGTAGACGCGACCAGCGAGGTGATGGCGATTCCGGCGAGCCCCAGAAGCCCGGCGCGCAGCATCGTCCAGCCGGTTTGCGCCAGCGGGCTGGCGAACACCACGCGCGGACGTTCCGCCGGCCGGGTGGCGGCCCGGCGCGCGCGCCAGTCGTTGACGGCGATCAGCCCCATCACCGCCATGAACGACATCTGAAAGCCCGGATCGAACACTGACTCCGGGCTGATCATCAAAACGATCAGCGCGGCGATGGCAAGGTTGCGCATGGCGAGCGCGGGCCGGCCGGCGAGGATCGCCACGAACATCACCGCGATCATCACGAACGATCTGACCGTGGCCGGACCGCCGCCGGAGATCGCCAGATAGATCGCCGCCGCGAGAAGTCCGGCGACGGCCGCCCACGCCTTCACCGGAAAGCGCAGCGCCAGCCCGGGGCTCAGCGCCAGCAGCGCCCGCACCGCGAAGAACACGCCGCCGCCGACCAGGCTCATGTGCAGCCCGGAGATCGACAGGATATGGGCGAGGCCGGAGACCTGGAGCGCGTCCGTCACGTCGTCGGGCAGATGGCCGCGCTCGCCGACGATCAGCGCCTCGGCCAGAGCGCCGGGCGTTCCCGGAAGCGCGGCGCGGATGCGCGCCCCGATCGCCGCTCGCACCTCGTCGATGCGCTCGGCGATGGTGAGCGCGCCCTCGGACGGCAGCACATCCGGCGGTCCCACGGCGTGGCCTCGCGCGCCGATGCCCCTGAACCAGAGCGTGCGGGCGTGATCGTAGCCGCCCGGCATCAGCGGCAGCGCCAGCGGCTTGAGGATCGCCTTCATGCGCACGACCGCGCCGCGCGGCGGCGGCGGTTTGCCGCCCGTGGAGATCCGCACCTCGGCGCGCGCCGGCCAGGCCGCCGGGGCGACGCTGTCGAGCGCCATCACCTTGATCCTCAGGCGGGCGCTCGCTGGCCCCGTCGGCGCGATGTCCTCGACCCGGCCGGTGAGCATGACTGGGCCGGTGGACGCCGCCAGCGCCGGCGCGGCCACCCATTCCGTGCGAACCTTGGCGGCGGTGAAACCGGCGATCGCGCCGGCGATGATGAAGGCGGCGGGAAGCGCCCGGCCGCCCCAGGCCATCGCCGCCGCCGCAAAGCCGCCGGCGGCGAGCGTCAGCACCGCCCATGCGGCGGGCTCGCGCGGCAACGACAGATAGACGGCGGCCCCGGCGGCGAACAGCACCGGCAGCCACAGGAACCACTCCCCGCCTTCGCCGGGGAACCGGGCGGCGAGCCGCGCCCACGCCGCAGGCGCGCGCACGCCAGCTCGCGCGCCCACCCCGGGCCGCGTGCGCGACGGCGCCGCCCCCATGGCCGTATCGCTCACCAGCGCCCCCGCACCCTGACGGGCCTTCCCGGCTACCGCCGTGCGGCGAACCTGTGCTAGAGGCTCGCCTTCGCGGTCCACGACCTCACCCGTCCATCATTGCGGAGTCCGGCGGCAATGTCATCGCCCGTCGTCACCAGATTCGCCCCCTCGCCCACCGGCTTTCTCCATATCGGCGGGGCGCGCACGGCGCTGTTCAACTGGGCGTTCTCGAAAGGACGCGGCGGGCGGATGCTGCTGCGGATCGAGGACACCGACCGCGAGCGCTCCTCCGACGCCGCAGTGGCGGCGATCCTCGACGGGCTCGCCTGGCTCGGCCTCGACTGGGATGGCGAGCCCGTGTCTCAGTTCGCCCGCGCCGCCCGTCACCGCGAGGTGGCCGAGGCGCTGCTCGCCGCCGGCAAGGCCTACCGCTGCTACGCCGCGCCGGAAGAGCTGGAGGAGATGCGGGCGAAGGCCGCCGCCGAGGGCCGGCCGCAGCGCTACGACGGGCGCTGGCGCGACCGCGATCCGGCGGACACCCCGGCGGGCGTGAGGCCGGCGATCCGGTTCAGGGCCCCGCAGGAGGGCGAGACGGTGATCGACGACGCTGTTCAGGGTCGGGTGACGTTCCAGAACAAGGAGCTCGACGACCTCGTCATCCTGCGGTCCGACGGTACGCCCACCTATAATCTCTCGGTGGTGGTGGACGACCACGACATGGGCGTGACGCACATCATCCGCGGCGTCGATCATCTCACCAATGCGGCACGCCAGGCGCAGATCTACCAGGCGATGGGCTGGAGCACGCCGCAGATGGCGCACATTCCGCTGATCCACGGGCCGGACGGCGCGAAGCTCTCGAAACGGCACGGGGCGCTGGGCGTGGAGGCCTATCGCGCCATGGGCTACCTGCCGGAAGCGATGCGCAACTATCTCGCCCGGCTTGGGTGGGCGCACGGCGACGACGAAATCTTCTCCACCGCGCAACTGGTGGAGTGGTTCGACCTCGCCCATGTGGGCCGGTCGGCGGCGCGGTTCGATTTCGCCAGGCTCGAAAATCTCAACGGCCATTACATGCGCCACACCCCCGACGGAGCGCTGCTGGAGGCGTTCGTGGCGTTTCTGCCGCACGTCGAGGGCGGACGTGAGATGCTCGGCGCGCTCGACGCGGGCGGGCGGGCGCGGCTGCTCGCGGCGATGCCCGGCCTCAAGGAACGGGCGAAGACGCTGGTGGAGCTCAAGGCCGCAGCGGCGTTCCTGTTCGCCATGCCGGCGATGGAGGAGAAGGCGAAGAAGCTCCTCGACGACGGCGGCCGGGCGGTGCTGGCGCAGGTCCGACCCGTGCTGGAGGCGGCCCCCGAGTGGACGGCGCCGGCGCTGGAGGAGGCGGTGAAGGCCTTCGCGCAAGCCTCCGGCGTCAAGCTCGGCGCGATCGCCCAGCCGCTGCGCGCGGCGCTGACCGGTTCAACCACGTCGCCCGGCATCTTCGAGGTTCTGGCGGCGCTGGGCCGCGCGGACTCGCTGGCGCGGATCGCGGCCCAGTCCGGCTGACGGACCGTGGTCATGCTGCGACGCAAGACTTTCGACGCGCTTGCAGCATGAACCGGCGTTGCTAAGCTGGCTTCATAGCCGGGCCTTGCGGCCGGCGGACGTGAACAGGATCGGGGGAAGACCCATGGGAGACGCCAAACCGGCAACGCTGACGCTCGGCGGCAAGACCGTGACCATGCCGCTGAAGGAGGGCACGATCGGCCCCTCGGTGGTGGACATCGGCACGCTGTACCGCGACGGGCACGTCTTCACCTACGACCCCGGCTACAGCTCCACCGCCAGCTGCGAGAGCAAGATCACCTACATCGACGGCGACGAGGGCATCCTGCTCTATCGCGGCTACCCGATCGAGCAGCTCGCCGAGGATGGCGACTTCATCGAGACGGCGTTCCTGCTGCTCTACGGCGATCTGCCCGACAAGGCGGGGCGGGAGGAGTTCGAAACCGCGATCACCATGCACACCATGCTGCATGAGCAGATGATCCGGTTCTTCTCCGGCTTCCGGCGCGACGCGCACCCGATGGCGGTGATGGTGGGCGTGGTGGGCGCGATGTCGGCGTTCTACCACGACTCGACCGACATCACCGATCCCAAGCAGCGCGAGATCGCCGTCCGCCGGATGATCGCCAAGCTGCCGACGATCGCCGCCATGGCCTACAAGTATTCCGTCGGCCAGCCGTTCGTCTATCCGAAGAACGACCTGAAGTACGCGGCGAACTTCCTGCAGATGTGCTTCGCCGTGCCGTGCGAGCCCTACCGGTCCAATCCGGTGCTCGCCAACGCGCTCGACAAGATCTTCATCCTGCACGCCGATCACGAGCAGAACGCCTCCACCTCGACGGTTCGCCTCGCCGGATCGTCGGGAGCGAACCCGTTCGCGTGCATCGCCGCCGGCAACGCCGCGCTGTGGGGGCCGGCGCACGGCGGCGCCAACGAGGCGGCGCTGAACATGCTACGGGAGATCGGCCGGCCGGAGAACATCAGGAAGTACGTGGACCGGGCGAAAGACAAGAACGACCCGTTCCGGCTCATGGGCTTCGGCCACCGCGTCTACAAGAACTACGACCCGCGCGCCCGCATCATGCAGAAGACCTGCCACGAGGTGCTGAAGGAGCTGGGCGTCAAGGACGACCCGCTGCTCGACGTGGCGATCGAACTGGAGCAGGTGGCGCTCAAGGACGAGTACTTCATCGAGAAGAAGCTCTATCCCAATATCGATTTCTACTCCGGCATCACGCTGAGGGCGCTGGGCTTCCCCACCTCCATGTTCACCGCGCTGTTCGCGGTGGCGCGCACCGTGGGCTGGCTCGCCCAGTGGAAGGAGATGATCGAGGACCCGAGCCAGCGCATCGGCCGCCCGCGCCAGCTCTACACCGGCGCGACCACACGCGATTACGTGCCGGCGACGAAGCGAGGGTGCTGAAGGGGACGCGGGCGCTACACCGCCCGCGCGAGGTAGCGCACGCGCTTCGCCCCGCCCGCGCTGGCCTGGCCGATCTCACCGAAGCCGAGGCGGGCGTGGAAGGCGTCCGACGCCGGGTTGGGCGGAACCATGTTCACCTCGCAGGCGACGATGGAGCGTCCGCTGTCGCAGGCGCGGCGGAACAGGTCCCCATAGAGGGCCGCCGCGATCCCCCGCCCGCGCGCGTGCGCCGCCACCACCACGCGGTCCACGTAGACGAAGCGCGACAGCCTCGCCTTCAGCCAGAGGAAATTGGGGCTGGCGTAAGCCGCCGCCTCGTCGAAGGCGATGAGAAAGGCGTCGCGCCCGCCCGCCACCGCGCCGGCATGAAAGGCGGCCTCAAGCAGCGCCGCGAGCGCCGCGTCATCGAGGGGCGAGGTCTCCGTCTCGTGCGCACGGTTGAGGGCGAGCACGCCGGCGCGCTCAAGCGCGGGCCAGGGCAGGCCAGGCGTCGTCACAGGTAGGGGTTTTCGAGCTTCGGCATGAACGGTACGTCGTCGAGCGTCAGGCCGGAGCGCTCCACCACCCACCACACGAGTGCGAACAGCACGGCGGTGATCAGCGTGGTGGCGATGAACTTGCGCCCGAGGTTCGGGTTCACCGGCGCGGCGTCGCAGTGGCCCTCCGCCACCGGCACGCCCGCCTCGTGATGGCTTCTCACGCCGAACGGCAGCACGGCGAAAAGCACCACCCACCACAGGACGAAGTAGATGGCGATGCCGGAAGTGAGCGTCATGGGCCGGCCCGCCTCATGCCTGCTCAAGCTCGACGAGCGTGCCGAGAAAATCCTTCGGGTGCAGGAACAGCACCGGCTTGCCGTGCGCCCCCGTCTTCGGTTCGCCGTCGCCCAGCACCCGCGCGCCCCCCGCCTTCAGCCGGTCGCGGGCGGCGAGGATGTCGTCCACCTCGTAACAGACGTGGTGGATGC
>DAIODI010000043.1:0-16387 GCA_036746875.1 Aestuariivirgaceae bacterium | reverse complement strand
CATGGGTTCTAGTCAATGCGGGTTGGTATAAGGTCGATTTTGCGCCCAGCATCGTCAGCCGAGCGGACGGGAAATCAGGATCGCGATACTCGCGCTGGCCAGGAAACAAAAAGTCGGGTTTGTTTCTGTTTTCGGTCTCCTTCCCTCGATCAAAGCGCAACCGATGCGCCTTGAACAATGCTTCGAGGTGGTTTTCGAGAGCGTGACCTGCCCGCGATTTTCGCCTGTTCTGCATGCTGAGCGAGAACGCGATGAAACCATCGACGTCGGTAACGTCGTCCGTGACGAAGCCAAGGCGCAATTGCGAGTCGACGATTCGCCTCTCGAGGCGGCGGAACAACTGCTCCTCCCGCTCCATCCACGCGAGAAGGGCGGCGTCGGGAGCCTCCCTCGCATCGATCTCGGGGAGTGATGACCGCGCAAGCTTCGAGAGTGCGCGCGTCTCGGGAAACACGAGGCCGAAGCGCTCCACGAGTGTGTCCAGCGGTGCGGTCTCCGGCTCCTCGACATCGATGCCGAGTTCTTCGAGGATGTAACGTGCCGCGAGATTGAGTTCAGGCGCGTCCGCCGCTGTGAATGCCCGAACCTCGAGTTCTAAAGGCGCATCAAGCGCGAACAGCCATCGAAGCTGGCTCTCGATGGTGCTCCCGGCAGGGCGCAGGATTGCGAGAAGGCGGCCGTCTTTCGGCAGACACAGGAACAGGGTGTCGCCGTCCCGCGCCTTGCGCACCAGTCCGGCAGCCTTGGCCGGATAGTAGAGACGGTACTCTGAATCCCGGTGTTTCTTGCCGCGCCGGCTGTCGTACCAAGTCCCGGTGAGAACCTCCCGGACCGGGAGTTCTCCGTCCTCCATCCAGATCCATGTGACGGGTACTTGCCGTTTCTCGCCTGTGAGCCCAAGGAACGAACGAAAGCTGTTGACGCCCTGAAACTCGTGGCCTCTCGACACCGCGGGGTTAACCTCGTGGGAGGATATCCGCTATGCTCCAACGCCTGTGAAATAGTCGGCCAGCGAACCCCGGCGCAGCAGCATCAGGCATTTCCCATGATCTCAAGTCGCGGTTCGTCCGAGCGAAGCCAGCGTGCGCAGGTTTCAAGAACAGTATCGTATGGAATCCGCGCCTTGCCCTTGAGCGCACACTCCCAGACGATGCCCACGCGCCAGCCGAGCTCCGCCAAAGCGGCCTCGGTTCGGCGGTCCACTGCACGATTGCGATCGATCTTCATTTGCCACCATACCTGTCTGGTCGCAGGCCAGCGAAAGAGGCGACACTCATGGCCGTGCCAGAAGCACCCTTGCGCAAAAATCACGGCTCGATAGCGGGGAAAAACCAGATCAGGTTTGCCCGGCAAATCCCTGACATGAAGTCTGAACCGGAAACCGGCGGCATGCAGGCCCTTGCGAAGCAGGATTTCAGGTTTCGTGTTCTTCCCGCCGATGCCAGCCATCATCCGGCTGCGAACCTCGGGCGAGACAACGTCAACCATGAGCAATCAGCACTTCTCCGCCAGCTCTCTGACCACCCGTCGCCGCCGGATAGATGTGAGGGCGCATTGCCTTGGCAATGAACTCCACTGCAGGAACGACCACCGCGTTGCCAAATTGTCGGTACGCTTGCGTGTCTGAGACCGGGATTCGGAACGGGCGGTTCGGCCTCTCTAATCCCAGCAGGCGGGCGCATTCAGTCGGCGTAAGCCTCCGGGGACGATTACCAGGTTGAGCGATCAAAATCTCAGACCCGTCCTTGTAGTACCGCGCCGAAAGCGTTCTGGCGACATCGTCCGGCCCGAACAGGCCAAAGCCAAAACCGTTTCCCGCAGCGGTGTGCTTTGTCCTGTATTCCTGAAGGTACTGCCACATATGCGGCGTCAGAGTGTACTTTGGATCAACCTGGGCAGGCGGCTCAAGGATGCTGCGCAGCTTTGGGCCAGACTCCGAGGGGGGAGGAACGAGATCCCTGAAGTCAAAGGCGCTCAGATCCCGGAAACCTGCAATAAACAAGCGCTGGCGCTTCTGCGGCACCCACGGTTCAGAACTGATTAACCTGTACTGGACCTGATAGCCGAGCTCGTTCCTGAGCACGTTCATGATGGTGGCAAATGTCCGCCCGCCATCATGGCTTTCGAGATGCTTCACATTCTCCAGCAGAAACGCCCTTGGCCGATGATGAGCGATGATCCGCTGGACATCGAAGAACAGCGTCCCTTGCGTATCGCAGGCGAAGCCGTGCGGACGGCCGAGCGCGTTCTTCTTGGACACACCCGCGATGGAGAACGGCTGACAGGGAAATCCGGCGAGCAGGATGTCGTGTGCGGGGATGTCACGCGCATCGATGGCGCGAATGTCCCCGGCAATCTCGTGGTCGTCGCCGGGGAAGTTGGCCGTGTACGTCTGACGAGCAAACCGGTCCCACTCGGACGTGAACACACAGCGACCCAGGCCTTCAAAACCAAGCCGCATTCCGCCGATCCCGGCAAACAGATCGATGAAGCGCAGAGTTTCTTTAGGCGATGTTGGCCTTGGTCCAGCCGCAAGCAGCCCTTTCAGCACGTTGACATCGCGCGGACGCGCAGCGACCTGACCGCGCTGATAGAGGCGCACGGTCTCCTCGCTCAGGCCAAGCTCGCTCGCGGCCTCCGCGCAGGACATTCCTGAAAGGCTGAGCAGATCGGCAAACGTCGTCACGGACGGACCCGGCGCAGAATCATTTCAAAAGCAGTAGCGGGATTCTGGCTGAAATGCGAGTGTCGTTCTTGCAATGTTCCTGTCTCACGCCAGGAACGGATTCGTGCGCCGTTCGTGGCCGATGGTGGAGGCCGGGCCGTGGCCGCACAGGAACGTCACGTCGTCGGGGAGCGGCAGCAGCTTGCCGCGGATCGAGGCGATCAGATCGTCGTGACTGCCGCGCGGGAAATCCGTCCGCCCCACCGAGCCGCGGAACAGCACATCGCCGACGATGGCGAACCTGAGATCCCGGTTGAGGAACACCACATGCCCCGGCGTATGGCCCGGGCAGTGCAGCACCTCGAACGGCAGGCCGCCGATGGCCACGCTGTCGCCCTCCTCAAGCCACCGCTCCGGCGTGACCGTGCGCGCCCTGATCCCGTACTCCATGCCGCTCTCCGGCAGGCGCGCGAGCAGCCAGTCGTCGTCGCGGTGCGGGCCGATCACCGGCGCGCCGGTGCGCCCGGCCAGCTCCGCCGCGCCGCCGGCGTGGTCGATGTGGCCGTGGGTGAGCAGGATCGCCTCCACCTCCACCCCGGTCTCCTGCAGGGCCGCCAGAATGCGGTCCACATCGCCGCCGGGATCGATCACCACGCCCTTGCCCGTGGCGGGCGACCAGATGATCGCGCAGTTCTGCTGAAACGGCGTCACCGGCACGATGACGGCCTTCAGCGGCTGGTCCGGGCCATCCATCACGGGCTCCCCCTGGTGAAATTGGTGCGCGGCGACTTCAGCGTCACGGTGCGCGCCGCCGATCCCGCCACCGACTGGATGAACGGCTGGCGCATCAGCGGGTGGCGCTGGGCCGCATCGAAGGCGTCGTGCTTCCTGCTGCAGGCCGCCCACGCGCGGTCCATCGCCGCCTGCGCCAGCGCCTTCGCCCGGTCGCAGTTGCGGGCGCGGATCGCCTTCACCTTGCGCTCAAGTTCGGCGGCGCAGCCGAGCCAGATCTGCCGGTGCGTCTCCTCATGCTGGCGCACGAAGGTCTCGAAGGTCGTCCAGCGCTTGCGAACGTCGGGCGGCAGCCGGGCCGACGTCTTGAGCTTCGGCAGCCGGATCGTGAAGTCGAGCGCCAGGGTGTAGTTGCGGATGCGGCAAATCCCGCCGCTGTCGTCGAGGACGCCGTCCTGCCTCGCCACCGCTTCGGTCGCCGCGTAGGCGTGTTCGCCGTCGACACGCGGTCCCCGCCGCTCCATCGCATCGTGCAGGGAGGCCACGTCGGTTCCGCTCACCGGATAGTAGGCGTAAACGGTCTTCGCGACCGGCCGGGCGTGGGCCGGGCCCGCCACCGCCGCCAGCGCCAGCGCGGCAAGCGCCGCCGCGCAACACGCTCTCCCGACCTCCACCATGCACCTGCTCCGCCGCCGGGCGCTCTCGCCGCGCACGCGTTCCTCCCGCATCCATAGCCGAACCTGCGCCTCGACTTCAACGCACGGCCCGCCGCCGGCGGCCGGACGCCCAAAAGCAGCTTGCGCCGGCCGGCGTTGCTATCCGATAAACGTTCAGAACCAGCGGCGGAAAGCCGGGGCGGGACCGGAAGGGAGCGTGCATCGCGATGCGGCAGACAGGCACCGTGAAGTTCTTCAATCAGGAAAAGGGCTTCGGTTTCATTTCCCCGGCCGACGGCAGCAAGGACGTGTTCGTGCATATCACCGCCGTCCAGCGCTCCGGCATCCCGGAACTCAGCGAGGGCATGAAGGTGAGCTTCGACGTGCAGCCCGACAAGCGCGGCCGCGGCCCGCAGGCCGTGGAGCTGCAGCTCGTCTGATGCGCCGCGCCTGCCGGCTGGGCCGGGCGGGCGCGCTCGCGGCCGTCCTGGCGATCGCCGGCCCCCTCGCGGGCCGCGCCGACACGGCCGGCGTCTTCGACGGCTACGTGCTGGCGCTCTCCTGGTCGCCCACCTGGTGCGCCGCCGACGACGACGCCCCGGGCGACCCGCAGTGCGATCCGCGCCGCGATTACGGCTTCGTCGTCCACGGCCTTTGGCCATCCTCGGCGCGCGGCTCCCCGGATTATTGCGCCGCCGCCGACCGCTGGCTCGCCGAGGAGGTGATCCGCGACATGCGCGACCTGATGCCGTCGCGCGGGCTCATCATCCACCAGTGGAAGAAGCACGGAACCTGCTCCGGCCTGCCGCAGCGCCGCTACTTCGCGCTGGTCCGCACGCTCGCCGGGAGACTTGCCATTCCGCCGCGCTACCGCTCGCCGGCGAAGCCGGTGGAGACGACGGCGGCGGCGCTGGCGGCGGAGTTCGTCGCCGCCAATCCGCGCCTGTCGCCCGGGATGCTGGCGGTGCGCTGCCAGCGCCGGTCGGGCCGGGAAACCTTCTCCGAGCTGCGCATCTGCCATGACCGGCAGGGCCGCGAAAGCCGTTGCCCCGGACGCCTCGCCGCGTCTAACTGCCGGGGTGTGATCACGCTGCCCGCCGCGCCCTGAAGGACCCCTGCACGATGCCGCGCACCGCCCTTGTCCTGCGCCACACCGACGGCGACCACGCCGGCGCCATCGGCGACCGGCTCGAGGCGCTCGGCCTGAGCCTCCACTACGTGGACATGCACCGAGGCGGCGTTCTCCCCGCCCTCGACGGCTTCGACCTGATGCTGGCGCTGGGCGGCCCGCAGCAGGTCTGGCAGGAGGCGGAGCATCCCTGGCTGATCGAGGAGAAGGCGGCGATCCGCGACTGGGTGGCGCGCCGTGCGAAGCCCTACATCGGCATCTGCTTCGGCCACCAGCTGCTCGCCACCGCGCTCGGCGGCGAGGTGGGCTACGCGGCGCAGCCGGAGATCGGCCTGCACGCCGTGGACCTCGCCGACGACGACGATCCGCACAGCTTCCTCCACGGCCTCGAAGGCCGCCACCCGGTGATGCAGTGGCACTCGGCGGAAGTGAAGCGGCTGCCGCAGGGCGCCCGCGTGCTGGGATCGTCCGCGACCACGCCGGTGCAGGCGATGGCGGTGGGCGATCACGCGCTCGGCGTGCAGTTCCACTTCGAGTGGACGCTTTCGGGCGTGAGGGGCTGGGCGGCGCACCGCAACTGGATCGAGGGGCTGGAGCGCGAGCTGGGCGAGGGCGCCCACGCGCGCATCTGCGCCGACCTCGCGGCGCGCGAGGCCGACGTCGCCGCCGTCACCCACACGGTGTTCGGCAACTTCCGAAAGGCGAGCGGGTTGTGAGGGCAGCCGCCGAACCCGTCATCTCCGGGTGGCGGTCGAGAGCCGGCGAAACTCTTGGGAGTCGGCGAGCGCAGGCGCAACATACCTGATCCGGTCCAGAGCCGAAGCAAGGTCATTGGGGATCACGGCGTCCTCCGCCTCGCCGACGGTCAGGTCCAGCAGCCTCAGCAGGGCTTGCGCCTTGTGTTGGTCATCGACCATGGCGAGCCTGCCTTCGTTTCCCTCCTCGCCGTAAAGGCCGAAACTGAACATCGACCAGCATCGGAAGGGCTTCAGGAAGCGCTCGATCGCATCCACGGCTTCGGCGAATGCATCGCCGGATGTCGCGGGAAGATCTGCGAATTCGGCGCTGACCCCGGGCGTGGCAAGCGAGCGCTCTTGCGGCCAGACGTTGCGAAGGAAGGGCTTGGCAGCGTTCCGAAACAGCTCCGCCGCCGGTGCCTTGTCTCGCCTGTCTTCTCCCTCTCCGCCCGTGTCGCCGGATTGCTCCGCAGAAAGTTCGCGCACAAACAACTGCACGGCATCCGCCCCTGATGCGCGCACCTCGTCTTCGACCTGACGCAGCATCTGGGTAATGCGCTCATTGGGCACGACCGGATCGCGGCGCTCGCGGAAGGCATGCAGGGATTCGATCACGAGGCTGCTGGCGAGGCTCGCGCGAACACGGCGGCTCAATCGCCTGTCGGTCGCCCGGTTCGCCGCCTCCCCACCGATCTGCCGCAAGATCTTGTCGAAACGGGTCCGCGCGGCGACGGCAGGCCAAAGCGCCAACGCGTCGTCATCATCCTTCCGCAGCGGTTCGATGAGATGCTCCTTCGCCCATCCCTCATCGGCCGCTAGAAAGTAGGGCAGGTCGAGGATCATCCTGTACAGTGCGGTCAGACGGCTTCTGCCCTTGGCGGAGACGAGCATATCGCGCATCTGGCGTTCCACCGACCCTTCGCGGAACGCACCAGAGCCGGACCGTAGTTCAGGGCAGGCGGCGAGAAACACACCGGTCAGTCTGCCGGCTGGCGTATTCAGCGCATCGAACCCTACCGGATCGTGATCGTCTGCGGTTTCGTCGCGAACGGCTGTGATCCGCGGTTCCACAACGATTTCAGGCATGCGGTTGGTTGCTTCGGCCGCGATAGGCCAGAGCCGCAACCAGACCGGCAAGAGTAACGGCGACGTAACGGCTTCTTTCGCGCAAAACTGGAACCATTTGGAAACGCCGTCGATCGCCCCTTCCAGCGTTCTTGGAGAAAGCCGATGGAGCAGAACGAGCAACCGGTTTGTTTCTGCACTGGCCCGTGGGCCGGTTTGATCTGACGGCTGACGCCACGTGAATGACCGCCCGAAGCGATCCCAGACCCTGGGGAAATCGTCACCGCCGTTGCCAGTCGACTCGAAGTCAGCGACGAGCTTCTCGGCGCTGCCCTCCTGTTTGATCCAATCGTCCGCCCGCTGGGCGGGATCGTCATCGAAGGCTATTCGGATTGCTGCCAATGCGGTTTCGAGAGCCCGGAGCCGTTCCTCACCATGAAGTTCATCGAAACGCGGGTCTGGATCAGGAGGAACAAAACGAGCGGCGCTGCTCTCCGGAAAGTGCGTGTCGATGCGCATGGGTTCGAGTTCGGCGATCAGGGATCGCCGGTCGCCCAGCCATTTCTGGGCCGACGGCGGCAAGCCGCCGCCCGCCATCTCGATTCGTCGCAGCTCGCGCGCCGCCCAATACTGTCGCGCACGTGAGACCTTCTCAGCATCGAGTCCTCTCGGCCAATACTTGCGCGGCGGCCCCTTTTGAACGCGGGCCGCAATCTTTGTTTGCGACAGGGGATCGAGATCGCCGAACCGAACCGCTCGGAGTTCGGCGATCTCGGGAAACAGGTGGAGCTTCCAGAACTCCCGGTCGTCACTCGCGATCAGAAACGAAGCAACAGCCTCCGCCGAGGCGAAGCGATGATCGCGCGCCATCGCCGCCCACAGTCGGATGAAGACCGGCGATGCGTCTTCCCGCCAGCGGTGAACAAACGGCTTGGCTTCGCCGATCTGGAGTTCCGCCAGTCGAGCGACGACGGCATGCAGCAGCTTCACGGATGGCGCGATTCCGACATGGTGTGTATCGGGCTCATCGGTCTCGCCGTCCCGGCCAAAAGGCTGTGTATAATAGGCCCGATAGAGGTCGCCGACGAGCCAGAACCGCGTGCCGTCCCATCCCAGCCGGCGCGCGATGTCGAGCCCATGCTGCACGGCTCTGTCCAGCGCATTCCCCAGCGATTTGAGAAACGGACCATCTTTGGCAACGTCGCTCAGATCCGCCAAACGCAGGACATCGAGATCGACCAGATCGCCGCTTGTCAGCCTGGCGGATAGGACATGCTCGACCTTGTTGGGATTGCGCTGCTTGTTGATTGAGGCCCTATGCCAGTCGTCTAGCGCTACGACCTTGAGCCGCGGCGCGACGAGATCGACGATGGCGGCGATCAGGGCGCCCGAGCGATCGCCACCTTCAAGGCGTTCCTTGGCATCGTAAACGGTAAAGCCGGCGCCACCCGGCGCACTCTTCGACCAGCTCTCTTCGATAAGGCGCCAGGCGGAAGCCCAGGGTTCATGCAATTTCACACGGGGTAGACCGTTCAACAACTCCTTGACGGCCATGCGCTCGGCAGCCCTGCCGGCATCCAGTTTCAAGGCCCAGTCGATCGTCGCCTGTTCGGCGAGGCGAGACTCCAGAAACGCCTTGACGACGAAGGACGTGCGGCGATTTGTCGAGTTCGGGTCATCCGAGCGTCGGCTCACGGGGAGCGCTCCTGAGGACGCTCCCTACAGATGTCGGCGATGGCGTTGAGCCACCCGATTTCGGCCTTCGCCTCGGAAACAAACTTCGCCATCCGCTGGCGTTCATCAGTGTTGCTACGGCGGAAAAGATGGTCGAACAGATCACGGTCAGAGTCCGGCGCGGCTGTGCGCGCTGTCTTCACGATCCGCCGCAATTCAGCTAAGGCGACCTCTTCGCTGTCCTTGGCATGGACAGACAGTTTCGCCCACCGCTCCAGCGCCAAATGCAAGGCTTGGTGTTTTTTATTTGAGTCATATTGGATCGGGACGATACCTCTCCCTCGCCAGTCTTCAAGCAACACTGGATCATAATCATCCATACCGACAAAGACGAAACGCTCCTTAAGATCTTTGAAGCGATATTGATCGGCCGCAATGGCGTGCAACAGGTAACGCATCGGGGGATCGTCGGCTCTGTAGCCAACCAGAACCAGATGATAAATGCGAGCCGCATCATATACGAAATCCAGAACAAACCGACGGCGCATGTAGTATTCCCCAAAATCTTGATCCGACAGGATCAGCTCGGAATTTTCGGTGTCGAGCGCGCCATGAATATGAAGAACGCCATCAAACTCCTTGCTCCTGGATGGGCGAGGAACCGACCCCAAAGAGTACGTACGCGTCGCCAGCTTACGGCGGCGCGCCGCGTCCTCGAGGAGGAGATCGAAGTTTGTCGTGACAATGGGTCTCGAACCACCACGGTCCGCGAGCGCCATCAGAGCATGATGAATGGCCGCTGGCCCGCTCGAACGCTCACGAAGTTGCTCATGAACGGCTTCCCTGACAGTGCTGGTACGGCGCGTCGGGCCGTCCATCCGACGCTCTAAAAGTCCAAGGGCAACGTCGTACTCGCTACGGATGAAGCACCTTGCCTCAAGAGTTTGTTTTTCGTCCAAACCATAGATCGGCCAACGATTACAAGCATCTTCTGGTATGTCTTCCAGGATACGCCATGCGCGTGGATCAAGCCTTCTATAGACATCCAAAACGAGCTGACGAAAACTTGGGAGATTCGCTGGCTTCGATATCCCAGCCCCACAAACGAACAGCACCTCGCCCCTCGCGTGGGCCAACAACAACCTCTCCGGGATGGCGGCGAGACCCTCTCCCATCGAAATCGTGCGGTCTTCACTATCGACGGCTGATTCCATGGCGAGCAAAAATACTCCGCAACCGACGGTCCGCAACTCCCCAGCGCCCGAAAGCGTGGCAATACAGACAACTGTTGATAACTTCCGAAAGGCGAGCGGGTTGTAGCCCCTAAACCTTGAGCACCAGCTTGCCGGTGTTGCCGCCGGTGTAGAGCAGCTTCAGCGTTTCGGGAAACGCGTCCACGCCGCCCGCGCGCACGTCCTCGCGGAAGGTGAGCCTGCCGTCGCGCGCCCACAGGGCAAGCTGCGCCAGCGCCTCCGGGTAGCGGTCGATGAAGTCGAACACGATGAAGCCCTGCATCCTCAACCGCATCGTCAGCACGGCGCGGATGTTCTTCGGCCCCGGCGGAAGCTCGGTGGCGTTGTACATCGAAATGAGGCCGCACATGGCGACGCGGCCGAACGGATTCATCTGGCCGAGCACGGCGTCGAAAATCTCGCCGCCGACGCTCTCGAAGTCCACGTCGACGCCGTTCGGGCAGGCGGCCCGAAGCTGCCCCGCCAGGTCGCCAGCCTTGTGGTCCACCGCGGCGTCGAAGCCGAACGTCTCCGTCACCAGCCGGCACTTCTCCGGCCCGCCGGCGATGCCCACCGCGCGGCAGCCTTCGAGCCTGGCGATCTGGCCCGCCACCTGCCCCACCGCGCCGGACGCGGCGGAGACCACCACCGTCTCGCCGGGCTTCGGCTGGGCCACGGCCTTGAGGCCGAAGTAGGCGGTGAGACCGGGCATCCCCAGCCCGCCGACATAACGGTAGAGCGGCGCGGCGCGTTCATCCACGATGTAGATGTCGCGGTCGGCGGTGACCGCGTGGGTCTGCACCCCGAAGACGCCCACCACCGAGTCGCCCTCGCGGAACTTCGGATTGCGCGAGGCCTCCACATGCCCCGCCGCGATGGCGCGCATGACGTCGCCCAGCGCCACCGGCGGCACGTACGACCTGCCCTCGTTCATCCAGCCGCGCATCGCCGGATCGAGCGAGACGTAAGCGACCCGGACGCGAATCTCGCCGTCCTTCGGCTCGCCCACCGGTTCGTCGGCGATGGCGAACACGCCCGGGTCGATCTCTCCGTACGGACGCCGCACCAGCCGCGCGACACGATTGAGGGTCATCCTGCTTCTCCCGGTTTCTGCCGGCGCGACAGCCAGCCCGAGTTCGCCACCACGAGGAAGGCGATGGCCAACATGATGACGGCGCCGCCGGCGAATGTCGAGACCGGCGGCAGCTCGCCGGACGCCAGCCACGCCCACAGCGGCGCCAGCGTCGGCTCGACGAGCGCCAGCAGCGCCAGCTGCGCCGAGGGCACGCTGCGCGAGGCGGTGGTGAACAGGATCAGGCCGAGGGTGAGCTGCACCGCGCCCATGATGAAGACCCAGAACAGGTTGGACCAGCCGATGACGAACGACTGCGGCCCGAAGCCGTCGCGCAGGGGCGTCGGCGCGAGCAGCACCAGCGTCGTCAGCACAAGCAGGAACAGCCCGTTCCACACCACCGCCACCGTCATGTCGACGCTTGGACGTGTACGGATCATCACCGAGTAGACCGAGAAGAAGAACGCCGAGAGCATGGCGAACGCCGTGCCGGCGAAGCTCACCGCGCCGGGTTCGGCGAACAGCATCACGAGGAGGCCGGCGAGCGCAATGGACATGGCGACCCACGTCGCCCACGAGGTGCGCTCCTTCAGGAAGGCCCGCGCCAGCAGCGCGGCGGAAAACGGCGCTACGCCGGTCATGAAGATCACCTGCGCCACGGTGGTGTAGAACAGCGCCACCACGAAAAGAAGGCCCGCCACGCCGATCGCGACCCCCGCCAGAACGGCGAGCATGCCGCCGGCGGAAAAGGCATGGAGCGTGCCCGCGCCGCCCTTCTTCCAAAGGAGCCAGGCGAGGGTGAGAACGGCGACGGTGAGCGAGCGGTAGAAGATGATCTGCCAGGCGTCCACGCCCTCGGTCATCCGCACGAGGCCGCCGCCGAGGCTCCAGCACGCCGCCCCGGCGAGCGCCAGCGCCACGCCCGTTCCGTAGGATTGCGCCGCCGCCACCGCGCAAGCCCTCAGGCGCGGCCGGCGCGCCGGGCCTCGCGCCAGAAGATCATCGCCAGGAACACGACGAAGAAGGCCGCCAGCGCGATGGGAAGGCCGTGCGGCCCCAGCAGGCGCATGGCGACGCCGCCCAGCGTCGAGCCGATGAGCGCCCCGGTGCCCCACATCGAGGAGAACGCGGCCGATCCGGCGATCAGCTCCTCGCCCTGGAAGCGGTCGCCGAGTTCGGCGAGCCCGACCGTGTAGAGGCCGGCGCCGGCGGCCCCCAGCACCGGCAGCAGCGGCCACATCGCCCAGGTGCCCATGACAGCCGGCAGCGCCAGAAGCAGGACCGCGGTGAGCACGGCGAGCCACGTCATCACCAGCCGCTTGCGGTAGCGGTCGGCGAGCCAGCCGATGGGCATCTGCAGCACCGCGTTGCCGATCACCAGCGCCGAAAGCGCCGCCGAGGCGATCTGCGTGTCGAGGCCGACGCGCACGCCGTAGACCGGCAACAGCGCCAGCACGGCCGCGTCGAACACCGCGAAGGTGAGGATCGACATGAGCAGCACCGGCGCTTTCGGGAAGAACTGCACGAACGAGGTGGCGGGTTCGGGCTCGTCGTCCGGAATGGTGTCGCGCACCAGCGCGATCGGGATCATGGCGAGAAGGAGAACTACCGCGCCGATGACGAACGGCGCCCAGCCGTCCACGCCGATGACGCTGATGAGCAGCGGCCCGGCGCCGAAACTGACCGACAGCACGGAGGCGTAGAGCGCGACGATCTTGCCGCGATGGCGTCCCTCGGAGAACTTCACCACCCACGCTTCCGAGAGCACGAACAGGGTGGACACCGACATGCCCTGAAGCAGGCGCAGCACGAACCACCACTCGATCGGCCACAGCACCTTGTAGGCGAGGATGAGCAGCGCCGTGACGAACGCCGCCACCAGCGCCACGCGCTTGTGGCCGTAGCGCCGCGACAGCGTGGGAATGACCACCGAGAAGATCAGGATGCCGATGGGCGACATCGCCGCGTTGAGGCCGATTACGTCGTCGGAATAGCCGCGCTGTTCCAGCAGCAGCGACAACAGCGGGAACATAAGCCCCAGCGCGAACCCGAAAACGGTGATCGCGGCAATGGCGGCCGAGAGGTTGCGCCAGTCGGGCGCGCCGTCCTCCACCGCCGGACCCTCTCGGGCTGCAACCTCCGTCATCGCCGTCCCCATGCCAACCGCCAGACGTTCTAGACTGCGGTCAGAAAGCCGTCTCTGCCGGAAACGACATGCTGGGATGTTTGCCGGACAGGGCTTCGCGGCGAGCCTCAGCGCGCCGCGCCCGCCAGCCGGCCGCCGGAGACGGCCAGCCCGACCATGAGCAAGACATAGAACGAGGCGAGAACATAGCTGATCCCCGCCGGCCCCACGATGTTGAGCGCAAGACCGGCAAGCGGCGGACCGGCGATACCGCCCACGCCCCACATCGCGCCGAACGCCACCGACCCGGCGATCAGTTCCTGGCCGCGGAACTCGTCGCCCAGCACCGCCAGCGCCACCGTGTAGACGGCGTAGGCCCCGCTGCCCATCAGCAGCGCCACCGGCCACAGCAGCCACGAGTGGACGACGAACGGCAGCGACAGGGCGAGCAGCGGCGTGACGACGGCCGCCACCCACACGACGCCGATGCGCGACCAGCGGTCGGCGAGCCAGCCCACGGGATACTGGAAGAAGGCGTTGCCCATCACCGCCACGCCCAGCGCCCAGGACGCCGTGGCGAGGTCGAGGCCCGAGCGCATGGCGAAGATCGGAAAGAAGGCGAGCATCACCGAATCGAACAGCGTCAGCGTGCAGACCGCAAACAACAGCAGCGGCGCCTTGGCGGCGAACGCGAACACGCTGCCGTGCGGCTCGCGCTCGCCGTGCGGCGCCTCGTCGAGCCTCACCATGGCGAGCGGAATCGTGCTGACCAGCACCAGCGCGATCGCGATGGCGAACGGCGTGAAGCCGTCGATGCCGGTGAACGGCAGCATGAACGGGCCGATGGAGAAGCCGAGCGACAGGACCGAGGCGTAAATGGCCGCCACGCGCCCCCGCACGGACGGCGGGGCGAACTGCATCACCCAGGCTTCCGACAGTGAATAAAGGGTGATCCCGGCCGCCCCGAGCAGAAAGCGGATGGCGAACCACGCCTCAAGCGAGGGGAACAGCGGAAACAGCAGCAGGCTCAGCGCCAGCCCGGCGATCGCCGCGTACGCCATGGCCTTGCCGCCGAAGCGGGCGGTGAGGCGCGGGATGAACAGGCCGAACGTCACGATCCCCAGCGGCGCCATGGCGGCGTTGAGGCCGATGACGAACGCGTCGACGCCGCGCTCCTCAAGCAGCAGGTTGAGCAGCGGGTAGGTGAGGCCGAAACCGATGTCGGCGACGATGATCGTCGCCATCGCGGCGACCAGGTTGCCCCAAAGGAGCGGCCGCGCGGCGACGCTCACGGCCAGCGCACCAGGGGCGGCATCGAGGAGAGGATCGACTCCACGTTGCCCCCGGTCTTGAGGCCGAAGATCGTGCCGCGGTCATGGAGCAGGTTGAACTCGACGTAGCGCCCCCGCCGCACCAGCTGCTCGTTGCGGTCCGCTTCGGTCCAAGGCGTTCCCATGTTGCGGGCGACAAGGCGGGGATAGACATCGAGGAAGGCGCGCCCCACGTCCTTGGTGAACGCAAGGTCGGCGGCGAAATCGCCGGAGTTGTGGTAATCGTAGAAGATGCCGCCGACGCCGCGCGGCTCCTTCCTGTGGGCGAGCCAGAAGTATTCGTCGCACCACTGTTTGAACCGGGCGTAGTCGGCGACGGCGTGGGCCTCGCAGGCGCGCCGGTACGCGGCGTGGAAGTCGATCGAGTCGGGATCGTCCTGGGTGCGCCGGCGGTCGAGCACCGGGGTGAGGTCGCCGCCGCCGCCGAACCAGCTCTTCGAGGTGACGACGAATCGGGTGTTCATGTGCGCCGCCGGCGCATTCGGGTTCCAGGGATGGGCGATGAGCGAAATGCCGGTGGCGTGAAAGCGCGGATCATCCTCCGCGCCGGGGATCTGCTTTCTGAACTCCGGGCTGAACACGCCGTAAACGGTGGAGCAGTGGACGCCCACCTTCTCGAACACCCGGCCCGTCATCATCGACATCACGCCGCCGCCGGGCGCCCCGTCATGCTCGGTGCGTTCCCACGCCTTGCGGGTGAAGCGCCCGGCCGGCCGGGCCGCCAGCGCGGCGACGGGCGGGGCGTCCTCCAGCGCCTCGAAGGCGGCGCAGAGCTGGTCGCGCAGGGTTTCGAACCAGGCGCGCGCTTCGGATTTCTGCGGGATGAGACGGGTGTGGAGGTCGGCGTCGGTCATCGCCGTTCTTTGCCCGAAACGGCAGGGTTCGGGAAGCCCCCCGCGCGTCTGCCGCAGCGTCTCTCCCGACAGGCCGCTCGCCTGTCTTGCAGGGGGGACACCCCCCGATAGTGCGACAACTGGTGGCTGGACAAGCCCGGATGTTGGTGCCAATTGATCAGCATGAACAGCGGCAGGCGGCATCGACGGTGGCGCCAGCCGCATGGCTGATTGTCTCACCGCCCGTCGCATCCGAGGACCCTGTACCGTGGCGACCACCACCCAAGCGAGCCCCCATGGGCGCGAGCCTGCGAACCCTGAACGGCGCGATTTCCTTTACATCGCCACCGGCGCCGTCGCGGCCGTTGGCGCGGCGCTGGCCGTGTGGCCGTTCATCGACCAGATGAACCCCGACGCCTCGGTCCTGGCCCTGGCCTCCACCGAGGTGGATCTGGCTCCGATTGCGGAAGGCCAGGCGATCACCGTGCGCTGGCGCGGCAACCCGGTGTTTATCCGGCATCGGACGGCCAAGGATATCGAGGAAGCCAACGCGGTCGACGTGGCGAGCCTCATCGACCCGCTGGCGCGCAACGCCAACATTGCGGCCGATGCGCCCGCCACTGACCGCAACCGCGTCATCAAGGACGACGAGAAGTTTCTGGTGATGATCGGCGTGTGCACCCATCTCGGCTGCGTGCCGATCGCCGACCAGGGCGAATACGACGGCTGGTTCTGCCCATGCCACGGCTCGCACTACGATACCGCCGGGCGGATCAGAAAAGGCCCGGCGCCGCAAAACCTTCCGGTGCCGCCTTACGAATACCTGTCCGAAACCAAGATCCGCATCGGCTGACGGAGACACGCGTCATGGCTGGCCATCCCGCGCCTGAGTTCAAGAACCCCGCCGTCCGGTGGTTCGATTCCCGCCTCCCGGTCCTGAGCCTCGCCAAGGGCCACCTCGTAGACTTCCCCACGCCGCGCAATCTGAACTATTTCTGGACGTTCGGCGGCATCCTCACCGTGATGCTGATGGTGCAGATCATCACCGGCGTCGTTCTGGCGATGCACTACACGCCGCACGTCGACATGGCGTTCAACTCGGTTGAGCACATCCGCCGCGACGTGAACTACGGCCA
>DAIODI010000042.1:2946-16452 GCA_036746875.1 Aestuariivirgaceae bacterium | reverse complement strand
TCAAAGAAGCCTTAGCACAGCGACGCCGCCGCCGTGAATAGAACATCCGGGCGAGCGGATGCGGGCGGCGTCGCGAGCCGTTCGTGGGGAAGCGGACACCTCCCCCGTGCGCCTTTCGGCTCCACGCCGCGTCTTGCGGTTGAGACCGGGCCGCTCCAGATTGGCCGTCAGGCGGCCTTTCCGCAGCGCAACGAGGACGGGAGACGACGATGACCGAACGTGCAGTTTTGGCCGGTGGCTGTTTCTGGGGCATGCAGGACCTGATCCGGCGGGTTCCGGGCGTGCTGAAGACGCGGGTCGGCTACACCGGCGGCGACAACGCCAACGCCACCTACCGGAATCATCCCGGCCATGCCGAGGCGATCGAGATCGCCTATGACCCGGCGCGGATCGGCTACCGCGACCTTCTCGAGTTCTTCTTCCAGATCCACGACCCGACAACGCCGAACCGGCAGGGGAACGACATCGGCTCCTCGTACCGCTCGGAGATCTTCTACGTGACCGACGCGCAGCGCGCCGAGGCGCTGGCCGCCATCGCCGATGTCGATGCATCCGGCCTGTGGCCCGGCAAGGTGGTGACGAAGGTTTCGCCGGCGCGCGAGTTCTGGGAGGCCGAGCCCGAGCATCAGGACTATCTGGTGCGCTATCCGCACGGCTACACCTGCCACTATCCACGGCCCCACTGGAAGCTGCCGCGCCGCCGGAGCAGCGCAGCCTGAGGCCTCACCCCGCCAGGTGGATACCGGCTGGCGGAACAAGATGAGGCCCCGGCGCGCGTCTTGAGCGCCGGGCGATCCGAGTCCGGGCGGTCCAGCATGGTTGCGGCCCATCCCGGTCCGGGCGGTCCGGCGACGCCAAGGTCAGGACGCCGGCCCGCACGTCCGGCGGGCGTCGATCCAGCGCACGGCCTCGTCGGCGTCGTCGGTGATCTTGACGATCGCCAGGTCCGCCTGGTTGACGAGGCCGCGCTGCGCCATGCCCTGGATGATGGCGGCGAAGGGTTCCCAGAACGCGCAATCCATGGCCACCACCGGAAAGTTCGTAACCTTGCGGCTCTGGATCAGGGTGGCGATCTCGAACGCCTCGTCGAGGGTGCCGAAGCCCCCCGGCGTCAGCGCGAAGGCGCAGGAGTACTTCACCAGCATCACCTTGCGGACGAAGAAGTGGTCGAAGGTGATGTGCCGGTCGAGGTAGGGATTGGGCGTCTGCTCCACCGGCAGCCTGATGTTGCAACCGAGCGAGACGCCGCCGCCATCCTTGGCGCCGCGGTTGGCCGCCTCCATGAGGCCCGGGCCCCCGCCGGTGACGATGGTGTAGCCGGCGCGGGCGAGGCGTTCCCCCAGACGCCGCGTCATGGCGTATTCCGGCGTTCCGTCCCCGAGCCGGGCCGAGCCGAACACGGTCACGGCAGGCTGGGGCACGTCGAAGCGCTCGAAGGCGTCGAGGAATTCGCGGAAGATCGCCTCCGCGCTGGCGATGTCGTCCTTGCGGCCGCGAGGTCCGCCCAGAAACGCGGACTCGGCCGCGTTGCCGCCGCCATCCGCCGCCGCCGCGGCGGGGCGATCTGCGTCGCTGGTCATGGCGTGTCCCGCTGCAAAGAGAGGCCGGTCGCGGCCGGCCTCCCTTCGTCCGTGGACGTTGTGCCGGTCAGCCGGGCAGCACGAAGAACCAGTTCGCCCACAGCACCACCGCCGCCCCCAGACCGAGCGCCAGGTAGGGCAGCATGCCCGCCTTGCGTTCGCCGAGGTCGTCGTCCCTGAGCCCGAGGTCGGCCAGCGCGCCGGCCGGGAAGCGGCCGCCGTCCTGGACGTAGTGCCGGTAGTAGAACACCGGGATGATGAGCGCGGCGAAGATCAGCCCCGCCCAAAGCGCTGTCTCATAGCCCCAGACCTTGGCGCCGGCGCCCAGGAACAGCGCGTTGACGAAGGCGAGCGCCGTGTTGAGGCCGATGAGCCAGGTGGGCGCCTTCCACGGCCGGTAGACATGGCCGGAGTCGACGCGGTGGATCCACCCGGCGTTGAGGTTGAGGAAGTTGAAGATGATGTAGCCGACGTTCGAGATCGCCAGCACGTAGAAGTAGCCGGTGATGTCGGAGGCGAGCGCCAGCAGGAACAGGTTGAAGCCGAGGTCGGTCCACATCGCCGGCGTCGGCGCGCCGTGCTCGTTGACGCGGCTCAGGTAGCGCGGCAGCCAGCCGTCCAGCGACCCCTGATACAGGGTGCGCGACGAGCCCGCCATCGCGGTCATGATGGCGAGGAACAGCGCCAGGATCATCAGGATCACGAAGATCTGGGTGATCACCGGCCCGCCGCCGACCATGCTGCCCAAGGCCTCGCCGACGCCCGTGCCGTCGACGATGCCCGGCGCCAGCATGCCCTGATGGCCGAACACGCCCTGGAACGAGAACGGCACGAGGAAGAAGAACAGGCAGCACAGCAGACCCGAGTAGAAGATCGCCCGGAAGGTGTCGGTCTTCGGGTTCTTCAGTTCGCGCGTGTAGCACACGGCGGTCTCGAAGCCGTAGGTGGACCAGGCGGCGATGTAGAGGCCGCCGAGGAACAGCGTCCAGCCGCCGAGGTTCCACGCGCCGTCCTCGCCGGAGTAGGCGGCCGTCGGCGGCACCAGCGCGGTGACGTTGGCGGAATTGATCTGGCCGGTGACGATCGGCACCAGCCCGACCAGCAGGAGCGGCGTCAGCACGACGATGGCGAGGATCTTCTGCGCCCGCGCGGTGGCGGCGATGCCGCGGTGCTGGATGGCGAAGATGATCAGCATCAGGATCGCGCCGATCACGAACGTGGAGTTGAAGTGCAGGTTGCCAAGGCCCGGCGCCGGAATGGTGAACGCCTCCCAGGTGCGCACCGCCGGTGTGAGCGCGGCGACCGCGTCTGCCGAGAGCAGCGCCTGAACCGCCTCCTCCGCCGTCTTGCCGGCGTTGGCCGCGAGCCATTCGGCGACGCGCGGGCTGTCGGCGGCGACGGACGCCGCGTTGGCGGCGATCCAGTCGAGCACCGGCCGGGAGTCCGCCGCCGGGATCGGGTAGAGCGCGTTCAGGATGTAGCCCGCCGCGATGGCGCAGCCGAGCGAGAGCACCGGCGACCAGGCGAACCAGTTGCACCAAACCGACAGGGGCGCGATGAACTTCGAATAACGGATCCACGCCGTCGCGCCGTAGACCGACGCGCCGCCCGCCTTGTTGCCGAACATGCCGGCGATCTCGGCGTAGGTGAACGATTGCAGGAAGCCCATCGTCATCGAGATCATCCAGACGAGGAACGCGAGCTGGCCCGTCGTGCCGGCGATGCCGCCCAGCGAGAACAGCACCCGCGGCGGCACGCCCGCCGCCACCCAGAATGCGCCTCGCCAGTCGAGCGCGCGGACAAGGCCCCCGGTGTCCGCGCTCTGGAGGGTTTCCGCGCCCCGGAGGTTACTGGCCGCCGGAGCGGTCGTCTGATTTGCCATTGGACATTTCTCCCGTTCCAACTCTCAAAGGTCTGCTTTGGTAGCGATTGGTCCGGCGTCGTTCCGTCCGGACTTGAGGCAAATGTTACCACATTCACGACAACTTGAATGGGCGGCTAATCTCCGCCGCAATCCTGTCGACGGTCAAGCAGGTCCATGCGATAATCCGCCACGGCAGTCACCCCGGCGAGCGTTCCGGCGAGGCGATGATGACCCGTTTATCCAGTGTTTCCGCGGTTCAACCGAGGCCAAGCCGCATCCTTCGGCCGGGCGTTCGCGCGCTGCCGCCAGGGTGCGCCCGATACCGTGTCGAGGGTGGGGGCAGCCTCGTCGTTCCGGTCGCGGAGGGCGTGCGCCTGGTGGTTCGCGACATCGAGGGCGGACAACCGTGCGAGGTTGCGTTCGTTGATTCTTTGGGCCGTTTTGATCCGAAAGGTCTGGGATTGGCGCGCGCCGACGGAACCGGCGCCGGTCTCAAGGCGGCGCTGGCGAACGGCGCGGAGGGCGCGGCGCGCACGGTTGCGGCGCTGCGGCGGCGCGGCGTCGATCTCGGCGGCGCGCGGACGGCGACGCTGTTCGGCCAAGATTCCCCGCCGGGCGCGACCGCCGAACTGATCGTACAGCGCGACGGCGCGCTCGTCCTCGCCGCGCCGGGCCGGGCGATGGCGCCCGAGGCGCAGGACACCGCGACGGAGATCGAGGTTCTGGTCTTCGCCAAACCCTCCGTGGACGGAGCGTATCCGCCGCCGCCGCTCCCCGAGCCGCTGGCCGATCCGATCGTCGATCTCAGGATCGCCGCCGCCACGGCGACCGCCTATGTGGTGAAGGCCGGCGAGTACATTCAGATCATCGATGTCGCGGGTCGTCAGTGTACGGACTTTCAGGCGATGTCGCTGCGCAAGCTTGACAAGGGCAAGGACCTTGCCCTCGATTCCACCATCACCCGCACGCTGATCGGCCGCAGCTATCCGGCGCCGGGCCTGCCGTCGAAGGCGTTCGACCGCGAGTTCGAGCCGCTGGTGGAGATCGTGCAGGACACGGTGGGCCGTCACGACGCGTTCGCCACCGCGTGCAGCGCCCGCTACTACGACGACATGGGCTATCCCGGCCACGTCAACTGCACGGAGAATTTCAACGCCGCTCTCGCCCCTTACGGCGTCGCGCCGCGAAAGGGATGGGAAGCGCTCAACTACTTCTACAACACCAACATCGACCACGCGAACCAGCTTTACCTCGACGAGCCGTGGTCGCGGCCCGGCGACTACGTGCTGATGCGCGCGCTCACCGATCTTTTGTGCGTGTCCTCCTCCTGTCCCGACGACATCGACGCCGCCAACGGCTGGGACCCGACCGACATTCATGTGCGCACCTACTCGGCGCGCCGAACGTTCCCGAAAGCGATAGCGTACCGCATGACACCCGACGCCGACGCAGAGCTCACCCGCGAGACCGCCTTTCACCCGCGCTTCTCGGCGCTCACCCGCGCCTTCAGCGAGTACCGCGGGTACTGGCTGCCGGCGCGCTTCAACAACGACGGCCCGATCGCCGAGTACTGGGCGTGCCGGGAGAAGGCGGTGGTGCTCGACCTCTCGCCCTTGCGCAAGTTCGAGGTGACGGGTCCGGACGCCGAGGCGCTGATGCAGCACTGCATGACGCGCGACATCCGCAAGCTGTCCACGGGACAAGTCGTCTATACCGCCATGTGTTACGAGAACGGCGGGATGATCGACGACGGGACGGTGTTCCGCCTCGGGCAGAACAATTTCCGCTGGATCGGCGGCGACGATTATTCCGGCGTCTGGCTTCGCGAGCAGGCGCAGAGGCTGGGCCTCAAGGCGTGGGTGCGTTCATCCACGGACCAGCTCCACAACATCGCGGTGCAGGGGCCGGCGAGCCGCGACATCCTGAAGGAGATCATCTGGACCCCGCCCGCGCAGCCGGCCATCGGCGAGCTTGAATGGTTCCGCTTCCTTGTCGGCCGTATCGGCCACTTCGAGGGCGCGCCGGTGGTGGTGTCGCGAACCGGGTATACCGGCGAACTCGGCTACGAGATCTTCTGCCACCCGAAGGATGCGCTCGCCGTGTTCGACGCGGTGTGGGACGCAGGGCAGAAGCACGGCCTGACGCCGATGGGGCTTGAGGCGCTCGACATGGTGCGCATCGAGGCGGGGCTCATCTTCGCCAACTACGAGTTCACCTCCGAGACCGATCCGTTCGAGGCCGGCGTCGGCTTCACCGTGCCGCTGAACACCAAGACCGACGACTTCATCGGCAAGGCGGCGCTGATCCAGCGCAAGCAGCATCCACGCCGCAAACTCGTGGGGCTTGAGATCGACGCCAACGACGCGGTGGGCCATGGCGACGGCGTCCACATCGGCCGCGCCCAGGTGGGTGTGGTGACGTCCGGCATGCGCTCGCCGATCCTGGGGAAGAACATCGCGCTGGCGCGGGTCGATGCGCTCACCAGCGAGATCGGGACCGAAGTCGAGATCGGCAAGCTCGACGGGCATCAGAAGCGGCTGCCGGCGCGGATTGTGACGTTCCCCCACTACGATCGCGACAAGACCCGGCCGCGGTCCTGACGCGGAAACCGGCCCGACTGAATCAGGCCGGCCCGGGCACACGGGGAGCGAGGCGGGAGCGTTTCGCTTGCGCTACTCGGCCGCCGCGGCCGTCGCCTTCGGCTTCTTCGCCGGCTTCTCGGCCGGGCCGTTCAGATACGCCTCCATCGAGTCGTCCAGCGCGTCCTTCCACGGCGTGTGATGCTTCGGCGACATGGAGCCGGTCATCAGCGAGCGGTAGGCGTTGTTGCGGAAGCCCATGATGTCGTCCATCTTGTGGTGCTCCCACTCCATGAACGTCTGGTTCACCGCCTCGATGTCGAAGTCCGGATAATCGGTGGCGGCGATGAGCTCCTTCACGTAGTCGCCCTGGAACCAGATCGCCTGCTCGGCATCCTGGAGTTTCTCCTCGCGCTTCAGCCACTTCTTCCAGTCTTTCTTCATGGCTTCGGCCGCGGGCAGCTTGATGCGGCCGAGGATGATGTCGCGCACGTACCACGCCTGGGCGTCGAACATGTTGAACGTGTAGAACTGGTCCTGCATCCCGATATAGAAAAAGCGCGGGTTGTCCTGCCACACCACGCCCTTGTAGAGGTTCGGCGGCCACATCCGGTTGTGCGTCTTGAGGCGCAAATCCTCGGGCAGGAACGGGAAGTGGTGCAGGTAGCCGGTGCACAGGATGATGGCGTCCACGTCCTTGGTGGAGCCGTCGGCGAAGGTTGCGGTGTTGCCCTCCACCTTTTGTAGCAGCGGGCGCTCCTCGAAGTTCTTCGGCCACTTGAAGCCCATCGGACGCGAGCGGTAGGTGGTCGTCACCGACTTCGCGCCGTACTTCCAGCACTGCGAGCCGATGTCCTCGGCCGAGTAGCTGCGGCCGATGATCAGTACGTTCTTGCCCTTGAACTCCAGCGCGTCGCGGAAGTCGTGGGCGTGCAGCACGCGGCCGTTGAAGGCGTCGAGGCCCTCGAAGAACGGCACATTCGGCGTGGAGAAGTGCCCGGAGGCGCAGATCACATAGTCGAACTCCTCCGTGTACATCCGGTCCTTCGGGCGGTCATGCACGGTGACGTGGAACTTCTTCTTTTTCTTGTCGTACGTCACCATGCGGACCGGCGTGTTGAAGCGGATCCACTTGCGCACGCCCGCCTTCTTCACCCGGCCGACGATGTAGTCCCACAGGACGGCGCGCGGCGGGTAGGAGGCGATGGGTTTGCCGAAATGCTCCTCGAAGGTGTAGTCGGCGAACTCAAGGCACTCCTTCGGGCCGTTGGACCACAGATAGCGGTACATGGAGCAGTGCACCGGCTCGCCGTACTCGTCGAGGACGGTGCGCCAGGTGTACTTCCACAGGCCGCCCCAGTCGTCCTGCTTCTCGAAGCACACGACCTCCGGGATTTTCGCCTTCTTCTTCGCCGCCGACTGAAAGGCCCGCAGCGCGGCGAGCCCCGAAGGCCCGGCGCCAATGACGCAAACTCTGGTCATGAAAAGCTCCCGTCTTTTCTGAACAAGGGATGCGGCCGATTGCGGCCGGTCCCGCCGTTTCGAGTGTGGCGGCCGTTGCATGCAGCCGCTCGTGTCGTTGATTTCGCCCCGCCGGGCGCATGGTGTGTGGCTTCGACTTGCGCATACCAAACACGCCCATTATTAGGCCAATTCCAGTCCTCTTTGTCCATACGAAAACCGATGCAGCGCCTCACCGACGACGACTTGCGCGACTATTTCCTCGGCTGGCAATGCCGGCTGCGACAGATCGCCGTGCGCGAGATGGGCGGCATGCCCACCCCCGGCATGCGGCCGGCGGTCTGGTCGAAGAAGGGCGAGCTCGTCATGGAGGCCATGACGGTGCAACTCGCCGAGCATCACCCTTATGAAACCACCGCCTTCTTCCGTTTCCAGATCCAGAAGACGCAGGAGCAGCAGAAAATCCGCGACGCCGCCCTGCGCTTTCTCGGCGCCGAGTATTTCCAGCAGCCGGAGCTGTTCACCGGCGAGATGACGGCGCTGTTCTCTCCCGGCAGCGCCACCGCCGGCCGTCTGCTGAAGCTGAAGGAGGTGCTGCTCGACTTCGACCAGTACAGCCAGCGCTTCCGGATGTTCGCGAAGGTCCGCCTGCTCAAGGAGGCCGACCCGAACCGCGAGGCCACGCTCTGGCACAATCGCCTGTTCAATTCGCGGTCGCCGGGAGACGCCATGGTGCTGGCGTTCCGGCCGGTGTGGAAAAGCGTCGAGGCCGATCCGTGGCCGGCGTGAAGCTCAGGACATGCCGAGGTGGCGCTTGCGGTGCAAGGCCCAGGCCCCGATGAAGCGGTCGGCGATGATGCCGATGAACGCGATGCCCAGCCCCGCGATCAGGCCGCGGCCGGTGTCGCCGCCCGGGAGGGCCTTGTAAATCTCTTGTCCAAGGTCGCGTGACCCGATGAGCGCCGTGATCGCCACCATGGCCAGCGCCATCATGATCGTCTGGTTGACGCCGAGCAGGATTTCCGGAAAGGCGATGGGCAGCTCCACCTTGAACAGGCGCTGGCGCCGCGTGGCGCCGGATGCGGTCGCCGCCTCGATCGTGGCGGCAGGAACGTTTTTCAGGCCGAGATAAGTGTAGCGGATCGCCGGGACCGACGCATAGAACAGCATGGCGATGACGTTCGACAAGTCGCTGGTCTGAAACAGCATGATCACCGGGATGAGGTAGATGAAGCTTGGAAAGGTTTGCAGCGTGTCGCAGACCGCCATGACGATCCTCGCCACCGTGTCGTTGCGCGCCGACCAAACGCCGATCGGCACGCCGATCAGGATGCACAGGATCACGCATCCGGTGACCAGATAGATCGTCAGCATCAGCGGAGTCCAGAACCCGGCGATCAGCAGAAACCCGAACATCAGGCAGGGCAGCAGCGCCAGCCGCCAGCCGCCCAGCCGCCAGCCGACATAGGCGAGGCCGCCGATGACGGCGCTCCACGGCAGCCAGAGATAGACGTCGCGAATGGGCAGCAGCAGCCAGATGGTGATGAAATCGCGCACCGGCTTCACGTAGGCGAACAGTGTCCGCGACACCCATCGCACCGCGTCGTTGATCGGGGCGCTGACGGAGATGGTGAGGTCCCTGGGCAGAACGCCGAGCGCGGGAAACAGCCGTGCTGCGACGATCGAGACCAGGAGCCAGCCGGCGAACGCCACGAGGTGGCGGTGGCGGGCGTACCAGGGCGTCCCCGGCGGGAAATGCTTCGGTTCGTAGAGCGCGGCCGCCTGCGTCAGGCGGTCGAGGGCGATGGCGATGAGGGTGATCGCAATGCCTTGCTCCACCGCCTTGCCGATCTGAAGCTGCTGGAGCGAGAACAGAAGTTTCTGGCCAAGGCCGGAGGCGCCGACCAGCGAGGCGATGACGGCCATCGCCAGCGTTTGCATCACCACCTGGTTCAGTCCGAGAAGGAGGGTGCGGGCGGCGGCGGGAATTTCGACTTTCCACAAAAGCTGGCGCCGCGTCGCGCCGGACATGACGCCCGCCTCGATGACGTCTCTCGGCACGGTGGCGCGCCCCAGGATGGTGCACCGCGCCATGGGCGGCATGGCGAAAAACAACGTGGCGAGCATGGCCGGCGCCTGTCCGAAACCGAACAGCACGACCACCGGACCGAGATAGGCCATGTGCGGCGTGGCCTGCATGACGTCGAACATAAGGGCTAGCACCCGCTGCGCCCTTGGGCTGCGCGTCGACCAGAGTCCAAGCGCCAGACCGAGCACGGCGGCGAGCGGGACCGTGACGATGACCAGCGACAGGGTCTGCATCGCGTCGGGCCAAAGCCCGAAGATCGCAAGGTAGGCGGCGCAGGCGGCCGTGAAGACAGCAAGGCGCAGCCCGCCCAGCCAGTGGCCGAGGATGAACACCGAGCCGACGATGGCGATCCACGGCAGGGGCGGCCATTTCCAGGCCAGAACGCCGCGGAACAGAAGAATCTCCGTCAGCAACAGCGGCTGGGCGAGCAACCACGAGATCGTACGGGTGACAGGTTTGGCGGCGGCGGCGAACGCGGCGACGGCGTTGGTGATCCACCGCGAGAACGGCACGACCCACTCGGCGGGCCACTTGCCGACCCAGGGGGCGACAGCCGCCGCCGCCGCGCAGGCGAGAACGATCGCGAGCACCACGGCGACGCCCTCGAGGACAGGCCGGCGGACGCTGCGAGGCGCGGCGACGGCCATGTCGGTCATGCTGCGTCGTCCGGAAACAGCGCGGCGATCATCCCCGGGCGATCGACCGCGCCGATGGGCTGACCCTCGTTGTCGACAACCGGGAGCGGCCGGTCGCTGGCCAGAACGGCCGCGGCCGCATCGCCGATCTTCATCGTGCCGAGGAGCGCCGGACCCTCGAGCGTTCGGGTGCGGCCCGCAGGCTTCATGATGCGCGACAGGGTGATGATGTGTTCGCGCGGGGCGTTCTTGGTGAACGCCCGGACGTAGTCGTCAGCCGGGTTGAGAACCATGTCCTCGGCGGTCGCGAGCTGGATGAGCCGGCCGTCCTTCATGATGCCGATACGATCGCCGAGCCGAACCGCCTCGTCGAAGTCGTGCGTGATGAACACGATGGTCTTGTGCAGCATGCGCTGCAACCGCAGGAACTCGTCCTGAAGTTCGCGCCGGATCAGCGGGTCGAGCGCCGAGAAGGGTTCGTCAAGGAACCAGATCTCTGGCTCCACGGCCAGCGAGCGCGCGATCCCGACACGCTGCTGCTGGCCGCCCGAAAGCTCGCGCGGGAAGTAGCTCTCGCGGCCCTCAAGGCCGACGAGGCGGATCATCTCGCGGGCGCGCGCCTCGCGTTCCTGCCGCGCCTCGCCGCGCACCTCCAGCGGGAAGGCGACGTTCGACAGGACGTTGCGATGCGGCAGAAGGCCGAAATTCTGAAACACCATGCCGAGTTTGTGCCGACGCATGTCGATGAGCTTTTCGGACGACGCCTTCAGAAAGTCCTCGCCGTCGATGAGGATTTCACCGGCTGTAGGTTCGTTGAGGCGGCTTATGGCGCGGATGAGGGTTGATTTCCCCGATCCCGACAGACCCATCACGATGAGAATTTCGCCGCGCCGCACATCGAACGATACGTCGCGCACCGCGCCGATGTAGCCGGCCTCGCGCAAGGCGGCGTCCGTCGGGTGACCGCCGTGGCGGGCGAGAAAGCCTGCCGGGTCCGGGCCGAACAGCTTCCAGACGTTGCGGCAGGCGATCTTCGCCGTTTGCGGCTGTGTCGCTCTTTCGGTCATGGACGTGCACCGATGGCCGGCCGCCTCCCGGGGGGCGGCCGGCTGGCGATGCGTCGATGGTCAGTTCATCCAGGCCTTCCAGGTCGCCTCATTGTCGGCGATCCACTTCTTGGCCGCGTCCTCCGGCGTCATGCCTTCGACGTCCACCATCGCGGCGGCGGCGGCGATCTGCGCGTTGGTGAAGTTGACCTTGCGCAGGAACGCCTCCGCGGTGGGCCAGGTCTTGCCGAGATTGGGGGAGCCGGCCTTCTTCAAATACCCCTTGGCGGGCGCGCCGCAATCGTAGATGGCGTCGGGATTCGAGCCCCACTTCGGATCATCGTGACAGGCCTTGTCGTAGGCCGGGAACTCGACGAACTCGCCCTCGAACTTCGCCTCGATGAAATTCGGCGTCCAGTTGAACAGCACGACCGGTTCCTTGCGGTCGTAGGCCGCCTGGAGTTCCGCCCACAGTGTGGCGGCCTGGCCGACGGGCACCTCCTGGAAGTTCATGTTCAGCGCCTGGATGCGCTCCGAGTAGTGCTTGCCCCAGTCAGCCGGCGGACCGACGAAGCGGCCCTTCGAGCCGGTTTCCGCCGTGGCGAACTTCGCCGCGCAGGCGTCCAGCGCCTTCCAGTCGGGCAGACCCGGGCAAACCTCGCGGACGTATTTCGGATACCACCACTCCTCGCGGGTCACCGCTTCGTGCGTGCCGAGATCGACGGCCCCGGCGGCGAGCGCCTTGGTGAAGCTGTCGGCCTGCGAGCCCTCCCAGACCTCGACCTGGAAGTCCATGTCGCCGGCCGGGATGGCGGTGTACTGAAGCTGGGTGTCGGACGATTTGTACTCGACGTTGTAGCCCATCTGCTGGAGCAGCTGCCCGACGATGTTGGACAGGACGAGCTGGCTCGTCCAGTTGTTGGTGACGATCTTGATCGGATCGGTCGACTCCGGCGCCGCTGCGATGGCGGCGGGGCCGAAGGCGATAGTCGCCAGCAGCGCGCCGGCGAACAGTCGGATCATACCTTGCTTCATGGTGTTCCCTCTCCCGTTGCTGTCGTTTGTTTTCAGCCGCGCGGATATGGGGACGATCGAGGCGACCCGTCCTCCAGCCGCGCGGCGCAGGAGGACGGGGTACTTTAGCAGCCCTCAGAACTTCCGATAGGCCTTATTGAGCTGCACCATAGGATGGTTCGGCGACATCTGGAACTTCAGCAGAAGCTCGCGCGCGATCATGTCGCGATCCTGCTGGTTGCCCGGCAGCTTGAGGTTCTTCGGGATGCGCACCCAGCCGTTCACATTGCGGTCGAAGATGGCGGGCTCGCCCTCCTCGTAGCCCATGTGAACGTCCTCAAGCCAGTTGAGGTCGTCCCAGCCCATGAACTCCATGTAGCCCTTGAGAAACGGCGTGAGCCGGGAGTAGTCGGGCACCAGGTTCACATCGTAGCGGTAGCCGATGTGCTGGCCGATCTCCTTCTCGCGTTCCGATCCGAGGCCCTTGGCGTCTTTCAGGAACTGATCGACGTCCTTGATCTCGGAGCCCTTGTAGCTCGTGCCTGCCATTGCGGTTCTCCGTGATCAGTACTTGTGATAGTTGCCACCCTCCATGCCGACCACATAGTTGGTGCCGGCAAGGGGGACTTTGCACATGGCGGAGGCTTCCATCGTCAGCGCCGCGAGGTCTTCGGGCTCCAGCGAGTGGATGTTGGTCTTGCCGCAGGCGCGGGCGAGGAGCTGGGCCTCCATCGTCAGCGTGTGCAGGAAGTTGTAGACGCGCTCGGCCGCCTTGTCGGGGTCGAGGCGCTGGCGCAGCACCGGGTCCTGCGTCGCCACGCCCACCGGGCAGCGGCCGGTGTGGCAGTGGTAGCAGTTGCCGGCCTCGACGCCGATCTCGTTGGGGAAATCGGTGACGCCGTCGATGTGCTTGTTGCAGTTGAGCGCCATCATCACCGAGTGGCCGATGGCGATGGCGTCGGCGCCGAGCGCCAGCGCCTTCGCCACGTCGCCGCCGTTCCTGATGCCGCCGGCGTAGACAAGCGAGATCTGGCCGCGCTTGCCAAGCTCGTCGATGGCGCGGCGCGCCTCGCGGATCGCCGCGATGCCCGGGATGCCGGTGTCCTCGGTGGCGATGTGAGGGCCTGCGCCGGTGCCGCCCTCCATGCCGTCGATGTAGATCGAGTCCGGATCGCACTTCACCGCCATGCGCACGTCGTCATAGACGCGCGCCGCGCCGAGCTTGAGCTGGATCGGGA
>DAIODI010000042.1:0-2846 GCA_036746875.1 Aestuariivirgaceae bacterium | reverse complement strand
GCCATGCGCACGTCGTCATAGACGCGCGCCGCGCCGAGCTTGAGCTGGATCGGGATCTCCCAGTTGGTCGCCTCGCGGATCTCCTGGATCTTCAGCGCCAGATCGTCAGGGCCCAGCCAGTCGGGGTGACGGGCGGGGGAGCGCTGATCGATGCCGGCCGGCAGCGAGCGCATTTCGGCCACCTGGTCGGTCACCTTCTGGCCCATGAGATGGCCGCCGAGGCCCACCTTGCAGCCCTGGCCGATGAAGAACTCGCAGGCGTCGGCGAGGCGCAGATGGTGCGGGTTGAACCCGTAGCGCGACTGGATGCACTGGTAGAGCCACTTCACCGAGTAGCGCCGCTCGTCGGGGATCATGCCGCCTTCGCCCGAGCAGGTGGCGGAGCCCGCCATCGTCGCGCCGCGGGCGAGCGCGATCTTCGCCTCGTACGACAGCGCCCCGAAGCTCATGCCGGTGACGTAGATCGGGATGTCGAGCTCCATCGGCCGCCTGGCGCGCGGGCCGATGACCGTCTTGGTGTCGCACTTCTCGCGGTAGCCCTCGATCACGAAACGGGTGAGCGTGCCGGGCAGGAAGGTGAGATCGTCCCAGTGCGGGATCTTCTTGAACAGGGAGAAACCGCGCATGCGGTAGCGGCCCAGCTCCGACTTGATGTGGATGTCGTTGATCACCTCAGGCGTGAAGATCTTCGACGAACCAAGAATGTATTTCTTGGTTTCGGCCGGCGCGCGGGCCGCAAGCCCGGCCATGCCGGTGGCGGTGCGCGCGGCGGTCTTCTTGCGGGAGGAGGCGGGAAGCATCTTCTTCGCCTTCACCGGAGCCGAGCGCTTGACCGCCAGCGCCTTCTTGGCGGCGGCGGCGCGGGCGGGCTTCTTCTTGCTTGCCGTGGTCTTCTTCTTTGCCATGTGTCTGGTCCCCATCACAATACGAGCTTCTTTTCGCCCGGTTCGAGGTTGTCGTAGTTCCACAGCGCCTTGCCAGCCACGATCTTCTTGATGTGGTTGATGCCCTGCTTCGGATAGAGATCGTACATCTTGAGCTTGCGGGTGAGCCACTGGCGGTCGAGATCGGTCATCTCGCCCGGCACCGCGTCAACGCCCAGCGAGCGCGCTTCGCCGCCGAGGTAGATGGTGCCGTCATACATCGAGTCGCCCAGGTTCTTGCCGGCGTTGCCGAGGATGACCATGCGGCCGCGCTGCATCATGAACCCGGTGAACGAGCCGGTGTCGCCGCCGACGATGATGTTGCCGCCTTTCTGGTCAATGCCGGTGCGCGCGCCGACCGAGCCCTTGCAGACCAGGTCGCCGCCGCGCAGCGCGGCGCCGAACTGCGAGCCGGCGTTCTTCTCGATGACGATGGTGCCGGCCAGCATGTTCTCGCCGCAGGCCCAGCCGACGCGGCCCTTGATGCGGATGTTCGGGCCATCGGTGAGGCCGCAGGCAAAGTAACCGCAGGAGCCCTCGATATAGAGGTTGAGGCGGTTGAGGATGCCCACCGCGATCGAGTGCTTGGAGCCCGGGTTCTTCAGCACCACGGTGCCGACGCCGTGGCGGATCAGCTCGCGCAGCTGCGAATTGATCTGCCGGGTTTCGAGGTTCTCGCAGTCGATCTCGGCGCGCTTGTTGAAGTCAACGTCGGGCGCGTCCGGATAGCCGTAGCCCACGCGCTCTTCGGCGATGTCGAAGAAACGCTGCTGGGTGCGGCCCACGAGGCCTTCCGTGTGCATGCCCATCTCATGGCTGAGATGCTCTTTCTTGGCCGTCGTTACGCCCGCCATACGCGAACCTCCTCATCATAGGGATCCCAGGTGTCGATCTCGTGGTGCACGACCGAGCGGATCGCCACCTCTTCCGAGGCGAGCGCCACGAGGTCGTCGCTTTCGAACAGCACCATGGGCTTTGCCGCCATGGTGTCCTTGGCCATGCCCAGCGCGTCCTTGGTCGACACCAGATAGGTGAACACGCCGTCGATGTCCTGAATCGACTGGCGGAGCGAGTCCTCCAGGCTGGCGCCGTGCTCGAGATTGTAGGCGGTGTAGACCGCCAGCAATTCCGAGTCGCAGTTGGACATGAAGCGGTGGCCGCGGCGCTCGAACTCGCGGCGCATCACCCAGTAGTTGGTGATCTGGCCGTTATGGACGACCGCGATGTCGTTGTAGGGATAGGCCCAATAGGGATGCGCCGAGCGGATATCGACGTCCGACTCGGTGGCCATCCGCGTGTGGCCGATGCCATGCGTGCCGCGGAAGCTGCTCAGCGCATACTGGCCGGCAACGCGGGCGGCATCGCCCAGGTCCTTGATGAGCTCGAGCGAATTGCCCATCGACAGGATCTCGGTTCCCTCCACATCTTCCACGTAGTCGGCGAGTTTCTTCATGTCGCCGTCGAAGTGGATGCGGTAGCGGTAGGCGTATTCGGTGGCATCCTCGCGGTCGATCACCTGAACGCCGAGCTGGGCCAGGCGCTCCTCGACCTTGGCGCGGCGGCGCTTCACCTCGTCATGAATGTCGAAGCCCTTCGACATGTCTTCCTGTTCGGCCACCTTGAAACGCATCACGTATTCGTTGCGCCCCGGGGTTCCGTAAATCGCGTAACCGGTCGAATCCGGCCCGCGGTGCTTCAGCGACTGCAGCATGGCGGTCATTTCCTGACCGATGTTGCCGGTGCCGTTGCGATGGATCAGTCCTGCGATACCGCACATGGCTGTCGTCCGTCTCCTTTATGGCAGGCAGTTGAGATAGTTTTCGAGGTCCCACTCCGTCGAGGTGTGGAGGAAACGCTCCCATTCGTCACGCTTGTACTCGTCGTAGAGGCGGTGCATCTCGCCGGGCATGGCCGACTTGACGA
>DAIODI010000041.1:4219-16635 GCA_036746875.1 Aestuariivirgaceae bacterium | reverse complement strand
TTTTTTTGTGTTGTGTCCTTGTGTTATGCCTACCATTGGCATTTCGGTAGCGATACCTCGGCTCATTTGGCGGTGCTGTTTTACGACGGCTTAGCCTACCATTGGGAAGTCGGTAGGGAAACCACGGCGACCTATCCCCTCCCCGCCAGCGCGCGTTCCGCCGCCTCCACCGTGGCGTCGAAGGTGAGCAGCGTCGAGGCGTGGCGGGCCTTGAAGTCGCGCACCGGCGTCAACGCCTCAAGCTCGGCCCACTTGCCGGAGGGCGGATCGCCGCCCTGCTTCAGCATGGCGTGCATCTGCGCCTTCAGCGCCCGCAGCTCCCCAACCGTGGAGCCGACGACGTGGCGCGCCATGATCGACGAGGAAGCCTGCCCCAGCGCGCACGCCTTCACCTCGTGGGCGAAGTCGGCTACGCGGTCGCCGTCCAGCGTCACGTCCACCGTCACCTTCGAGCCGCACAGCCGCGAATGCGCCACCGCCGTGCCGCCGGGCTCCGAAAGCCTTCCCAGCCGCGGGATATCGGCGGCGAAGGCGAGGATCTGCCGGTTGTAGATGTCGTTGAGCATCTCTGCGAACTCTTCCGGAACCGGCCGCGCCACCGGCCTTTGCCGCGCGCGCCGGCTTGTGTTAAGTGGATCGCCCGAAACGGGCGCGCAAGTGCGCCCTCCGCCGCACGGGCTTTCCACGCGCCCCCCATAGAGTGCTCCATGGACTCCGTCGTCAAGAAGATCAGGCCGGAACCGCCCGCCACCCGCCCCACCCAGGAGGAGGCGGAAGCGGCGGTGCGCACGCTGCTCGCCTGGATCGGCGAGGATCCGGCGCGCGAGGGCCTGAAGGACACCCCGCGCCGCGTGGTGGCCGCCTACCGCGAGCTCTACGCCGGCTACGGCGAGGACGCGGTGGCGGCGCTGTCGCGCACCTTCGCCGACGTCGGCGGCTACAGCGACATGGTGATGCTGCGCGACATCGAGTTCCATTCGCACTGCGAGCACCACATGGCGCCGTTCTACGGCCGCGCCCATGTGGCCTACCTGCCGGGCAAGGAGGTCGTGGGCCTCTCGAAACTCGCCCGTGTGGTGGACATCTACGCCCGCCGCCTGCAGACGCAGGAGACGATGACGGCGCAGATCGCAACCGCCATCGAGGCCGGCATCGCGCCCGTCGGCGTGGCGGTGCTGATCGAGGCGGTGCACACCTGCATGGCGGTGCGCGGCGTCGGCAAGCGCAACGTCGCCACCATCACCTCGCAGTTCACCGGCGCGTTCCGGGCCGAGCCGGCGCTGATGGCGCGGTTCATGGAGCTGGTGCGCCAGCCCTCCGGCAGCCTCACGCCCTGACCCGCCATGGCTGACCACGACGGCAAGGCGGCGCTCGCGGAAGGCGCGCGCTTCTCCCCCGCGTTCGGGCCGGACGGGCTGATCGTCGCCGTCGCCGTGGACACCACACCCCGGGCCGTGCTGATGGTGGCGCGGATGAACGAAGAGGCGCTCGCCGCCACGCTCTCGACCGGCGTCGCCCACTACTGGAGCCGCTCGCGCGGCAAACTCTGGCGCAAGGGCGAGACCTCCGGCGAGACGCAAGCCGTGCGGCGCGTGCTCGTGGACTGCGACCAGGACACGCTGGTGCTGGAGGTGGAGGTTCAGGGCCGCGGCGCGGCCTGCCACACGGGGCGCGTCTCGTGCTTCTACCGGGCGGTTGAGAAAGATGCGGACGGCGCGCCCCGCCTCGTCCGCATCGACGACGCGCGGCGGTTCGACCCGGCGGAGGTCTACAAGGGGTAGCCGCTCACGCCCCTTCGGCGATGTAGCGCTTGATCTCCTGGGCTTCGCGCTCGGCGTCCTCGATGCGCCGCTTCACCACGTCGCCGATCGAGACGATGCCGGAGAGGCGCCCCTGCACCACCACCGGAACATGGCGGATACGGCGCTCCGTCATCAGCGCCATCAGGGCGTCGATGCTATCGTCCGGCGAGCAGGTGACGACCGCGCGGGTCATGAACTCGCTGACCGGCCGGGAGATGGCCCCCGGCCCGTGGGCCGCCAGCGCCCGCACGATGTCGCGTTCCGATACAATGCCGGAAATGGCGCCCGATCCCGGTTCGAGAATGACCGCCGCGCCGACCCGGTTCTCCGTCAGAATCCGGCAGATGGACGCAACTTCATCGCTCGGACGGGCAGTCACGACGCCGGTCCCCTTGTGGGCGAGGATATGCGCAACGCTCATGGATCGCCTCCTCCGGTTCGCTGCAACTCGTCCCTCTGATCCACTTTACCATGGAATCGCCATGGCGTTCCGCAGCCGTCACCGCGCTCTCGCAACTGCACGGACGGTTCATCATCGGGCGCTGGCACAGCCTATGCAACCCGATACTCGCAGTGCTAAGATGGCACACTTTCTGATTGAAGAGAGTTTCAATGGACACCAAGACGGGCGGGAACGCGGCCGGGGAGCCTCAACCCCGCGAGATCCTGCATCCCACCAGCCGCTCCCTGTTCAGCTACTGGGAGAAGGCCCGCGGCGAGCGCAGCGCTCCCGATCGCCGCGACATCGATCTGAAGCAGATCCGCGACGTGGTGCGCTGGCTGTGCATTCTCGAACGCGAGCCGGTGCGCCAGTCGTACCGCTGGCGTCTCGCCGGCACCGGCATCTGCCGCATTTTCGGCCGGGAGCTGACCGGCGACAGCGTGTTCCGCAACTGGGATCGCTTCGAACAGCAGATGCTCTCGGGCCTGCTCGACCAGGTCATCGGAACCTTGCAGCCTTCGGTGTCGCGTATCCGCGCCCTCACCCGATCCGGCGAACAGCTGGGCCTTGAGCTCACCGCCCTGCCGATGCGTCCCGAACGCGGGCTCGTGCCGCACATCTTCGGCGCGCTGGTGCCGTTCCGCGAACCGGACTGGCTGGGAGCCGATCCGCTGGTGTCCTTCTCGCTCTCGGCGGTGAAGGTGATCTGGACCGAACCGGCGCCAGGCGGGGACTTTTCGCCGTTACGCGCCCGCTCGGCGAACGGACGCGCCATCGTGCCGTTCCAGGTGATCAACGGCGGTCTCGCCTGAGGTTTGGACAGGCGTTCGCCGCCGCGCGGGGCCAGGGTGGCCACGCCTCGGGCTCCCTGCGGGTCGCGGCGCATGGCTCGGCTTCGCCGTCCGCACCCGTACGTTACCGCGTGACAACTCTTGGTTGCGAGGTTACGATCCGTTGATGGTAAAATGAAATTCGGGCGGCAGGTCCGGCTTTCGCCGCACGTTTTACCTGAATGTCAATTTCCGGACGTCAAATTCGGCCCAAGAACAAAGGAACGTCAACGGGGCGCGTTAGTATGAGGAAGTGGGGAGCAGGCTGGTTCGCGGTGGCGCTGATGGCCACGGGGAGCACGGCCGGAGCCGCCGAAACGGGGCTCATGAGTTTGTTCGATCGTTCGAAGCCGTCCGTGGCGCGGGTTTATGGCCAGGCGTTGCCGCCGGTGGGATTCGTCAGCTTCTGTTCGCGCCACGAGAGCGAATGCCGGGCCATCGGCGGCACGCGATTCCAGGTGCAGATGTCGCCGGAACGCTGGGACCTGCTCAACCAGGTGAACCGTTTCGTGAACGGCAGCGTGACGCCGCTGACGGATGAAGAAATCTACCAGCAGTCCGAGTTCTGGGACTTCCCGCACGGTGGCTCCGGCGACTGCGAGGACTATGTCCTGCTCAAGAAGCGCTACCTTGAGGGCCTCGGCTTTCCGGCCGAAGCGCTGCTGATCACCGTGGTGCTCGACGAGGCGGGCGAGGGCCACGCGGTTCTGATGGCGAAAACCGACCGCGGAGATCTTGTACTGGACAACAGGCGCAACAATATCTTGCTCTGGAGCGACACGAAGTACGAGTTCCTGAAGCGCCAGAGCCAGGATGACCCGCAAATCTGGGTCGCCCTCACGAACAAGCGCCGCAACGAGGCGGCGACCATTGCGGGGGGCAACTGAACGGCGCAGGACTTGCAAGGATTGTGTTGCGCCAATGTCACGTTGCCTGATAGGATGGCAACAGTAGAGGTTTGGTCCTGACGGACCAGCGAGAAGACCCGGTCGGCGTCCCCTCCCCATCCCCCACCAGACCGGGTCCCAGGGGCCGGTAGCGTTCCCACCCGCTGCCGGCCCCGCCCTTTTTGATGGGCCTCTCGTCTTCCCCCTCTTGTCAGCCTGCATCGACATTGGCCATCCTCCGCCGGGCCCGACGGAGTTTTGCATGCTCAACCTCGATCCGCGCTACTACGTGTCCGACGACATCCTCCGGACCGAGCGCCGGGCGATCTTCTGGCGCACATGGCAGCTGGTCGGCCCGGCCAGCGCGCTCAACGAGCCGGGCAGGTATGTCGCCATCGACATCGCGGGCCTTGGCGTGTTCGCGATCCGCGGCCGTGACGGAACCTTGCGCGCCTTCAAGAACGTCTGCCGCCATCGCGGCGCGCGGCTTCTGGAGGTGGGCGAAGGCAGCTGCAACGTGGTGCGCTGCCCCTATCACCAGTGGGCCTACGCCGATACCGGCCGCCTCGTGCATGCGCCGTGGTTTGGAACCGACCCGGCGATCATCGCCGAAGACTGGCCGCTGGAAGAGATCAGCGTCAAGACCTGGCGCGGGCTCACCTTCGTGGCGGTGGAGCCGCAGACGAGCCTCATCGAGCAGCTTGGCGAGCTGGTGGACGAGCTGCGTGACGAGCCCATCGAGAACTATCAGGCGATGGGACAGGCGCGCGTCGCCTTCGACGCCAACTGGAAAGTGTACACGGACAATTTCGTCGAGGGCTACCATATCCCTGGCACGCACCCGGCGTTCTATCGCGCCATCGACTTCGAGGCGTTCGAGACCACCGCGCACAAGGGCTTCGTGCGGATGACGGCGCCGCCCAGGGACGGGCTGTTCTACCGCGGCAAGTGGCTGTGGATGTGGCCGAACTGGACGCTGTCGCTGTTTGCGGGCGGCATGAACACCTCGCGCATCAATCCCCTCGGCGTCGGGCGCACCGAACAGCTGTACACCTTCCACTTCGCCGACACTTCGGCCGCGGGCGAGGCGGCGCGCCAGCGCACCATCGCCGCAAACCTCGCCGTGGTGCGCGAGGACTGCGACGTCTGCCTCGCCACCCACCAGAACTACGAGGCGGGCGTCTACACGCCGGGTCCGCTGTCCAACCTGCACGAGAAGGGCGTCCACTACTTCCAGCAGAAGGTGCGCGAAGCCCTGGGGGCATGACGCGACGCGGGCGGCGGAGACGGGCGGACCTTGGACCTCGGCGTGTTTCTGGCGGTGCTTGCGGCGGCGCTGCTTCATGCGGGCTGGAACGCCCTGATCAAGGGCGAGGCGGACCGCTTCGCCGCGGTGATCGCGCTGACGCTGGCGACCGGCGGCCTGTCGGCGGCGCTGCTGCCGTTCGTTCCCTCCCCCGCCCCTGCGGCTTGGCCGTGGATCGCCGCTTCGGCGGCGCTGCATGTCGCCTACCGGCTTCTGCTGGTGCGCGCGTATGCGCTCGCCGATCTGGCGCAGGTCTACCCGCTGGCGCGCGGCGCCGCGCCGATGATCGTGGCGCTGGTCTCCGCCTTGCTGCTGGACGAACCGTTGACGGCGCTCGACTTCGCCGCCGTCGCCGCGAGCGGCGGCGGGGTTGTGCTGATGTCGCTGCGCGGCGGCGCCGACCTCGGCCGCATGGACCGCGCCGCGCTGGCGCTGGCGCTGGCGACCGCCGCCGTGACCGCCGCGTACACGCTGATCGACGGCGTTGGCGCGCGACTCGCGGGGACGGCTTCGGGCTACATTCTGTGGATGTTCGCGCTGGACGCGGCGTTGTTCTGCTGCGCCGCCGCCGTCCTGCAGCCCGGGGGGCTGCGGCTGCCGTCGGCGCGGCGGACATGGGCCATGGGTCTCGCCGCCGGCGCGATGTCGCTCGGCTCCTACTGGGTGGCGGTGTGGGCGTTCACGCAGGCGCCCATCGCGCTGGTCGCGGCGCTGCGCGAAACCAGCGTGCTGTTCGCCATGCTGATCGCCGTGACGCTGCTCGGCGAGCGGGCGACACGCTTCCGCTGGATCGCCGCCGCGGGCAGCCTCGCCGGCGCGGCGCTGATGCGGCTTTGAGCGCCGCGGGTCCATCGGTTCCCGCGCATCCCCCCACGGATCGCCTCCCCCCGATCGCCGGTTGCGTGTGCGTTTGCCCACATCGTCATCGCCCGGACCTGCGTACTCTGATTCCTGACAGCGCCGGGGAATCGCCGGTGTCCAGCGCGGGAAGGAACAGCAAATGACCACCCTCAGAACAGCAATCATCTTCGCGGCGCTCGCCGTCAGCACATCCGCGTTCGCCATGGACACCATCAATCCGCGCGCCGGGTCCGGCGGCGGTCCAGGGCGCGCCGATCTGCGCGCAGCGCCGAACGAAGCAACCGGAGCGACCGCAAAGCCGGCGGGCATGCGGGGCAAGTCGATGGTGCGCAGCGGCGCCGGCGGCTCCAACTCGCTCGGCGGGAGGGTTGTCGCACGGCCCTTCACCCCGACGCCGCAGCACGCGCTCAACAACGATTGAGATTCCGCCTGACGCGGGCGGAGCAGTCCGGCTCTCCCGGCCGGGCTTGCTTGAGCGGGCTGGCTTCGGTCAGCCCGCTCTTTTCGTCACGGTCACAGCCGCGGCGGGCGCACCTCGACGAGGCCGCTGCGGTAGCGGGCGGAGTTGGAGACGTAGTGTCCGGCGATGCGCTTCAGCATCTCGGCGTTCTCCGGCGACAGCACCCGCACCACCTTGGCCGGCGCGCCGAGCGCCAGCGCGTTGTCGGGAATCTCGCGGCCCTCGGGAACGATCGAGCCGGCGCCGATCAGCGCGTTGCGGCCGATCTTCGCGCCGTTGAGAACCACCGCGCCGATGCCGATCAGCGCGCCCTCCATCACGGTGCAGCCGTGCAGCATGGCCATGTGGCCCACGGTGACGTCGCGTTCGAGGGTGAGCGGAAAGCCCATGTCGGTGTGCAGCACGCAGCCATCCTGCACGTTCACATTCTCGCCGAGGTGGATAAGCTCGTTGTCTCCCCGCAGAACCGCGCCGAACCACACGGAGGCGTTGCGCTCCAGCTTCACCTTGCCGATCACCACGGCGTTGGGCGCGACAAAGTACTCGCCTTCCGGGGGAAGCTGCGGCGCGACGCCGTTGAGCGCGTAAACGGTCATGGCGCGCCCTTCAGCCGTCGAGATCCATTTCGAGGATCGCCATCTGGAAGTTGTAGGAGAGGTCGTCGTCCTCGTCGTCGCGGAAAATCACGCCGATGAATTCCTCGCCGATATAGACCTCGGCCGAGTCGGACTTCTGCGGCCGCTTTCGCACCTCGATCGGCGCATTGAAGCGCTTGCGCAGAAAGCTCGACAGCTTGCGGATTTCCTCGGGCGACACGGCGCTCGTCCTCGATGGTTCTCGGACGCTCCCCTTAGCCGCCCGTCGCAGCGCTGTACAGGACGATTTCCGCGGGCCTCAGGCGCCGCTGTCCGGCCCCGGCGTCACCGCCGCCGCGGCCGGCTCACCCTTGAACAGGTGATCCATGAGGCGAGAGGGCTCGGCGCAGCCGGCGTAGCCGATGATCTTCGCCGGCACGCCCGCCACCGTGCGGTTTGGCGGCACGTCCTCCAGCACCACCGAGCCGGCGGCGATGCGCGAGCAGTGGCCGATCTCGATGTTGCCGAGGATCTTCGCGCCCGCCCCGATCAGCACGCCCTGGCGCACCTTCGGGTGGCGGTCGCCGTGCTCCTTGCCGGTGCCGCCGAGCGTCACCGAATGGAGCATCGAGACATTGTCCTCCACGACCGCCGTTTCGCCGATCACGATGCCGTGGCCGTGGTCGATCATGATGCCCTTGCCGACGCGCGCGCCGGGGTGGATGTCGGCGCCGAACACCGAGGACGAGCGGCTTTGCAGGTAGTAGGCGAAATCCTTTCGCCCCAGCGCCCACAGCCGGTGCGCCATGCGGTGGGTCTGAACCGCATGGAAGCCCTTGAAGTAGAGGAACGGCTCGATGAAGCGGTGGCACGCGGGATCGCGGTCGAAGGTGGCGACGATGTCGGCGCGCGCCGACTGGCCGATCTCCGGCTCAACCTCCAGCGCATCGTCGAACGCCTGGAGCACGAGATCCGCGCCGACCTCGCCATGGCCGAGGCGCTGCGCGAGGCGGTGGCACAGCGCGTGCTCGAAGCTCGAATGGTTGAGGATGGCGCCGAAGATGAACCCGCCGAGGCTCGGGTCGGATTGCGTGACGGCGTGCGCCTCCTCGCGGATGCGACGCCAGACCGGATCGACCGCCTGAACGGGGCTTCTCTGCAACACGGATGAGGGCATGACGGCCTCCGCAACTTCGCCAAATTGATCTTAGCAGGCCGCGGCCGGGATGTGGAGTATCCGGCTTCGCCCGGCAAGGAACGCCCGAACGCCGACGCGAGGCGGCTTGCCGTTGCAGCCGCCTCGCCAATCGCCTACAGGAACAAGGCTACCGATGCGCTACCCCTCCTCCACGCCCCATCTCGACGTGCACCGCGACGGCCACTGCGGCTGGATCACGCTCAACCGGCCGGCCCGGCGCAACGCCCTGGACGCCGCCATGTGGCGGGCGATCCCTTCGGCGGTTCGCCTGCTGACGGACGACCGCGACGTGCGGGTGATCGCGCTCACCGGCGCCGGGAGCGAGGCGTTCGCGGCCGGCGCCGACATCTCCGAGTTCGCCGGCGCCCGCGACGACGCGCGCGCCGCGGCGCTGTACGAGGAGATGAACCTCGCGGCGTTCAGGGCGCTCCAGGACACGCCGAAGCCGGTGGTGGCGGTGATCCGAGGCTTCTGCATCGGCGGCGGGCTGGCGCTGGCGCTCGCCTGCGACATTCGCATCGCGCACGACGGCGCGCAGTTCGCTCTGCCTCCGGCGAAGCTGGGCCTCGCCTATCCGGCGGCCGGGATCGCCTCGCTGCTCTCGGCCGTGTCGGCGGCGGCGGCGCGCGACCTGATCTTCACCGCGCGCCGGATCGATGCGCGCGAGGCGTTGCGGATCGGCCTCGTCAACCGCATCGCCACGGCCGATACGTTCGAGGCGGCCGCGCGCGACCTCATCGACACACTCGCCGCCAACGCGCCGCTGACCATCGCGGCGGCCAAGCGCGCCATTGCGGCGCTGCAACCGGGCTTGACCGACGCCGCCCGCGACGAGATCGCCGCGCTCGCCGCGCGCTGCTTCGACAGCGCCGACTACCGGGAAGGCCGCGCCGCGTTTCTCGAACGCCGCTCGCCGGTGTTCCGCGGCGAATAGACCCGGGTACGGGCGGGGCGGAGCAGCAATCGCTCAGGGGCGGCGGTCGAGGAAGTCGAGCACCGCAAGCTTGAACTGCTGATCGGCGACCGCCTTCATGTGGTCGCGGCCCTTCAGCACGAGCGTCTCGGCGTCGGGTATGGCGTCGGCGAGCGGCTGAACGGGACCGGCGAGGTCGTCGGCGTCGCCCACCACGATCAGCACCGGGCAGGCGATCCGCCGCAGCGCTTCGGGCGCGATGACGGCGCGCGAGGAGCGCATGCAGGCGGAAAGCGCGGCGAGATCGCTCCCCGTCTGCTCGGCGAAGCGCCGGAAGCTTCTGCCCACGGGATCGCTCACCGACGCCAGCGACGGCGCCTCAAGCGCGGCGATCACCTCCGGCGTTCCCGGCACGCCGCTGATCATGGCGCCGGCGAGCCCGGCCAGCACGGCGCTTCGCACCCGCGCCGGGTGCGCGATGGCGAGCAGCGCCGAAAGCCGCGCGCCCATCGAGTAGCCGAGGACGTCGGCCTGCGGGATCGCCAGCTCGTCGAGCAGCCGGCGCAGGTCTTCCGCCATCGCCGCCGCGTCGTAGAGGGCGGGATCGTAGAGTTTCTCGCTCGCCCCGTGGCCGCGGTTGTCGGGCGCGATCACCCGGCGGCCGGCCTTGTTCAGGAGGTCGATCCAGCCGGTCGAGCCCCAGTTCACCGAGGCCTTCGAGGCGAAGCCGTGGACCAGCAGCACCGGCTCGCCCTCGCCGTAAATGTCGTAGGCGATGCGTACGCCATCCGATGAGAACGCCGGCATGAAGTCCCCCTGTTCCGGCAGCTTGTCCACCACCCCGTACGCATGGTATCCGCCCGGCGAAACGGTGGGAAGGCAACCAGGGAGCGCGCCGGCCATGGCGAAAACGGGCACGCCAAAATTCCACAACGACATGGGCGCGGCGAAGATCGACATCGGCGCGCGCGAGTTCGAGTGCGTCGGCGCGAAGCCGCCGTTCGATCACCCGCACATCTACATCGACATGGGCGGCGGCGACGACGCGGTGTGCCCCTACTGCTCGACGCACTACCACTTCGACGCATCGCTCAAGGCCGGCACGGCGCGCCCTGCGGACGCGGTCTACGCGGCCAACGGTCACTGAACCGGCGCGGCGGACGGCGGCGCCGGCCCCCCTCCGGACCCGCACCGCCGCCGCGCCCGCTGCTCCGCCCGGGGCCCTTTCGGACCGCGACAGGCGGAGCCCCCGTCACAATGCCGCTCGCGCAATTCATGTCACGCGGCGGCGATGCGTCAAACTTGAATCAATTCGTGCGGTAAAGGCGTGGTTAATGCGAAACCATGACGCAGACGGACGAACGATCGCCGTAAGGCCGATGTCGCCAGACGACCGCCCGGCCGTGCTGGCGCTGGTGCGCGAACTCCAGGCCCACGAGTTCGAAATCTTCGACCGCATGATCCCGCCGGAGGAGATCACCGAGAGCTATCTCCAGCATCTCGACAAGGACTGCGCCACCTCAGACGGCGTGGTCCTGGTCGCGTTGACAGGCGATCAGGTGACGGGCTACGCATCGCTCCTGCGCCGCGTCTCCGACGAGAGCTACGACGAGACCCCCTACACCTACGCCTACATCGGCGATCTGGTGGTGACGCGCGAGGCGCGCGGCGGCGGCGTCGGCCGGGCGCTCATCGAGGCGTGCGAGGCGCAGGCGCGGGCCGCCGGCGCGAAGTGGCTGCGCAGCGCGGTGCTGGCGAGAAACGCCGCCGCGCACGCGCTTTATCGCTCGGCGGGGTTCGCCGACCATCTGGTGACGCTGGAGAAGCCGCTGGAGCGGGAGGGTTGAGGGCGCGGCCGCTGTCGCGCGACGAGGCGCGGCGCATGGCGCTGGCGGCGCACGGGCTCGCAGGCGCCCGCTCCGGCGGGTCGCCCGGCTGGCGGACGATGGCGCGGGTGATCGAGCGGCTGAACCTGCTGCAGATCGACAGCGTCAACGTGCTGGCGCGCGCCCACTACCTGCCGCTCTATTCGCGCCTTGGGCCTTACGACATCGGCGAACTCGACGCGCGCGCGTTCGCCGCCGGGCGCAAGGGGCGCGCGCTGTTCGAGTACTGGGCGCACGAGGCGAGTCTGCTTCCGGTGTCGTACTGGCCGCTGATGCAGTGGCGCATGGCGCGCGCCAGGGCCGGCGACGGCGTCTATGGTTCGCTCAGCCGCTTCGCCCGCGCCAACCGCGCTTACGTCGAGGAGGTGCGCCGCGCGGTCGAGGACCGCGGCCCGCTTTCGGCGCGCGATCTCGCCGCCGCCGGCAGGCGCACCGGGCCGTGGTGGGGCTGGCACGAGGCCAAGCAGGCGCTGGAGTGGCTGTTCTGGACCGGCGAGGTGACGGCGTCCGGGCGGCGCAGCACGTTCGAGCGGCTCTACGACGTTCCGGCGCGCGTTCTCCCGAGGACGGCGCTGGAGGCGCCGGTCCCCGGGGAGGCCCATGCCATCCGTACGCTGATCGAGCGGTCGGCGGCGGCGCTCGGCGTCGCCTCGGAAGCCGAGCTGCGCGATTACTTCCGCCTGCCCGTGGCGGCGGCGAAACGGGCGGTGGCGGAGCTGGCCGAGGCCGGCGTGCTTGAGCCGGTGACTGTGGAAAGCTGGCAGGGAGCGGCGTACCGGCACCACGCGGCGGGGAGTCCGCGCGCCGTAACGCCGACCACGCTGCTGTCGCCGTTCGATCCGGTGGTGTGGCATCGCTCGCGCGCCGAGCGCCTGCACGGGCTTCGCTACCGCATCGAGATCTACACGCCCGCGCCGGAGCGCGCGTTCGGCTACTACGTGCTGCCGTTCCTGCACGAGGGACGTTTCGCCGCCCGCTGCTGCCTCAAGGCCGACCGCGCCGCCTCGACGCTGGTCGTCAACACCGCGCACCGCGAAGCGCACGCGCCGGAAGGCGAAACGGCGGCGGCGCTGGCGTTGGAGCTGCAGCGGCTCGCCGCCTGGCTCGGACTCGACCGCCTGCGCGTAGCCCGGCGCGGCGATCTGGCCAAGGCGCTCGCCGCCGCAGTGAAATCGCCGCCCATCGCCTGACTCTCGCCGCCGGCCCGGTCGGCTGTGGCGCGCGGGTGGCGGTGTTCCGCGCCGGACGGAATGCCC
>DAIODI010000041.1:0-4209 GCA_036746875.1 Aestuariivirgaceae bacterium | reverse complement strand
CCCCCCCCCCCCCCCCCCCCCCCCCCCCGGCCGGGGTGGGGCGCGCGGGGGCGTGGGCCCCCCCCGCCCCTCCCCCCCCCGGCCCCCGCCGCCGGGGGTTTTTGCGAGTTGGTCAACGATCTGCAGACCGGGAAGCTTGCCGCCAACAGGCGCGTCAGGGAGAACGCGCAACGCTGGCCGCCGCCTTCTTGAGCCGTATCCCCTCCAGGGACACATCTGCGAGAACCTTTTCTGATCGAGGCGGCCACCGAGTCAATCGCACATTGCGCAGTAAGGCATTTTCTGACCAGGATGTGATCCCGGAGCCATACCGGGCCACCGGTGGTGCGGGCGGTGGGACTCGAACCCACACTCCTTGGGGAAGCGGATTTTAAGTCAATGAATCAATGACATATGGGGCTATGCCGGGTCATGTAATGGCGTACTTCCCCTGAGTTTCGCGACATCATTTTCGTGTCGGATCGTGTCGGACCTGGCTTCGTGCTGGGCCTGACACCGGGTCCGGACCCGAAGAAAAGGACCGCGAACCATGTCTACCAAGCTCACACAGGCTGCCGTCAACCGGCTTGCCGAGGAACACCCGACCGGCACCCAATTGTATGATGCCGACCTTGCCGGCCTGCGCATCGTCGTGGGTTCGAAGTCATCAAGCTACAAGCTCGTAGGCCGGATCACCGATGGCCCTGCCAGGTACGTCTCCATCATCATCGGTCGCACCGCCGAGATCAGCTTGAAGACCGCGCGTGATAAGGCGGCGGAACTGAAGCTGGCCTTGCGGCGTGGCGAAGACCCACGAGCACCGAAGCGATCGACTCCCAACCTTGCAGACACTCTTGAACGGTATCTGGCGAGCCGCGAAGACCTGAGTCCGAGGTCGCGGCAATGGTACAGGATGAAAGTCGAAGGTCCGCTTTCCACCCTTGCGCGCTTGCCGGTGGACAGGATTGACCGAGAAGCGGTTCGCGCCCTGCACGAAAAGATCACCAAGACGAATGGGCCCTACTGCGCTAATGGCGCCATGCGCGTGCTGAAGCTTCTTCTCAATGACGCAGCAAGGACCCACGACCTTCCGCCGAACCCTGTCAGTCGCGCCGTAAGGATGAACAAGGAAGCGCCGAGACAGTGGGCGCTTGACGCTACAGGCCTCGGCGAGGCGTGGCGTAGGCTTGACGCGATGAACGATCGCATCCGCGCGGCGTGCTGGACCTTGATGCTGCTCACCGGCCTTCGCTCGCACGATGCGCGTTCGATACGCTGGGAGCATCTGGACGAGGACGGCGTCCTCACCGTCCCGTCTCCCAAGGGCGGCTCAGACCGCGCATTCCGCCTGCCCCTGCCGAGGCGGCTCTTGCAGGTGCTTGAGATGGTGAAGCAGGAGACGGCGCCGATGGAGAGCCCCTTCGTCTTTCCATCGCTAACCAGCGAGTCAGGCCATATCGAACAGATGCGGCGCGTCGATGAGTTTCCCTACGCGCCTCATCAAATGCGCCACACCTATCGCACATGGGCGCTGGAGGCCGGCGTCGACATGCAGACAGTGACCTTGCTCATGAACCATCGACCGGCTGGCGTGACATGGGGTTACGTCACCCGTGCTCACCTGCTCGGTCACATGCGCGAGGCGCAGGAGAAGGTCTGTCAGGCCATGGTCAGGCACCGCGCCTGAGTGGACAGTTTCGCCTGTTACACGCGGTTTCGTGCCGGTTTCCGATGGACGGGCCGGCCCTCGCCGGTTCACGGTCGAAGAACGAAAGGTCGAAAACAGGCTCCGCACGGCTCCACGAGAAACGTTGGTATGTCGACGTGCGTGGCTTCGGTAGCCTTTCCCGATCGATCAACGTTCGGAAAGGAACCGAAACATGGAAGACCTCGTCAAGGAGACGTTGTCGCGCCTCGACCGCATCGAAGCGGGCATGAGGATGCCGCCCAAGGAATACCTCGACACCGACGCCGCGGCGGATTTCACCAGCATCAGCGCCGTCCAGCTCGCAGAGTGGCGCTCGCGCGGAGGCGGTCCCCGCTACATCAAGATGGGCCGGAAAGTGCTCTACCGCGTCAGTGACCTGCGGGCCTTCGTCGACTCGTTCGCGAGGGAGGCGCTGTCATGAGCGCGCTTGAAAATGAGAAGGGGCCCGTCAGCTATGCCTCTGACGGGCCCGGAACGCCTGGTGAGCGCAAGGAGACAATCGGAACGGAGTTTGGCGACCGCACCGACAGGATCGACAATGCCGCGCCCTTGGCCGCACCGTCGCCATTGAAGCTCGACTTCATCCCGCTGCACGCCCCGAAGGACAAGGACGCCAAGGGAAAGCCGCTCGGCAAGGCGCCTATTCGGTTAGGCTGGCGGAGGGTGCCGGCGCTGAACGATGCCGAGGTTTCAGCGCATATCGCCAAGGGCAAGAATGTCGGCGCTCGCCTGCGTGATGATCAGCTCGTCATCGACGCCGATCCTCGCAACTACTGGCCGGGCGACGATCCGCTCGCACGCCTCAGGCGGGACGTGGGCTTGCCCGACGGGCCGACCGTTGAGACGGGCGGCGGCGGCTTCCACATCCACATGCGCAAGCCTGCCGCTTTGAAGATCCGTGACACCCTGGACGAATACCCAGGGCTTGAGTTCAAGACGCTCGGTCGGCTTGTCGTCGTGCCGCCCTCCATACATCCGAACGGCAGGCCTTACGCGTGGGACCCGCTCTGCGGTCCCGACATGGCCGTACCGAATGCGACGGATGCGCTCATAAACCTTCTGCAGAAGCCCGAGACGGCTTCGGTGGCTTCGGGCGGCACATGGTCGATCGAACAGCTTTCGATAGCGCTCGAAGGCTTCGACGCGCGCGAGTTCGGCACGAACGACAGATGGCTGCCGATCGCCATGGGGCTGCACCACGCGACCGGTGGCGAGGGCATAGACGAGTTCCTCGAGTGGTGCGCGACCGACCCCGCCTTCGCGGGCCGGACCGACGAGGCCCGCGCGAGGTGGGACTCGTTCCACGCCCACCCAAGGAACGGTGCGTGCCGTGCAGGCACCATCTTCTGGGCGCTCAACAAGGCAGGCCGCGGTGACTTGATCGAGAAGATCAAGCGCTTCGGTGAAAACCCGGCCGACGATTTTCCGCCCTTCGACGAGGCCGACCTCCCGCCCGACGCCCTCGACCGCATCGGCCTGATGAACAGGGACTACTGCGCCGTGCTTGAGGCGGGCCAGTTCGTCGTCATCAAGGCCGACGAGGACGCCAACTTCGACCCGCCGCGCAAGGTCTGGACGCGCATGTCGCGCGAGTCGTTCAAGAGCTTCTTCGAGAACGACCGGGTAAGCCTGATCGGAAGCAAAAGGGAAGTATCGATCGCTGACGCGTGGCTCCAGAGTCCAAGGCGTCGGACATATCACGGCACCTTCATGGACCCCGAGGGCCGGGCCGACGACGTGGGTGGCCGCAGGTTGAACCTCTGGCGCGGCTGGGCCGTCGAGCCGAGGGCTGGCGACTGGTCGCTGATGCGCGAGCTGATCGAGCTGACGCTCTGCGCAGGCGACAAGACTTCGTTCGACTACGTGATGCGCTGGATGGCCTTCATGTTCCACCGGCCCGCCACCCTGCCGGAGACGACGATCGCATTCAGGGGCGGTCAGGGCACCGGCAAGGGCACGCTCGGGCGCGCCCTGATGGCGCTCACCGGCGCGCACGGGCTCACGGTCTCGTCGTCGAAGCAGTTCGCCGGCCAGTTCAACTCGCACCTCCGCAATGCGGTCTTCGTCTTTGCCGATGAGGCTGTTTGGCCCGGCTTCAAGGAGCCGGCGAGCATCCTGAAGCAGCTCGTGACCGAGCCGGTTATCTCTTTCGAGGGGAAGGGCGTGAATATAGTCCAGGGGCGCAACTTCGTGCACCTGATGATGGCGAGCAACAATGACTGGATCGTCCCCGCGGAGGCCGATGCCAGAAGGTTCGCCGTTTTCGACGTTTCCGACAACCGGCAGGGCGATCATGCGTTCTTCAAGGCGCGCAACGTCCAGCTCAAGAATGGAGGACTGCAGGCCATGCTTCATGATCTGTTGGCGATAGAGCTTGGCGACTGGCGCCCGCCGCATGATATCCCCCAGACAAAGGCCCTCGCGGCACAGAAGGCGCTAACACTTGATCCCGCATCGAGGTGGTGGATGAACGTGCTTGAGCGTGGTTGGCTGCCCTTCACCTATCTCTTTGACATCGAAAA
>DAIODI010000040.1:660-16679 GCA_036746875.1 Aestuariivirgaceae bacterium | reverse complement strand
GCTAGTAGACGCGAGGCGGTGGTCTTCTTCTGGTCCTGTGGGCTGTCTCTTGGACAGGGGCGGCGCAATTCCCGTTGATGAGACGCGAGTCTGCCGGGTTTCGGCCCTGCTATCAAGTTAGGTGACGCATGGTTGATGAACTCTTGACGCGGGTTCCCGTTGCGTCCGTTGGGCGTTCCATGGAAACCACAGGCGTCACGACACCACCCACCGGAGATCCTCACCGCCATGCCCCGGACGCAGCGCCCCGCCTGGCTCGCCGTCGCGCTCGCCGCGCTCGCCGGCGCCGTTCTGCTGGCTTGCGGGGCGCAGGCGCAGGCGCAAGACCGCACGGCCGAGTTCCACGACTGGTTGCAGACCGTGTTCTGGCCGAAGGCGCAGGCCGCCGGCATCAGCCGCGCCACGTTCGAGGCGGCGTTGCGCGGCGTGAAGCCCGATTTCTCGCTCCCCGACCTGGTGACGCCCGGCGGCGCCCCGCCGCCCTCGCTCGATCGACAGCCGGAGTTCGGCTCGCCGGGGCGCTACTTCCCGGAGAAGAACCTGAAGCGGCTCACCGAAATCGGCCGCGCCAAGGCGGCAAGCGATGCGGCGGCGCTGAAGGCCATCGAGGCGCGCTACGGCGTTCCAGGCTCCATCGTGCTCGCCATCTGGGGCCGCGAGACGGCGTTTTCCGCCGTCGAGGCGCCCCACGATGCGTTCGAGGCGCTGGCGACGCAGGCGTTCACCGGCCGCCGCAAGGAGAAGTTCGCCGAGGAGCTGATCGGCGCGCTCACCATCCTGCAGAAGGGTTACGCGCAGCGCGCCGAGATGACCGCCTCCTGGGCGGGCGCCATGGGCCACACGCAGGTGCTTCCGTCCTACTACCTCGCTTACCGCGCCGACGGCGATGGCGACGGGCGCGCCGACATCTGGACCTCGGAAGCCGACGCGCTCGCCACCACCGCCAATTTCCTCGCCACCAAGGGCTGGGTGCGCGGGCTGCCCTACGCTATCGAGGTCACGCTGCCGAAGGCCGTGTCGTGCACGCTTGAGGGGCCGGATCGTGGCAAGCCCTTGCGCGACTGGCGGGCGCTCGGCCTTGCCCGCGCCGACGGCCGGGCGTGGCCGGAGGCGCTCGCCGGTGTCGAGATGTATCTCGTCGCCCCTGCCGGGCGCTTCGGCCCGGCGTTCCTCGCCACGAGGAACTTCTACGTCATCAAGGAGTACAACGAGAGCGATCTCTATGTGCTCTACATCGGCACGCTCGCCGACCGCATCGCCGGGCGCGCGCAAGGCTTCCGCACGCCGTGGCTGCCGGTCGACACCTACCGGCGCACCGGCATGCTCAAGGTGCAGGAGGCGCTCAACGCGCAAGGCTACGACATCGGCGGCCGGCGCGACGGGCTCGGCGGGGGCAGGATGCGCCGCGCCACCGGCCTGTTCCAGGAAGCGCACGGGGCGCCGGCCGATTGCTGGCCCAACCGCCGCTGGACGGAGAAGATGCTCCAGCAGCAGTGAGGCTCAGGGGCTGGCCGTCGAGCCGTCGGCGGTGCGCGCAGCGTCGGCGGCGGCGGCGCGGGCGGCGGGCAACAGCATCTCGTTGAGCAGCGGACCCATCGCCGACTCCAGCCGCTCGCGGCCGTAGCGGAGGCTGAGCGTCGTCATCATCGCCTCGAACGGGGTCCGGCAATCGCCTGCGCCCGCCGCGATCACCAGCTCGCCCACGCTCGAGTCGGGCCGGCGCGGCGCTTCGCGCCCGGCGAAGGCGGCGATACAGTCGCGGAAGGTGACGATCGCCGGCGCGCTCGCGGTGCGCCACCACGTCGCTTCGTCCACCGCATCGGGCTGCTTGTGGAGGCGCGAGGTGGCGGGCGGCGGCGGCGACTCCGGCGCCAGAGGCTTCGGATCCGGCGTCAGGGCGGGGGCGGCGGCGAGCGCGCCGGCGGGGGCGGGCGGCGCGAACAGCGTCGCTGCGGGAATGTCGGCGAGCGGCGAACGCAGCGCCTGCGACGGCGGCACACGGTGCGCCTGCGGCGGCGTGGCGTAGGCGGGCGCCACCTGGACGCGCGCCGGCGGCGGCGCCGGTTCCGCAGCCGGCGCGGCAGGAGCCGGAACCGTTGCGCCGGCAGGCGGGTTCGGCTTGGCGACGGGGATGGCGACGGGGACAGCCGGCGGCGCGGCGGGTTTCGCTGCGGTCCGGGCCGTCTTCGCCGGGCGGCCCGCCTCCTTGAGCGGTTTCGCCTTGCGCGACGCGCGGGTGGCCGTCTTCGACGCGGTGCGCCGGGGCGTTTTCGCCTTCGGCGACTCGCCGTCGGCCGCGCCGATCTTCGCGGCCTCGCCCTTCACCTCGCCGCCGTTCGCCCGCCACGACGACAGCCACTTCGACACGCGGGCGCGCGCCGTCGGCTCCGCCTGGATCACCAGCACGTTGCCGCTCTCCTGCGCCGCCGCGCCGGGTGCGCCAGCGACAAGCGCGCCGGAGACAAGCGCGCCAGAGACAAGGGCAACAGCCATGGCCGAAGCCTGCACGCGCATGGAACCCTCCGGTTTCACCTGCGGGGACGGGCCGCCGGACGCATCCGGCCTGTCCCGCCACAGGTCCAAAACCCCCTTGGAAGAGCGGCATGGCCGGACGATGATGAAAATGCGGCCCGCCGGGGGCGCTCCGGCTGCCCGCCCTGCCTTGCGGCTCACATGTTCGGGTAGTTCGGCCCCTCGCCGCCCTGCGGCGTCTGCCAGTCGATGTTCTGCGCCGGGTCCTTGATGTCGCACGTCTTGCAGTGGACGCAGTTCTGGTGGTTGATCTGGAACCGCTTTGCGCCGTTTGCTTCGGCCACCACCTCGTAGACGCCCGCCGGGCAATAGCGCTGCGCCGGCTCGTCGTACATCGGCAGGTTGCGGGCGATCGGGATCGACGGGTCGCGCAGCTTCAGGTGCACCGGCTCGTCCTCCTCGTGGTTCGTCGCCGAGAAGGCCACGTTGGTGAGCCGGTCGAAGGAGATCACGCCGTCGGGCTTCGGGTAGTCGATCGGCTTCGCCTCCGCCGCGGGCTTCAGCGTGGCGTGATCGGGCTTGCCGTGCTTCAGCGTGCCGAACAGCGAGGCGCCGAACAGCTCGTTCGTCCACATGTCGAGGCCGCCCGCCGCCAGCCCGCCGACGAGTCCCAGCTTCGACCACAGCGGCTTGACGTTCCTCACCTTCTTCAGGTCGTCGTAGACCCACGAGCCCTCGTAGGCCGCCTGATACGCCACGAGTTCGTCGCCGGCGCGGCCGGCGGAAATCGCGGCGAAGGCGCTCTCCGCCGCCAGCATCCCGGTCTTCATGGCGTTGTGCGAACCCTTGATGCGCGGCACGTTCACGAACCCGGCCGAACAGCCGATCAGCGCCCCGCCGGGGAAGCACAGCCGCGGCACCGACTGGAATCCCCCCTCGGTGATGGCGCGCGCCCCGTAGGCGATCCGCCGGCCGCCCTCAAGCACCGGCGCGATCAGCGGGTGATGCTTGAAGCGCTGGAACTCCATGTAGGGGTAGAGGTGCGGGTTGTCGTAGTTGAGGTGAACCACGAACCCGAGGGACACGAGGTTGTCCTCGAGGTGGTACATGAACGAGCCGCCGCCGGTGCGTGCGCCCAGCGGCCAGCCCATGGTGTGCGTCACCTGGCCGCGAACGTGGTTCTCCGGCCTCACCTCCCACAGCTCCTTCATGCCGATGCCGAATTTCTGCGGCTCGCGGCCCTCGTCGAGGTTGAAGCGGTTGATGATCTTCTTGGCGAGCGAGCCGCGCACGCCTTCGCCGATCAGCACGTACTTGCCGTTGATCTCCATGCCGGGCTGGTAGTCGGGCTTGTGCGCGCCGTCCCTGGCGACGCCGAACACGCCCGCCACCACGCCCTTCACCGAACCGTCCTCGCGCCAGACGAGATCGGAGCAGGCGAAGCCGGGGTAGATCTCAACCCCCAGCGCCTCGGCCTCCTTGCCCAGCCAGCGGCACAGGTTGCCGAGCGAGGCGGCGTAATTGCCGTGGTTGTCCATGAGCTTCGGCATGGCGAAATTGGGCAGCCGGAGCGCCCCCGCCGGCCCCAGCACGAAGAACCGGTCGGCGGTGACGGGCGTGTTGAGCGGCGCGCCGCGCGCCTGCCAGTCGGGCAGAAGCTCGTTCAGCGCCTTGGGGTCGATCACCGCGCCGGAGAGGATGTGGGCGCCGACCTCCGAGCCCTTCTCCAGCACGCACACGGAGACCTCGGTTTGCGCCGCCGCCGCGAGCTGTTTCAGGCGGATCGCCGCCGACAGCCCCGCCGGACCGCCGCCGACGATCACCACGTCGTACTCCATCGCCTCGCGCTGGATGTCTTCGCTCATGCCGCAACGTCCTTCGACACCTTTGACCGCCTGTCTGTTATAGTGCGAAGGCGACGCGGGAAGGCAAGGATTACGGCAGCCCCCCGCGACAATCCGACATCCCCGGGGGCGATCCCGGCCGCAAGGAGGCCAGACCAGCGTTGCGCACACCCGATCCCGCCGCCGGAAAGGCCCTGATCGCCCGCGAATGGCTCGCCGCCATGTGGGCCGACGAGGCGATCGGCGAACCCGCCGAGGATCGCTTCGCCGAGTTCGCGGCCATGAAGGCCGCCCGCGCCGCCGCGCCGGCCGCGCCAGCGGCCGCTACGCAGTCTCCGCCGCCGCCGTCCGGGGAAGGCCGCCGGCTTCCGCCCCGGCCCGCCGTGAGCGCCACGCCCGCGCCCACGCCGCCTGCGCCGCCGCCAACCGGCGGGGCGGCCGAGATCGCCGCCGCCTGCCGCTCCCTCGACGACATCGCCGCGGCGCTGGCGCGCTTCACGGCGTGCCCGCTCCAGCGCACCGCCACCAATCTCGTCTACATGGACGGCGACCGGGCCGCACGCGTGCTGCTGGTGGGCGAGGCGCCGGGCCGCGAGGAAGACCTGGAGGGCCGCCCGTTCGTCGGCCGCTCGGGCCAGCTTCTGGACCGGATGCTGGCGGCCGTCGGCCTGTCGCGGGCGGCGGCCGGCCAGGGCGACAGCGTGGCCATCGTCAACACCATCTTCTGGCGCCCGCCCGGCAATCGCAAACCCACCGAGGCCGAAGTGGCGATGTGCCTGCCCTTCGTCCGGCGCACCATCGCGCTGATGCGCCCGGACCTCATCGTCGGGCTCGGCGCTACGCCCAGCCAGCAGCTGCTCGGAACGGCGGAGGGCATCCTGGCCATGCGCGGGCGCTGGAGACGCTATCAGCGCGACGGCTTCGACATCCCGCTTCTGCCGACGCTGCACCCGGCCTACCTGTTGCGCCAGCCCACGGCCAAGCGCCTTTCGTGGCGCGACATGCTCAGCCTTCGCGACGCGCTCGACCAGACTGGGGCCGGCCGGGCCACGGCGACGTGAAGTCTTGCATTGCAGGCACGGCTTCACGATGTTTCCCGAAGGTCAATGACGCCCGCCCGAGATCATGCCCGAGATCATGCCCGAGCCGCCGAACCAGCCTGCCGCCGCTCCCGCCGCACCGTCTGCACGCGGCTTCATCCCGGTGCGGATCGCCGTTCTCACCGTGTCGGACACCCGCACGCTTGAAACCGACGCCTCCGGCCAGACGCTGGCCGGCCGCATCGCCGAGGCCGGTCACCTGCTGTCGGCCCGCGCCATCGTCCGGGACGACGTGGGCCCGATCCGCCGCATGGCGCGCGCATGGCTGAAGCGCGACGACGTGGATGTGATCCTGACGACCGGCGGCACCGGCCTTACCGGGCGCGACGTCACCATCGAGGCCATGCGGGCCCTGTTCGAAAAGGAGGCCGAAGGCTTCGCGGTCGCCTTCCACATGCTCTCGTGGGGGAAGATCGGCACATCCACCATGCAGTCGCGCGCCACCGCCGGGGTGGCGAAGGGCAAGTACGTCTTCTGCCTGCCGGGGTCGCCCGGCGCCTGCCGCGACGCCTGGGACGGGCTCTTGAAACCGCAGCTCGACTATCGCCACATGCCGTGCAACTTCGTGGAGATCATGCCGCGCCTCGACGAGCATCTGCGGCGCCGCAAGGGCTGACCGTCACGTTGGCGTGAACCGTGCGGGGCCGCCGCGCGGTCTTGCCGTACAGGGAGCGCCATCGCTCGCCACTCGCCACCTGGAGGTTCGCATGCCGCTTCCCCCGCTTTCTCGCCGCGCCGCGCTGTTGGCCGGATCCGCCGCCGCGGCGTGCGCCGCAGGCCCGTTCGCCGTGCGCGAAGCCGCCGCCGCGGCGCCGGCGAAGCTCGATCCGCTGCGCCCCACCGCCTACCGCTTCGCGCTCGGCGACTTCCAGGTGACGACCGTGCTCGACGGCGCGGCGGCGATGGACGGGCCGTTCCCGATCTTCGGCGAGAACCAGACGGCGCAGGCCGTCTCGGCGTTCGCCGCCTCGCGGTTCCTGCCGGCCGACAGGATGGTCGGCAGCTTCACGCCGGTCGTCGTCAACACCGGCGCCGATCTCGTGCGGTTCGACGCCGGGAACGCGCCCGGCGCGCGGCCCGGAACCGGGCTACTGACACAGCGGTTGAAGGCTTCCGGCATCGACCCCGCACAGGTGACGCTGGTCGTCGTCACCCACTTCCACCCCGACCACATCGGCGGTCTGATGTCCGACGGCGAACCGACGTTCCCGAACGCGCGCTATGTGTGGAGCGCCGCCGAGAACGATTTCTGGGTCAACCCCGAGCGCCTGTCCGGCCCGACGGAGCGCGTGGCGAAGCTCGTGCAGTCGAACATCGCGCCGCTGCAGGACAGGGCCTCGACGGTCCGGCCCGGGGCCGACGTCGTCGCTGGTGTCCGGGCGCTGGACGCCGCCGGCCACACGCCGGGCCATATGGCGTTTCACCTGGAGTCGTCCGGCAAGCGGCTCGTGCTGGGCGGCGATTTCTGCAACCACTTCGTACTGTCGCTCGAACAGCCGGACTGGCATGTGCGCTTCGACATGGACAAGGGGAAGGCGGCGGCGACCCGCAGGTCGATGCTGTCGATGCTCGCCGCCGAGCGCATCCCGTTCACCGGCTACCACATGCCGTTCCCGGCGGTCGGCTTTGTGGAGACGAACGGCGCATCGTTCCGCTTCGTGCCCGTCAGCTACCAGTTCGACGTCTAGCGCGGGTTCCGGCCTGACTGCACCGGGTCGACCGCTCTATCGCTTTGTATTCGCATCATCTTTGTCCGCCAAGTGGCCGCCACCTGGCGGGATGATGCGAGTGCAGGCAGATAGGGAGGCGGACTCAGGGCGCGGCCGTGATGGCCGCGCCCGTCGATGGTTCAGGACGCGCCAGTCAGACCGCCAGGTCGAAGCGGTCGAGCATCATCACCTTGGTCCAGGCGGCGACGAACGCGTTGACGAACTGCGCCTCGTTCTCGGCGTAAACCTCCGAGATCGCGCGCAGCTGCGAGTTGGAGCCGAACACCAGATCGACGCGCGTCGCCGTCCACTTGATGTCGCCGGTCTTGCGGTCGCGGCCCTCAAACACCTCCGCCGTGTCGGTCACCGACGTCCACACCGTGCCCATGTCCAGCACGTTGACGAAGAAGTCGTTGGTGAGCGCCTCGGGCCGGTTCGTGAACACGCCATGCCGGGACTTGCCCACGTTGGCGTCGAGCGCGCGAAGCCCGCCCACCAGCGCCGTCATCTCCGGCGCGGTCAGCGTCAGCAGCTGCGCCTTGTCGACGAGCATCTGCTCCGGCGACATCGCGTACTGCCGCTTCTGATGGTTGCGGAAGCCGTCGGCTTCGGGCTCCAGCACCTTGAACGAGTCGACGTCGGTCTGCTCCTGCGTGGCGTCCATGCGGCCCGGCGTGAACGGCGCCTCGACCGAATGGCCGGCCTTCTTCGCCGCCGCCTCGACGGCCGCGCAGCCGCCCAGCACGATGAGGTCGGCGAGCGACACCTTCTTGCCGCCCGAGGCGGAGGCGTTGAACTGCGCCTGGACGTCCTCCAGCGCCTTCAGCACGCGGGCAAGCCGCGTCGGCTGGTTGGCCTCCCAGTCCTTCTGCGGCGCGAGGCGGACACGCGCGCCGTTGGCGCCGCCGCGCTTGTCCGAACCGCGGAACGTCGAGGCGGAAGCCCAGGCGGTTGAAACGAGTTCGGGGATCGACAGGCCGCTGGCCATGATCTTCGCCTTGAGCGCCGCCACGTCGCCAGCGTCGATGAGCTTGTGGTCCACCGGCGGGATCGGATCCTGCCAGATCAGGTCTTCCTTCGGCGTCAGCGCGCCGAGGTAACGCACCTTCGGGCCCATGTCGCGGTGGGTGAGCTTGAACCAGGCGCGGGCGAACGCGTCGGCGAACTCGGCCGGGTTCTTGTGGAAATGACGCGAGATCGGCTCGTAGATCGGGTCCATGCGCATCGCCATGTCGGCGGTGGTCATGATGATCGGCACGCGCCTGGAAGGATCGTGGGCGTCCGGCGCCATGTCCTTTGGCTCAAGGTCCTTCGGCGTCCACTGCCAGGCGCCGGCCGGGCTCTTGACCAGCTCCCACTCGTAGCCGAACAGCACGTCGAAGTAGCCGTTGTCCCACGTCGTCGGGCGCGGCGTCCACGACCCCTCGATGCCGCTTGAAATGGCGTCGCCGCCCTTGCCGGAGCGGTAGTCGCTCGCCCAGCCGAGGCCCATCAGCTCCAGCGGCGCGCCTTCCGGCTCGCGCCCCACGTGCGCCGCCGGCGCCGCGCCGTGGCACTTGCCGAAGGTGTGGCCGCCGGCGGTCAGCGCCACCGTCTCGTAGTCGTTCATCGCCATGCGGGCGAAGGTCTCGCGAATGTCGCGCCCCGAGGCCACCGGGTCGGGCTTGCCGTTCGGGCCTTCCGGGTTGACGTAGATCAGGCCCATCTGCACCGCCGCGAGCGGGTTTTCGAGCACCCGGTCGCCGGTATAGCGGGCGTCGCCAAGCCAGGTGGTCTCGCTGCCCCAGTAGATGTCCTCCTCCGGCTCCCAGACGTCGGCGCGGCCGCCGCCGAAGCCGAAGGTCTTGAAGCCCATCGATTCCATGGCGCAGTTGCCGGCGAGGATCATCAGGTCGGCCCACGACAGCTTCTCGCCGTACTTCTGCTTGATCGGCCAAAGCAGCCGGCGGGCCTTGTCGAGGTTCACGTTGTCCGGCCAGCTGTTGAGCGGCGCGAACCGCTGCGTTCCCGACGAGGCGCCGCCGCGGCCGTCGCCGGTGCGGTAGGTGCCGGCGCTGTGCCAGGCCATGCGGACGAACAGCGGCCCGTAGTGGCCGTAGTCGGCGGGCCACCACTCTTGCGAGTCGGTCATCAGCTTGTAGAGGTCCTTGCGGACCGCCTCGATGTCGAGCGTCCTGAACGCCCGGGCGTAATCGAAGGCCGGCCCCATCGGGTTCGACAGCGCGGAATGCTGGTGCAGAACCCGCAGATTCAGCTGGTTCGGCCACCAGTCGCGATTGCCCGTGAAATGCTTGAGCGCGCCGTGAATGACCGGGCACTTGCCCGCGCTGACGTCGTTTCCGTCCATGGCTCTCTCCGGTGTTGCCCGCCCGCGACCGGGCGGCGTAGGGGCTGTCGCCAACACCCGCTGATCCGGCGCGAAACGGCTTCGCGCCGAGGCGGGCGATGACATGTGCGTGGCGGCGTTGGCCTTCCACCAGAGAGTTTACACCACCCGCGTGATTAGCCTAATTCCGATTTTTCGATTGTCTTGATAAGTTGCGCTTATGAAAAATCTGACCCTGAGGCAGTTCCGGTACTTCGATGCGCTGGCGCGCCACGGCCATTTCGGCCGGGCAGCCGACGCTTGCGCGATCACCCAGCCGGCGCTCTCCCAGCAGATCAGGGACCTTGAGGCTTCGCTCGGCGCAGCGCTGTTCGAGCGCACGGCGCGCAGCGTCCGCCTCACCGCGCTCGGCGCGGCGCTGGCCCCGCGTATCCGCAGCGTGCTGCGCTCGGTCGAGGAGCTGGGCGACATCGCCCGCGCCGCGCGCGGGCGGCTGGTGGGCCAGCTTCGCATCGGCGCCATCCCCACGGTCGCGCCCTACCTGCTGCCCGGTCTCATCGGCGACCTGACGCGGGAGCACCCCGGCCTCGACGTGTTCGTGCGCGAGACGCAAACCGCGAGGCGCGCGCAGGAGGTGGCGGACGGCAAGCTCGATCTGGCCATCATGGCGCTGCCTTCGGAGGAGCCCACGTTCGCAGAAGCGCCGCTGCTCACCGAGCGGTTCGTGCTGGTTCGTCCTGCATCCGACGCCGGCAAGCCCGCCCCCGGACTCGACGTGCTGCGCGACATGCGGCTTCTGCTGCTGGAGGAAGGCCACTGCTTCCGCGACCAGGCGCTGTCGTTCTGCAAGGCGCAGGCGGCGATGCCGCGCGAGGTGCTGGAGGGCAGCACGCTGTCGACGCTGGTGCAGATGGTCGGGGCCGGCATCGGCGTGACGCTGATTCCCGACATGGCCATCCCCCTTGAGACACGATCGGCGCAGGTGTCGGTCGCCCGCTTCGCAGCGCCCGAACCCGTCCGCACCATCGGCGTCGTCTGGCGTCGCTCCAACCCCATGTCTGACCAGCTGGCGGAGGTCGCCGCGCTGGCGCGGCGGTCGCTCATGGCCTTGGGCGCCCGCCGGCGCCCCGATGCTTCGCAGTGATCCGCTGGCGGGCGCGCCGGCCGCGACGTCTTGAAGCGGACGGACCGCGGGCCTACATCGAAGGAGTGGACACAACCGCCGCACTGCAAGCCTTGCGCCTCGACCTTCGCGCAACCGCCGGCTTCGATCCGGGGCGCGCGCTTCGCGATTTTCTTGTCGGGGCGGGCGCACGGCTCGCCACCCTGGAGGCGCTGACCCAGGAAACCGGCGAGCGGCTGGTCGGGCTCGGCGTGCCGCTGAGCCGGCTCAACATCTCGGTGCGGGTGCTGTCGGCGACCGAGATCGTTCGCTCCTACCTTTGGCGGCCGGGTGAGCCTGTCGCGACACGCTCGCTGCTCTGGGGCGGACGCGACCGTGAACTGTACGAAAACAGCCCGTTCAAGACCGCGAACGAAACCGGCGCATGGGTGAACCTCGTCATCGCCGATGTCGAGGACAGCCGCTACGGCATCGTTCCCGACCTGCGCAAGGAGGGCGTGACGCACTATCTCGTGGCGCCGCTCGAACTGTCGAACGGCGAGCGCAGCGGCGTCACCTTCGGCACCCGTGATCCCGGCGGCTTCGATGCGCGGTCGCTGGCGATCCTCACCGACATGTACCCCACCCTCGCCAACGTCATCGATCAGCTGGCGACGCGGCTTGCCTTGCAGGAGGTGCTGTCCATCTACGTCGGCGGCGAGCCGGCGCGGTCTATCCTCGATGGATCGGTGCATCGCGGACAGGTGAAGCGGATCCAGTCGGCGATCATGTTCGCCGACCTGAAGGGCTTCACCACCCGCTCGAAGGACCTCTCGGCCGAACAGGCGGCCGAGCTTCTCAACGCCTACTACGACTGCGTCGTGCCGGCGGTCGAGGCGCACTACGGCAATGTGCTGAAGTTCATGGGCGACGGCGTGCTCGCCATCTTCCCGTCGCGCGCCTGCGGTGCGGGCAAGGCGTGCGACACCGCGCTCACGGCCGCCAACACGGTGCTGGAGCAGGCGTCCGGCGCCATCTGGCGCGGCGCGCCGCTGGCCTCGCGGGTGGCGCTGCACTACGGCGAGGCCGCCTATGGCAACGTCGGCTCCGGCGACCGGCTCGACTTCACCGTGGTCGGGCGCGACGTGAACCTCGCCAGCCGCATCGGGGCGTTGGGCAGCCGCCTCGACGAGCCGCTTCTGGCCAGCGAGGACTTCGCGCAGAACCTGGCGCGCCCCATGAAGAAGCTGGGCGCGTTCGAGGTGCGCGGCTTCGACGATCCGGTGGAGGTCTACCGGCCCTGACGGCGCGCCGTGCGCGCGCTCTTCCCCACGCCGTCCGCCCAGCGGTAGTTGAAGCTCACGGAAATGCGGTTGTCCTCCGCTTCGTTGAGCGGCACCTCATGGCGAAGCCAGCTTTCCCAGAGCAGCAGCGTGCACGGCTTCGGCTGGACGTAGACGAACGACCGCCGCTGGCGCGCCGCGCCGGCCTTGCGCGGCGGGGCGGCCATCATGAAGCCGTGGCGCGGGTCCTCGAAGCGCAGGGCGCTCGCGCCGTCCGGCGCCTTCGCATACCAGGCGCCGGAGATCGCCGAGTGCGGGTGAATGTGGGCGGAGTGCACGCCGCCCGGCGGCAGCACGTTGACCCACAACGAATCGAGGACGAGCGGGCGGCCGCCGAGGTCGAGCTGGATCATCCGGGCGTAGGCGGCCACATGCCGGTCGATCAGCTTCGCGAGGCGCGCGAAGCAGTCGAACCGCCACGGCAGGTCGTCCAGCGAGGCGTAGGACGTGTAGCCGGGGTAGCCGTGCTTGCGACACCACGAAACGCCCGCGCGATCGTCCGCCGCCATCACCTCGGCGGTGTGCGCCACCTCGCGCGCAAGCCCCGCCGTTCCGGCCGAGGCCTCGTAAATCTCGGTGACGAACAGCGCCGACAGGGCCATCAGCGCGCGCCGGTGAAGTCGCGCTTGCCGATGTCGAGGCCGGCGTGGCGCAGGATGTCGTAGGCGGTGGCGTAGTGGAAATAGAAATTCGGGTGGACGAAGTTGACGAGGTACGTCTTGCCGTCGAAGGCGACCGTCTCGCCGCCGATCTTCAGCTCCACCCGGCGTTCCGCCGCGCCCTCGAAATCGGCCGGGGCGAACGAAGCGATGTGCCGGCGGGTCTTTTCCAGCCGGGCTTCGAGGGCCTCGAACGACGCTTCGGTGTCGTCGAAGCGCGGGACGTCACGCCCGGCGAGACGCGACACGGCGCCCTTGGCGAAATCGCCGGTGAGCTGCACCTGGCGCACCAGCGGGAACATGTCCGGCGCGAGCCGGTAGCCGAGCAGCGTCTCGGGCGCGATCTTGCGCGCCTGCGCCCATGTCGCCGCCTTGGCGAGGATCGCCGACAGGTTGTTGAGTTGGCGCAGGAAGACCGGCACGGTGAGATCATGGACAGTGACTGCGCTCATGGCGAGGCTCCGGCTGGACTGGTGTCGGGACGGCTCCGCTTGCCACAGGCCGGCGGCGATGTCGATTGCGTGAGCGGTGTTGGAGCCGTCCGGGCGATATGCTAGTCAGGCCATCGGGATGATGATGTCGCGCGGAAAGGCGCGATTCGGCTCAGGATGAGGACGTGATGATCAGGCGGAAGGTGATTCTGACGGCGGCTTTCGGGGCGCTTCTGGCGCTGGGAGCCGCGCCCGCCTCCGCCTCTTCGATTTACGACTCCAACGTCGAAAAGCGCCTCACCGGCCTCAGCTCCGACCAGCGCGCCAGGGTCAACGCCATCGTGGCGAAAAGCAACGCCGACATGATGGCGGCGATGCGCAAGTACGGCATCGACCCGAACGCGCGCCCCAAGTTCGATCTCCTGCAGCGGGCGGCGGGCGAACTGCAGGCGGTGGAGCGCGCCGAGCGCAAGGCCATGCAGGGCGTGCTCGACAAGCAGCAGATGAAGCAATACGACGCCATCATCAACGAAACGCGCAGCCGCGTCCGCAAGGCCGCCTACTAGGGCGGCGACGGCGGGCGGGTCCGGGGAGGGGAGCCCCGGCTCGCAAGCGGCCGCCGGACGATCGAGGGGGGACAGCCAATGACCGCCGCCGCCACGCGCAAGCTCGTGCAGCGCTACTACGACGCCTTCAACGCCCGCGACGTCGAGGGAATGCTCGATTGTCTCGGCCCTGCGTTCGTTCACGACGTGAGCCAGGGCGGCCGTCGCAAGGGCAGGAAGAAGTTCGCCGAATTCCTCGCCCACATGAACCGCTGCTACCGCGAACGCCTGACGGATATCGTGGTGATGACCAGCGCCGACGGGGCGCGCGCGGCGGCGGAGTTCAGGCTGTCGGGCAAGTATCTCGCCACCGACGAAGGGCTGCCCGAGGCCCATGGGCAGACCTACAGGCTCAACGGCGGCACGTTCTTCGAGGTGAAGGACGGCAAGATCGTGCGCGTCTCGACGCACTACAATCTCAAGGACTGGATGCGGCAGGTGGCGGGCTGACGCTCCGGCGATGGCGCTCACCGTCGAACGCCTCACCGGCGATGCGATCGCCTCCGCCCTCGACGCCGTCGCGCGCCTCAGGATCGCCGTCTTCGCCGATTTTCCCTACCTCTACGACGGCTCGCTCGACTACGAGCGCGGCTACCTGTCGGCGCTGGCCAAGGCCGACCAGGCGGTCCTCGTGGTGGCGCGCGACCACGGGAGCGACATCGTCGGCGCGTCCACGGGCTTGCCGCTGGCGCTCGAACACGAGGCCTTCCAGGCGCCGTGGCGCGCCCGCGGCGCGCCGCGGGTTGATCGCCTGTTCTATTTCGCCGAGTCGGTGCTCGCGCCGGCGTTTCGCGGCCAGGGCGGCGGTCACCGTTTCTTCGACGAGCGCGAAGCCCACGCCCGCGAGGCCGGCGGCTTCACCCACGCCTGCTTCTGCGCCGTGGTCCGCCCCGACGACCACCCAGCCCGCCCGGGGAGTTATCGCCGGCTCGATGACTTCTGGCGCGCGCGGGGCTATGAACCGGCGCCGGGGGTGGTCGCCCGCTTCGGCTGGCGCGACCGGGGACAGGCCGTCGAAACCGAAAAGCCGCTGCAGTTCTGGATGAAGGCGCTATGAACCGCACACTGAGGATTGCCGCCGCCCAGTATCCGCTCGATCCGCTTTCGACGATGGCGGAGTACGCCCGCAAGATCGCCGACTGGGTGGACGCCGCCGCAAGCCAGGGCGCGGAGCTTCTGGTGTTCCCCGAGTACGGCGCCATGGAGCTTGGCGCCATCGACGGACCCGAGGTCGCCGCCGATCTCCACCGCGTCATCGACGCCGTGTCGAAGCGGCTGCCCGACGCGGACTCGATCCATGCCGAACTCGCCATGCGCCACAGGGTGACGATCGTGGCGGCGAGCGGTCCGGAGCGCCAGCCCGACGACCGCGTCGTCAACGTGGCGCGCATCTTTGGCTCCAGCGGGCTGATGGGACGCTACGAAAAGGCGATGCTGACGCCCTGGGAGCGAGATCCGTGGCGGCTGTCTGCGGGGCGCGAGCTTGCCGTGTTCGACATCGGCGTGACCCGCGTCGGCCTGCTCATCTGCTATGACATCGAGTTTCCGCTGCTGTCGCGGGCGCTCGCCGAAGCCGGCGCGGAAGTGATCCTTGCGCCGTCGCAGACCGAGACCGAGCACGGCCACTGGCGCGTGCGCACGGGCTGCATGGCGCGGGCGCTCGAAAACCAGATCTACACCGTGCAATCGCCGGTGATCGGACCGGCCGCGTGGTGCCCGCCGGTGGAGAACAATTTCGGCGCAGCCGGCGTCTTCGCGCCGTCCGACGCCGGCTTCCCGCCCGGCGGCGTTCTGGCGAGCGGCGACGTCAACCTTCCGACCTGGGTGTTCGCCGAAGTCGATCTCGACGCGCTCCATGCCTCCCGCACCGGACCGGCCGTGCGGCTCTTCGAGCACTGGCGCGAACAGCCGGGCGCGCGACCGCTGCCTCCGGCCGCCGTCTATGAGCTTTCGGAAGGCGCCGAACCGCCCCCGGAACCGCCCGTGGAAACGGCGTAACCGGCGACGGGCGGGGGGCGGGGCCATGGACGGACTGTTCGATCTTGCGGCGCAGAACCTGACGTCGCCGATGGTGCTGTTTTTCGTGCTCGGGCTCATCGCCGCCTTCGCGCGCTCCGATCTTGCGATCCCCGAGGCCGTCGCCAAGACGCTGGCGCTCTATCTGATGATGTCGATCGGCTTCAAGGGCGGGGTCGAGGTGGCGAAGTCCGGCCTCGGCGGTCAGGACATCGCGCTGCTGGCGGCGGGCTTCGCCTTGTCTGCGCTTCTGCCGGTCGTGGGCTACTGGCTGTTGCGCTCGTCCACCCGCCTGTCGGCGGTGGACGCCGCGGCGGTGGGGGGGGGGGGGGGGGCGGGGGAAAAAGAAAACAAGCAAAAACCAAACCACCACCTAGAACAGGGGGGAGGAAGAAGAAACGGCAAAAAAAAG
>DAIODI010000040.1:0-650 GCA_036746875.1 Aestuariivirgaceae bacterium | reverse complement strand
CCCCGCCCCCCGCCGGCGGTGGGTGCACGCCTCGGCGTTGGCGGCGCACTACGGTTCGATCTCCATCGTCACCTTCGTCGCCGCCACCCAGGCCTTGCAGGCGCTGGGCCTCGCCTACGACGGCATCCTCGTGGCGGTCGCCGCCGTCATGGAGACGCCCGCCATTCTCGTCGCGCTGCTGCTCGCGCGCACCTACGACCCTGCTTCCGCCGACGAGCCGGTGAACCTGAAGCGCCTTGTCCACGACAGCGCGCTCAACTCCTCGGTGGTGATGCTCACCGGCTCCTTCGTCATCGGCTGGATCACCGGGCCGAAGGGGCTCGAAACCGTCGCGCCGCTGATCGTCGATCCGTTCCGCGGCCTGCTCTGCCTGTTCCTGCTCGACATGGGGCTGATCGCCGGGCGCGGCCTGTCGCGCTCATGGCGGGAACTGTCGCCGGGGGTGATCGTGTTCGGCCTCTACATGCCGCTGATCGGCGCGGCGTTTGCCGCGGTGATCGCCTGGATCATCGGTTTGCAGGCGGGCAGCGCGGCGCTGTTCATTACGCTGGCCGCTTCCGCCTCCTACATCGCCGTGCCGGCGGCGATGCGCCTGGCGCTGCCGCAGGCGCAGCCGTCGATCTACCTCACGCTGTCGCTGGGCGTGACGT
>DAIODI010000039.1:0-16683 GCA_036746875.1 Aestuariivirgaceae bacterium | reverse complement strand
CAGGACCAGGGGCCGATCAACGATTTCCTGCGCGCCGTCAACGCCACCGACGAACCCTTGCGGCTGATCTTCTCGCGCTTCGGCACCATCGTGGCGATGACGCACATCCAGCTGCCGTTCACGCTGCTTCCCATCTACTCGGTGATGAAGGGCATCTCGCCCTCCTACATGCGCGCGGCGCGCTCCCTCGGCGGGGGGCCGTTCTATTCGTTCTTCCGCGTCTACCTGCCGCTCACCATTCCAGGCATCGGCGCGGGCTGCCTGCTCACCTTCATCCTGTGCCTCGGCTACTACATCACCCCGGCGCTGGTCGGCGGGCCGGCCGACCAGATGGTGTCCGGCGTGATCGCCACGGCGATGAACCAGGAATCGAACTGGGGCAAGGCGAGCGCGCTGGGCGGCATCCTGCTGGTCGCGACGCTGATCCTGTTCGCCGTCTACAACCGCCTCGTCGGCGTCGACAAGGTGAAGCTGGGGTAAGGCCATGCTGAAGCCCGCTCCCTACGCCACCCCCGCCGAGCGCGTTCTGTTCTACGCCGGGTGGGCGTTCACGTTCGCGGTGCTCGTCTTCCTGATGGCGCCGATCCTCACCGTGGTCCCGCTGTCGTTCAACGCCGAGCCCTACTTCAGTTATCCGATGCCGGGGCTGTCGCTGCAATGGTACGCCGACTTCTTCGGCAACCCGCGCTGGACCGGGGCGCTGGCGCTGAGCTTCAAGCTCGCGGCGGTCGTCACCATCGTCTCGACCGTTCTCGGCGCCATGGCGGCGCTCGGCCTGTCGCGCGCCAATCTGCCGTTCCGCACGCTCATTCTCTCCATCTGCCTCCTGCCGATGATCGTGCCCGTGATCATCACGGCCGTCGCCGTCTTCATGTCGTTCGGCATGTTCGGGCTGATCGGCACCTTCACCGGGCTGGTTCTGGCGCACACTGCTCTCGCCGTGCCGTTCGTCATCATCACCGTGCTGGCGACGCTCACCAACTTCGACTGGAGCCTGCAGCGCATGGCGCAGAGCCTCGGCGCCTCGCCGTTCACCACGTTCCGTCGCGTCGTGCTGCCGCTGATCCTGCCGGGCGTCGTCACCGGCGCGCTGTTCGCGTTCGTCACCTCCTTCGACGAGGTGGTGGTGGCGCTGTTTCTCTCGTCGGCCGAGCAGCGGACGCTTCCGAAGCAGATGTTCTCCGGCATCCGCGAGATGATCTCGCCGACGATCACCGCCGCCGCGACGGCGCAGGTGCTGTTCTCGATCGTGCTGCTGGTGACGGTGGAGATCCTGCGCCGGCGCTCGGAGCGGATGCGGACGGGGTGATGACACAGGCCGGGGCCTGAAGGAGGAGCGCATGAACATCCAGTCACCGGCGCGCGGCGCCAACCAGTCGCTCGCCGCCGCCGTGGCCGAAGCGGAGGCGCGCTATGCCGCCGCCAACCCGAAGAGCCGCGCGCTCCACGACGCGGCGCAGGCGAACCTTCCCGGCGGCAACACCCGCACCACCGTCTACTTCTCGCCGTTCCCGCTCTACATGGCGGGCGGCGAGGGCGGCGCGCTGACCGACGTGGACGGCCACCGCTACCTCGACTTCATCAACGAGTACACCGCCGGACTGTTCGGCCACTCGCACCCGGTCGTGCGCGCGGCGGTGGGCGAGGCGCTCGCCTCCGGCGTCAACCTCGGCGCGCCGACGGAAGGCGAGATCCGGCTCTCGGCGGCGCTGCGGCGGCGGTTTCCGGCGCTCGAACTTTTGCGGTTCTGCAACTCCGGCACGGAGGCGAACCTTTTGGCGCTCGCCTCGGCGCGCGCCGCCACGGGGCGCGAGGCGGTGATGGTGTTCGACGGCGCCTACCACGGCAGTCTCTACTACTTCAGCCACGGCGCCTCGCCGCTCAACATGCCGATCCCCACCGTGTTCTCCACCTTCAACGATGTGGACGCCATGCGCCGTGACATCGCCGCCCATGCCGCGACGCTGGCGGCGGTGATCGTGGAGCCCATGCAGGGCGGGGCCGGGGCGCTGCCCGGCACGGCGGCGTTCCTCCACGCCCTGCGCGAGGAGACGGCGCGGCACGGCGTCTGCCTGGTGTTCGACGAGGTGATGACCTCCCGCGTCCATCCCGGCGGGCTTCAGGCGCTGCACGGCGTCCGCCCGGATCTCGTGACGCTTGGGAAGTATCTCGGCGGCGGCCTCACCTTCGGCGCGTTCGGCGGCCGCGCCGACATCATGGAGCGGTTCGATCCCGCGCGGCCGCGCCACTTCCCGCACGGCGGCACCTTCAACAACAACGTGCTGGCGATGACGGCGGGCGTGCGGGTGATGGAGGAGGTGCTGACGGATGAGGCGCTCAACGCCATGAACGGGCTGGGGGACGGGGTGCGCGACGGCGTCACCGCGCTCGCCGCCCGCTACGGCCTGCCGGTTCAGGCGACCGGGGTGGGCTCGATCTTCGGCGTCCACTTCCACGACGGGCCGATCCGCAACATCGCCGATCTCGACGCCGGCGAGCGCGGACGGGAGGCGAAGATCGCCGCCTTGAAGAAGCTGTTCCACCTCGATCTGTTCGAGGCCGGCATCTATATCTCGCGCCGGGTGATGGGGAACCTCTCGCTCGCCACCACGGCGGCGGACACGCGACAGCTCATGGGGGCGGTGGACGAGTTCATGGCCAACCGCGCCGCCCTCGTGCGCGAGGCGGTGACGGGGTAGGGACCCCGGCAGTGCGTTTGCGTATGCGCGTGCGGCGGCGATGGTGAGCCCGCTGGGATTCGAACCCAGGACCTACTGATTAAAAGTCAGTTGCTCTACCGGCTGAGCTACAGGCTCACACTGAAAGAGATCGCGCATGCCGACGGGTCCGGGCCGCCAACCCATACCGGTTTAGGGGACGCCGGCGCGCCCGGTCAATAGCGCCCAATCGCCGCGCCGCGCAGTTGCGCGCCGCGCTCAGCCTTCCCACGCGCCGGTCGCGCCGGACCCGCCGCGGGTGAAATCGGCCGGCTTGCAGTTGACGCTGCCGAACGACAGCGCCCGGCAGCGCTGCGCCGCGTCCGCCTGAGACCGCAGCGGTCCGGCGAACAGCCGCCACACGCGCTTGCCGCCCGCATCCTTGCCCTCGACGATCTCGGGCTTCAGTCCGGTGAGCCCCTTGGCGTAGCGCCGCTCCAGAATCTGCCAGCCGCTTTCGGCAAGCTCCCGTTCGGGGAAGCTCGACAGGTAGATGGCGTGCGCCCCGGCCAGCGAAACCTGCTCCACCGGCGTCGGGTCCTCCACGCTCCGCTGCGGAGGCGCGGCGACGGGCTTCGCCGCCGGAGTGGCGGGCGGGGTGGCCTTCATGGCGGGCGCACCGCCGCCGGCCGCCGGCGGCTCCAGGTTCGCCGTCACCGACATGGCGTCGCCCCGGCCCGGCGCCGAGCGCGGCGGCGGCGCCGGCTCAGGCTGCAGCGAGGGCGCGACGGCGGACGGTGAGGCTGCGGCCCCGGTTTGCTCCGCCGTCTCCGCCGGGCGCGGCAAGGCGTACGGAAACAGCACCAACGCCACGCCCGCCAGCGCCAGCAGGACCAAGACGCCGGACGCCACCCCGGCGGCGAAGTCCATCGGCGCGCGGGCGCGCTGACGGCGGGCGAGATCGCGCATCAGGCTCGCCGGAGGCTGCGGCCGCTCGTCGGGACGTCGCTCGTGCCGGGGAAGGCTGCGGTCGGCGGAGCGGTCGCGCGGTGGGCGCAATGGCCCCCGGCGCGCCTCGTTCTGGCCCGCCTCGTTCTGGCGCGCCTCGTTCTGGCCCGCCTCGTTCTGGCGCGCCTCGTTCCGCCCGCCGAAGCCCAGCGCGCGCCAGACGCCGTTCGTCGCTGTACGGCTCACTCCCGCGACCTCCGCTATGATGGCGGCGTTGCGTTCCACCCGAACCTCACGGGGCCCAAAGCCAGTTACCCCGAACACCAGATACCCCCACCGCAAGGCACATCTGAATTCGCCAGCCTTGCAACCTGGTCGCGAATCAGACGTGCAATCTACTTTAGGCGCGATTCGGCCCGACCGCATCCGGCCGCTCGATCGTGCCGGTTTGGCGTCATCTTTTTCTACGTCAAGTGATATCCACCTGGCGGGATGATGCTGTAACGCTCTCTCGGCTGCCACCGCGACCGGAGAGTTTCGCCCATCAACGCCCCTCCCATGCCCCCGCATGACGTCGTCGACCTCGCCGCAGGGCGTGGCACGAGGATGAATTCGGCGGCGCCGAAGGTGATGCACAAGGCCGCCGGGCGCACGCTTTTGGGCCATGCGCTCGCCGCCGCGCGTCCGCTCGGTCCGGCGCGGGTGTGCGTGGTCACCGCGCCGGATGCGCCCTCGGTGGAGGTTGAGGCCCGCGCCGGCTTCGCCGGGGCCGCCATCGCCCACCAGACGGAGCGGCTTGGCACCGCCCATGCGGTGCTGGCCGCGCGCGCTGCCCTCGAAGGCTTCGAGGGAACCACTCTGGTCCTTTACGGCGACGTGCCGCTGGTCCTGCCCGGGACGCTGGCCGGGCTTGCCGCCGCCGTCTCGGCGCGCACGCCGCTGGCGGCGCTCGGCTTCCACGCCGCCGACCCCCGCGGCTACGGCCGCTTCATTCTCGCCGCCGGCGGCGGGCTGACGGCGATCCGCGAGGAAGCCGACGCTTCGCCGGCGGAACGCGCGCTGACCCTCGTCAACTCCGGCGTCATCGCCTGCGACAACGGCCACCTGTGGCGGACGCTGCCGAAGATCGGCGCCGCCAACGCCAAGGGCGAATACTACCTGACCGATCTCGTGGGCCTCACCGCCGGCGAAGGCCTGGGCGTGGCGCACCGCGTATGCGACGCCGAGGAGGTGCTGGGCGTCAACGACCGCGCCCAGCTTGCGGAGGTGGAGGCGATCTTCCAGCGCCGCCTGCGCCGCGCCGCCATGGCGAACGGGGCGACGCTGACCGCGCCCGAAACCGTGTTCCTCTCGTTCGACACGCGCATCGGCCGCGACGTGGTCATCGAGCCCAACGTGGTGATCGGGCCGGGCGTGACGATCGCGGAGGGCGCGCACATCCGCAGCTTCTGCCACATCGAGAACGCGCAGGTCGGCGAAGGCGCGATCGTCGGGCCCTACGCCCGCCTCAGGCCCGGCGCGGCGCTCGGGCCGGATGTGCATATCGGCAACTTCGTCGAGATCAAGCAGGCGCGCATCGACAGGGGCGCGAAGGTGAACCATCTCGCCTACGTCGGCGACGCGACGGTGGGCGCGGCGGCCAATATCGGCGCCGGCGCCGTCACCTGCAATTTCAACGGCGTGGAGAAGAGCCGCACCGAGATCGGCGCGGGCGCGTTCGTCGGCACCAACGCCTCGCTGGTCGCGCCGGTCAGGGTGGGCGAGGGGGCCTATGTGGCGGCCGGCAGCGTGGTGACCCGCGACGTCCCGGCGGATGCGCTCTACATCGAGCGCGGCGCGATCGCCGCACGGCCGAACTTCGTGCGGCGGTATCTCGACGCGCTGCGCGCCCGCAAGGCCGCACGGCCGCCGCAATCGGGCGCGATGGATCCGGGCAAGTCCGGCGCGTCCGGCGAGGAGTAACAGGCCATGTGCGGTATCGTCGGCATTCTGGGCAGCGGGGATGTCGCCCCCGGCATCGTCGAGGCGCTGCGCCGGCTCGAATACCGCGGCTATGATTCCGCTGGCGTGGCGGTGCTCGCGGGGGCCGGCTTCGCGCGCGTGCGGGCGCCGGGCAAGCTCGCGAAGCTCGCCGAGCGCCTCGCCGCGCAGCCGCTTTCCGGCGCGTCCGGCATCGGCCACACCCGCTGGGCGACGCACGGCGCGCCGACCGAGACCAACGCCCACCCGCATGTGGCGGGCAAGGTGGCGGTGGTCCACAACGGCATCATCGAGAACTTCCGCGAACTGAAGGACGAACTTGTCGCCGGCGGCGCGCGTTTCGAGACGCAGACCGACACCGAGGTGGTGGCGCACCTGATCGAGCGCGAGCTGGAGCGGGGCGCCGCCCCGCGCGAGGCGGTGCGCCGCGTGCTGCCGCGGCTCAGGGGGGCGTTCGCCTTCGCCATCCTGTTTGCGGGCGAGGACGACCTGATGATCGGCGCCCGGCGTGGCTCGCCGCTGGCGGTGGGCCACGGCCACGGCCGCATGTACCTGGGCTCCGACGCCATCGCGCTCGCCCCGTTCACCAATCGCGTCACCTATCTGGAGGATGGCGACTGGGTGGCGCTGTCGCGCGGCTCGGTGGAGATCTTCGACGAGCACGACCGGCCCGTGGCGCGTCCGGTGACGCACACCCAGGCCTCGGCCATGCTCATCGACAAGGGCAACCACCGGCACTTCATGGCCAAGGAGATCGCCGAACAGCCGGAGGTGATCGGGCACACGCTCGCCGAGTTCGTCAACTTCGCCGAGCGATCCGTCGCGCCGCCGAAGCTGCCGTTCGACTTCGCCGGCGTGGACCGGCTGACGATCACCGCGTGCGGCACCGCGTTCTACGCCGGGCTCGTGGCGAAGTACTGGTTCGAGCAGGTGGCGCGGCTGCCGGTCGAGGCCGACATCGCTTCGGAGTTCCGCTACCGCGAGGCCCCGATGCCGAAGGGCGGGCTGACGCTCGTCATCTCCCAGTCCGGCGAAACCGCCGACACGCTGGCGGCGCTGCGCTACGCGAAGGCGCAGGGCAACCACGTCGCCGCCGTGGTGAACGTGCCGGAGTCGACCATCGCGCGCGAGGCGGGCGTAATCTTCCGCACCTACGCCGGGCCGGAGATCGGCGTCGCCTCCACCAAGGCGTTCACCTGCCAGCTTGCCGTGCTGGCGGCGCTCGCCATCGCGGCGGGCAAGGCGCGCGGCGCCGTGGACCGGGCGACGGAGATCCGCCTCGTCGAGGCCCTGATCGCGCTGCCCCGCCAGATGAACCAGGTGCTGGCGGCGGAGGGCGAGATCGCCAGGATCGCCCGCGACATCGCCACCGCCCGCGACGTGCTCTACCTCGGGCGTGGCGTCAATTTCCCGATCGCGCTCGAGGGCGCGCTGAAGCTGAAGGAAATCTCCTATATTCACGCCGAAGGATATCCGGCCGGCGAGCTCAAGCACGGACCGATCGCGCTGATCGACGAGGACGTGCCGGTGGTGGTCATTGCGCCTCGCGATCATCTGTTCGACAAGACCATCTCCAACATGGAGGAGGTGGCGGCGCGCGGCGGGCGCATCGTGCTGATCACCGACGAAGAGGGGCGGCGCACCGGCGGCGTTGGCGCGTTCCGCACCATCGCCGTGCCGGAGGCCGACCCGTTCGTCAGCCCCATGCTGTACGCCGTGCCGGTGCAGCTTCTCGCCTATCACGCGGCGGTGTTCCGCGGCACCGACGTGGACCAGCCGAGGAACCTCGCCAAGTCGGTGACGGTGGAGTAGGGCGACGGTTCCCGCCCGCCCGGGGCCGGGCAGGCGGATTAGCCAAGCCTTAACCCTAAGGCCTTAAGCTTGGGTGCCATGAGCATCAGGTTCGTGTGTCTTGCGTCTGTCTGTGCCGCGTTGCTTGCCGCAGGTGCGGCTGTGTCCGGTGCGTCAGCCGCCCAATCCACCGCCGCTGCGGATGCGGCCGTCAAGGGTTACAAGGCTCTCGCCGGCGGCCACCCGGAAGAGGCGATCATCCAGTACTCGCAGGCCATCGACTCCCGCGAGCTCGACCCTGCCGATCTCGCCATGGCGCTGCTCAACCGGGCGCTCGCGCGTCAGGGGCTTAAGCAGATGCCCCAGGCGATCAACGACTACTCCGCCGCCCTGCGCGTGGACGCCCTGTCGCCGCATCTGCGGGCGGTCGCGCTCTACAATCGCGGCCTCGCCTACCAGGCCATGCAGAAGCGGCCGCAGGCGATCGAGGATTTCACCAGCGCGCTCTATCTCGATCCGAACCTGCCGCAGGCCTTCCACGCCCGCGCCAATGCGCTGCGCGAAAGCGGGCAGTATCTGTTCGCGTTGTCGGACTACGCCAAGGCGCGCCGGCTCAACCATCCGCAGCCGCATGTGCCGGTCTACGGCGAGGCGCTGACCTACGAGGCGCTGGGCCGCCCGGCGGAGACGCGCAAGGCGCTTGAGGAAGCCCTGGCGCTGAAGCCGGATTTCACCCCGGCGCGCGAGCGGCTGGCGAAGCTCGCCGCCGCCGGCGTCAGCACCGCCGCCGCGCCGCTCCCGAAGGTCGCCGCGACCGAACCCGCGTTCACCTCCGTGACGTCGGGACGCGATCCGGTGGTGACGGGCGCGATCGGCGGCCCGGACCAGACCGTGACCAAACTCGACATGCCGCAAGCCGTCGCGCCGCCGGCCAGCCTTTTCGTCGGCGCCGTGCCGATCCCGCAAACGGTGACGCACGCGCCGCCGGTGCCCGAGATTCCGCCCGCTCCGGCGCAGGCCGCCAAACCGCAGCCGCAGCCGCAAGTGCAGGTGGCGGCGCTCGACTCCGCCGCAACCGGCGAGGCCGTAAGCACCGACGCCACCGCCGCCGCGGAGCCCCCATCAACGGAGCCCCCATCAACGGAGCCGGCGGCGGCCTCGCCACGGCAGGGCGAACCGTCCGGGTGGGCCGTGCAGGTGTCGTCGCAGCGCAACGAGCAGGCGGCGTGGACCGCCTGGAGGAAGCTCCAGGCGCGCCACGGCAAGCTCCTCGGCGACAGCGAGGCGGTGGTGGTGCGCGCCGATCTCGGCGCCAGGGGCGTGTTCTACCGCGTGCGGATCAACGCGCTTCCCGACCAGCAGGACGCGGCGGCGCTGTGCCAGCGGCTGAAGCGCGCCGGCACGAGCTGCTTCGTCACCGCCGCCGGGGCCTGAACATCGGCGCCGCCCGCGTCGGCGGTCAGGGGCGGATCATGAACAGGTCCGCCACCTTCGCGTCGGCGTAGGCGAAGCATCCGGCGATCTCCGGCGACAGCGGAAACTGGCGGTACGTGGCGAGCGCGCCGCCGGCGGCGAGCCGCCCGGCGTAGCCCGCCGCTTCGCCCTGCACCACCCACACCGACGCGATCCAGGTCCGGCGCAGCGGCGCGCCGCCGGCGTTGACGATGGCGGCGAGCGCGGCGTTTTCGTCCATGGCGGGCGGGAACACCGCGATCATCGCGCCCGTGGCCTCCGCCGGCAGCGCGGCGGCGCGCATCGCAACCGCCATGCCGATGGCCCACACGACGAGAACGCCCGCCGCGATCGCCAGCGCCAGCCGGTGCCCTGACCAGCCGCGCGTGGTGGCGGCGTCGCCGGTCAAGCGGCGGCGGGCTTCGCGGCGAAGCCCTGGGCCATGCGCGCGCGGATCGGCAGGTGGACGATCCCGGCGAAGACGCCCAGCGCCACCGCCAGCCACCAGACGAGATCGTAGCTGCCGTAATGGTCGTAGGCGTACCCGCCGAGCCAGACGCCGATGAACGAGCCGATCTGGTGGCTGAGGAAAACGAAGCCGTAGAGCGTCGCCATGTACTGGGTGCCGAACATCAGCGTGACGAGACCCATCGTCAGCGGCACGGTGGAAAGCCACAGGAGACCCATGGCGGCGGTGAACAGGATCGTCGAGGCCGCGGAGACAGGGAGGAGCAGAAACGCCACGATCACCGCCGAGCGGGCGAAGTAGATGAACGCCAGGCCGAGCCGGCGCGAGCCGGTTCCGCCGTAAACGCCCGCCGCATAAGAGCCGATCACGTTGAACAGCCCGACGACGCCGATGGCCCACGCGGCAAGCGAGGGCGAAACGCCGCGCCCGATGAGGTCGGCGGGCAGGTGGACAGTGACGAACGCGATCTGGAAACCGCAGACGAAGAAGCCCGCCACCAGCAGCAGGTAACTGCCGTGCGCGAACGCCCTGCGCAACGCCGTGGGCAGCGGCAGGTCGGCCATGCCCGGCCGGGCCCCGGCCTTGCCGCCAGGGGCGCCGAGCGGGATCGCCAGCACGAGGATCAGCGCCAGCGTGGAGGCGAGGAGGAGCAGGGCGGTATGCCAGCCGTAGCCGGCGATGAACGCCTGGCCGAGCGGGGCGAAAATGAACTGGCCGAGCGAGCTTGCCGCCGTGGCGAGGCCGAACGCCCACGAGCGCCTCTCCGGCGCTACGACGCGGCCGAACGCCGCCATGATCAGCGAGAAGCTGGTCATGGCGATGCCCAGCCCCATCAGCACGCCGCCGCCGAGGTGCAGCATCATGGGCGGCGCCGCGCCGGCCATCAGCACCACGCCGGCCGCGTAAACGAATGCGCCCGCCATCACGACGCGGCGGGTCCCGAATTTGTCGGCCACCATGCCGACGAACGGCTGGCCGAGACCCCAGATGAGATTCTGGATCGCCATCGCCAGGCCGTAGGTTTCGCGGCCCCAGCCGTGCGCCTCGGTGTAGGGCGCGGTGAAGACGCCCATGGTGGCGCGCACGCCGAATGCGATGGTGGCGATGAGGCAGCCGGCGACGATCACCACCGGCGTGGCGTAGATGAAGGCGTTCGACCGCGCGGCGGAGACGGGAGCGGACATCGGAAGATCCTCGATTGCCTGTCCTTCATAAACCACGGCGGCTCCGGTTCCCAGTCCGGGCTTGCGCGCAGCGGGGGCAGCGGGGGCATGCCGCCGCGAGATCGATTGGAGCCCGCGCGGTCGTGTCAACCTTCGCTTAGGCTTTGACGGCGGCGTGACTTGGCAGGCCGCAGAGATGGTGTAACCTGAGGTGGTGATCACGCCGCACGGCAAGCCGGCGTCGTGGTCTGCGGTCCATAGCATCATCCCGCCGAGCGGACCCCGCCCGACGGAACAGGCGATGCGAAACCAGAGAGATAAACCGGCCGGCCTCATGCAGTCGGGCCGCGCGCCGTCCCAGGGAGTCCGTCATGGAGTTTTTTGCATTTCTCGCCGTCTCGGTGGTGGTGGTCTGGGTGTTCTTCGCCTGGAACGACCTGGTGGTTGTTTCGGGTCGCCTGAAGGCGGCGGCGGCCGAGATGGAGCAACTCGACACACAGCGGCTCGAAGCCGCGTCCGAAGAGGAGCTGGCGAAGATCGACAGCCGCCTCGACGATCTGCGCCGGACCGAGGCCGTGTCGCGCGCCCACTACGACCGCGTCTACGCCTCCTTCGTCGGCTCAAGGCTTGCGGCCCTGCTAGGTTTGGCGGCTGATCCGGTGGCCCCGGCCACCCGGCCGGAGGTGAAGGACGGCGCCCCGCGTACGGCCTGAACGGCCGCGCCTCATCGCCGCGGCGACCGGCGCGTCAGGATGTAGACCGCCACGACGACGAGAATGGCGATCACCCCGCCGACGATCCGCCGGTCGACGTCGGTGAGGTAGACCAGAACCAGCGCCGACCCCGTCATCATGGCCACCGCCAAAAGTTTGGCGCGCCACGGAATGGCGCGCTGGTCCTGCCAGTCGCGGATGGCCGGGCCGTACCGCGGATGATTGCGCAGCTTCTCGGCGAGCGCCGGGGATGATTTCGCCAGCGCCCACGCGGCGATGATCAGGAACGGCGTCGTCGGCAACACCGGCAGCGCGGCGCCGGCCGCGGCCATGAGCAGCATCGCATAGCCGAGCAGAAGATAGAGGCGGCGCAGCAGCATGATCGCGAACCGGGGGAATCACACGAGACTAGCGCATCATCCCGCCAAGCGGATACCACTTGGCGGAAAAAGATGACGCGAATACAAGCAGATAGATCGGCCGGTCTGATTCAGTCAGGCCGAGCGCCACTCGAGCGCCTCATCCCGCCTCGATGAGGCGCACGGCCTCGGCGCGCTCGAAGAGGTGCAGCAGCAGCCGCAGCGCCTGACCGCGCGGCGTTGACAGGGCCGGGTCGCGCGCCAGCGTCGCGGCCACGTCCTCACGCGCCGCCGCGAGCAGGTCGCCGTGCGCCGCGAGGTCGGCCAGCCGGAACGCCGGCACGCCCGATTGCCGCACGCCCAGCACCTCGCCGGAGCCGCGCAGGCGCAGGTCCTCCTCGGCGATGAGGAAGCCGTCCTCGGTCTCGCGCATGATGGCGAGGCGCGCCTTCGCGGTTTCGCCCAGCGGCCCCTCGTAGATCAGCACGCACGAGGATCGCTCGCCGCCGCGGCCCACCCGCCCGCGCAGCTGGTGCAACTGGGCGAGGCCGAAGCGCTCGGCGTTCTCGACGATCATGATCGTCGCCTCCGGCACGTCCACGCCGACCTCGATCACCGTGGTCGAGACGAGGATCCTCAGCGCTCCGTCCTTGAACGCCGCCATCACCGCGTCCTTCTCCGGCCCCTTCATGCGGCCGTGGACGAGGCCCACGGCGTCGCCGAAGCGCTGCCGCAGCGCCGCGTGGCGCTGCTCGGCGGCCGCCTTGTCCACCGCCTCGCTCTCCTGCACCAGCGGGCACACCCAGTAGGCGCGCTGGCCTTGCGCGATGGCGCGGGCGAGGCCGTCGATCACCTCAGCCGTACGCTCGGCCGGAACGGTTCGGGTGTCCACGGGTTTTCGCCCCGCCGGTTTCTCGGTGAGGCGCGACACGTCGAGGTCGCCGTAAAGGGTGAGCGACAGCGTGCGCGGGATCGGCGTCGCCGTCATCACCAGAAGATTTGCGCCTTCGCCGGCCTTCGCCTGCAAGGCGAGGCGCTGGTGGACGCCGAAGCGGTGCTGCTCGTCGATCACCGCCAGCGCCAGATCGCGGAACGCCACGCCCTCCTGGAACATCGCGTGGGTGCCGATGGCGATCTGGGTTTCGCCGGACGCCAGGCGCGCCAACACCTCCTCGCGCTGCGCGCCCTTCTCGCGGCCGGTGACGAGATCGACGCGGATGCCGGCGCGGTCCGCCAGCGGCGCAATGGTCCGCAGGTGCTGGCGGGCGAGGATGTCGGTCGGCGCCATCAGCGCGCCCTGCGCGCCGGCCTCCACGCATTGCGCCAGCGCCAGCAGCGCCACGATGGTCTTGCCCGCGCCCACATCGCCCTGGAGCAGGCGGATCATTCGTTGCGGGCGGGCGAGGTCGGCCTCGATCTCCGCCAGCGCCTGCGCCTGCGACCCGGTGAGGGCCCAGGGGAGCGCATCGAGAATGGCCCGCCGCATGCGGCCGTCGCCGGCGATGGCGCGGCCGCCGGTCTCGCGCAGCCGTCGCCGCAGCAGCGCCAGCGCCAGCTGGTTCGCCAGCAGTTCGTCGCAGGCGAGCCGGAGCCGGGCCGGAGTGTCCGGGGCCAGCGCGGCGGGATCGGCGGGCTGATGCAGCGACGCAAGCGCGGCGATGAGCGGCGGAAACCGGCGTGCGGCCATCGCCTCGCCATCCTGCCACTCCGGCAGCGGCGCGGCGGCGAGACGATCCAGCGCGGCGCGGATCGCCCTCGCCAGTCCCTTGCCGGACAGCCCGGCGGTGAGCGGATAGACCGGCTCGACCAGCGGCAATCTGGCGAAGTCCTCCGCCGTCACCACGTGGTGCGGGTGTACGATCTGGGCGACGCCGCCGAACCATTCGATGCGGCCCGAGACGAACCGGGACTCGCCCTCGGGCAGCAGCCGTTGCAGATACGGCGCATCGGCATGAAACCAGATGAGGGCGAGCGCGCCGGTGTCGTCGAACACCTCGACGCGGTAGGGAATGCGGCTCGCCCGGCGCGGCGGCGGCCGGTGGCGGCCCACCGTCACCTCCACGGTGACGATGCCCTCGCGCGGCAGCGCGGCGATGGGCGGGCGCAGGCGCCGGTCGATCACACCCGACGGCAGGTGAAAGGCGAGGTCGGCGAGGCGGACGCCGTCGCGGCCGAACAGGCGTTGCATCGCCTGCTCGACGGCCGGCCCCACGCCCTTCAGCGACCGCGGCGAGGCGAACCAGGCGTTGAGGTCGGCGGGGCGCACTCAGGCCTCCCCGGCGGCCGGACCTTCTGCGGCGACCCGCGCCGGATCCATGCCGACAGCGGCCGGCGCGCTCATGGCTGAACCGCCCACATGGCGTCGGGGTCGTAGCCGTAGAGCGACGGCGTGGCGGGGCGGTCCACCCGGTTGGCCCAGCGGGCGATCCAGAGGCCCGGCGGGTTGTACAGCGGAACGAGATAGGCGCCGGCGATCAGCAGCCGGTCGAGCAGGCGCACGGCGGCGGTGAAGTCCTCAAGGCTTTCGGCCCTGACCAGCTCCTCGATGATGCGGTCGATGGCCGGATCGTTCGCGCCCATGTAGTTGCGCGTACCCTGTCTGTCGCGGCCCGCGCTGCCCCAGTAGAACGCCTGCTCGTTGCCGGGCGACAGGGAGTTGAACCACGTCATGGGCACCAGATCGAAGTCGTAGGCGGTCAGCCGCTCCTGGAACTGCGCCGAGTCGACCTGGCGGATGGCGAGCGCCACGCCGATGGCCTTCAGCGAGCGCTGGAAGTGCAGCGCGATCCGCTCCTGCTCGCGCGACTGCACCAGCAGTTCGAGCGTCAGCGGCGCGCCGGTCTGCGTGTTGGCCATCACGCCGTCGCGGATCGCGTAGCCGGCCTCCTTGAGCAGCCCCACCGCCGCCTGGAGGTTTCTCCGGTCGCGGCCCGAGCCGTCGCTCTTCGGGGCCTGCCAGCGGCCCTCCAGCACCTCCTCGGGAAGGGTCGCGCCCACCTTGCGCATCAGCGCCCGTTCGCGTTCGTCCGCCGGCACGCCCACCGCCGACAGCGCCGAGCCGTCGAAGTAGCCCTGGGTGCGCACCATCAGGCCGTAGAACAGATTGGCGTTGGCCCACTCGAAATCGAAGGCGAGGATGAGCGCCCGGCGCACACCGATATCGTCGAGGGGCGCGCGGCGGGTGTTCACCACGAGGCCCGACGCCGGGCGGGGCACGCCGAGCCGCACCTCCTCCATCTTCAGCGTCCCGTCCCTGACGGCGGGGAGGTCGTAGGCGGTGGCCCAGCGCACCGCATCCGGTTCGGAGCGCACGTCCACGAGGCCCTTCGCCAGCGCCTCGAAAGCGGTTGTGGTGTCGCGGAAATAGTCGAAACGGATGGTGTCGAAGTTCCACAGGCCCCGGTTCACCGGCAAATGCTTGCCCCAATACCCGGGGTTTCGGCGGTAGACGATGCTCTCGCCGGGCTTCACCTCGGCCACCGTATAGGGCCCGCTGCCGATCAGCGGCTCCAGCGTGGTGGCCTCGAAGTTGCGCCCCGCGAAGGCATGTTCGGGCAGAACGGGCATGAGACCGAGCAGCATCACCAGCTCCCGGTCGCCGGCCGGCAGGCGGAACGTGATCGTGCGCTCGTCCGGCGTCTCGACGGCGCTGACGCGCGAATAGTAGCTGCGGAAGTTGGGGCGGCCCTTGTCGCGCAGGGTTTCCAGCGAGAACCTCACGTCGGCCGACGTCACCGGCCGGCCGTCGGAGAACGCCGCCTCGGGCCGCAGCCGGAAGGTGACGGCGGTGCGGTCGCCGGACACGTCGATCGACTCCGCGAGGAGCCCGTAGAGCGAGAACGCCTCCGCCTTGTTGCGCGCCATCAGGCTCTCGAAGACGTAGGTGCGGCTGCCGGCCGCCGGCTGCCCGCGCACGATGAACGGGTTGAGGCTGTCGAACGTGCCGGTGACGGCTTCCCGGTACAGGCCGCCCTTCGGGGCGTCCGGGTTGACGTAGGGCAGGTGGGCGAAACCGGCGGGCAGGGCAGGCTCGCCATGCATGGCGACGCCGTGCGCGGGCGCGGCAGGCGCCGCCGGTACGGCGAGGACAAGGACGAGCAGGGCAGTGAGGATGCGGACGAGGCTCATCCGGCAATGGTAGCGCGATTCGCGTGGTGAAACGGGGAAGAGGCGGCGGCCTGCTCGCCGTTCCTCAATGATGCATCTGCTTGCGCTTCTGATAGGCGCCGCGCTCGCGGTCGAAGCGCTGGAAATACTGCCCGACCTGGGGATGGCGCACCGGCTCGCCACTGTCGTCCACGAGCAGGTTCTGCTCGGAAACATAGGCCACGTATTCGGTTTCCTCGTTCTCGGCGAGGAGGTGATAAAACGGCTGGTCCTTGTGCGGGCGCACTTCTTCGGGGATCGACTGGTACCACTCCTCGGTGTTGCTGAAGGTGGGATCGATGTCGAAGATAACGCCGCGGAACGGGAACACGCGGTGTTTCACCACCTGCCCGATGCCGAACTTCGCCCTGCGGTTTACGGTGTTCATGTTCTGCACTCCGCGCTCAATGTGCGCAGGGACGAGGCCGTTTGCAAGTGGGTCGAACCACGCCGCCGGATCGGCGGCAACACGGGCTGTGATCGGTTTACTCTCATTGAAAACAGTTGGTTGGTTTGATTTGATGATGCGCTGCGCGAGGCCTTCTACTCCGCCGCCTGGGTGGCGCTGCGGCGCTTGCGCAACACCTCCCTGAGGAAGGTGGCGGTATGGCTGCGCTTCACCCGCACGACGTCCTCGGGCGTGCCTTCCGCGACGATCTCGCCGCCGCCGTCGCCGCCTTCCGGCCCCAGGTCGATGATCCAGTCGGCGGTCTTGATCACCTCCAGGTTGTGCTCGATGACGACCACCGTGTTGCCCTGGTCCACCAGTTCGTGCAGCACCTCGAGCAGCTTGGCGACGTCGTGGAAGTGGAGCCCCGTCGTCGGCTCGTCGAGCAGGTAGAGCGCGCGGCCGGTGGCGCGCTTCGACAGCTCCTTGGCGAGCTTCACGCGCTGCGCCTCGCCGCCCGACAGCGGCGTCGCCTGCTGGCCGACGTGGATGTACCCCAGGCCCACCCGCTCCAGCGTTGTGAGCTTGTCGCGCACCGCCGGCACCGCCCGGAAGAA
>DAIODI010000038.1:0-17500 GCA_036746875.1 Aestuariivirgaceae bacterium | reverse complement strand
TCGACATGGCGTTCAACTCGGTTGAGCACATCCGCCGCGACGTGAACTACGGCCATATCATCCAGCGCATGCACGCGGTTGGCGCGTCGATGTTCTTCATCGCCGTCTATATCCATATCTTTCGCGGCATGTACTTCGGCTCCTACAAGGCGCCGCGCGAAGTGCTGTGGATGATCGGCGTGCTTATCCTGCTGGTGATGATGGCGACCGCCTTTCTCGGCTACGTGTTGCCGTGGGGCCAGATGAGCTTCTGGGGCGCCAAGGTGATCACCAACCTGTTCTCGGCGGTGCCGTTCTTCGGGGACTCGATCGTCACCTGGCTGTGGGGCGGCTTCTCGGTGGATAATCCCACGCTCAACCGGTTCTTCTCTTTGCACTATCTGTTGCCCTTCGTGCTCGCCGCGCTGGTCGGCCTGCACATCTGGGCGCTGCACGTGCCGGGCAACAACAACCCCGTCGGCGTTGACGTGAAGTCGAGCCAGGACACGGTCCCGTTCCATCCCTACTACACGATCAAGGACGCCTTCGCGATCGTGATGTTCCTGATCATCTTCATGCTGTTCGTGTTCTACGCGCCCGACTACCTCGGCCATGCGATCAACTACGAGCGCGCCAACCCGTTGGTGACGCCTGCGCATATTGTGCCGGAGTGGTACTTCCTGCCGTTCTACGCGATCCTGCGCGCCATTCCGGACAAGCTGCTCGGCGTCATCGCCATGTTCGGCTCGATCCTCGTGCTGTTCTTCCTGCCGTGGCTCGACACATCAAAGGTCCGCTCCGGGCGCTTCCGGCCGCTGTTCCGCCAGTTCTTCTGGCTGTTCGTGGCCTGCTGCTTCGTGCTCGGCGTCGTCGGCGCCAACCCGCCGGAAGGCCACTGGATCACCATCGGGCAGATCGCCACGGCCTACTACTTCGCCTACTTCCTGATCATTCTGCCGCTGTTGGGGTTGCTCGAAAAGCCCGATCCGGTGCCGGCGTCGATCACGGAGGCCGTACTCGCCAAGAACGGCGTCAAGCTGCAACCGGCCGAGTGAGGGGCGTTCGATCATGATGCGTTCGATGAAACTGATCGCCGCCCTCGGCCTTGCCGTCGCGCTGCTTTCGGCTCCGGCGATCGCCGCCGGCGGAAAAAAGTTCGCCCCGGACGTCGATTTCTCCTTCGACGGCCCGTTCGGCACCTTTGACCGCGCGCAGCTTCAGCGCGGCTTCCAGGTCTACAAGGAGGTCTGCTCGGCCTGCCACTCGATGACCCTGATGTCCTACCGCAACCTCGGCCAGCCGGGCGGTCCGGAGTTCCCGGAGGAGCAGGTGAAGGCGCTCGCCGCCCAGTACCAGGTGCAGGACGGCCCGGACGCCGACGGCAACATGTTCGAGCGGCCGGCGCTGCCCTCCGACCGGTTTGCGCGGCCCTTCCCGAACGAGGAGGCCGCCAAGGCCGCCAATGGCGGCGCATACCCGCCGGACCTGTCGCTCATCACCAGGGCGCGCAACGGCTGGGAGGGCAACCTGCCGACGCTTTATCTCACCCGCCTGTTCTTCGGCGGCGGCGGCCCGGAGTACGTTCACGCCGTGCTGACCGGCTATCAGGACCCGCCGGCCGACAAGGCGGCGGAAGCCCCGGACGGCAAGCTCTACAACCCCTACTTCGAGCACGGGCCGTGGATCGGGATGCCGAACATGCTCTCCGACGGTGGCGTCGAGTACAGCGACGGCACCGCCGCGACCGTGGACCAGCAGGCGCGCGATGTGGCCGCCTTCCTCGCGTGGGCCGGCGAGCCCAAGATGGAGGAGCGCAAGCGCATCGGCTTCCAGGTGATCGCCTACCTCGCGGTGCTGGCGCTGTTGCTCTATCTCGTCACCCGCAAGCTGTGGGCGCGCGTGCCGCACTGACGGCCCGCCGAACGTCGCTCCCGATCGAGGCCCGGCCGCTGCGCCGGGCCTCTTCACTTCGGGCCATTGCCCCTTCACAACGCGGCCCGCCATGGCCTATCCCTTTCGTTGCGGGGGCGAGGCGAAGGGCGCGAGACGCGATGGCGAAGGCGGTTCTGGGCGTGATCGGCGGCTCCGGCGTCTACGACCTGCCGCTCGACAACGCCGAATGGCGTCACGTCGCGAGCCCCTGGGGCGAGGCTTCGGACCAGCTCCGGTTCGGCGAGATCAGGGGCCTGCCGGTGGTGTTCCTGCCACGGCATGGCCGCGGCCACCGGCTGTCGCCGTCCGCCATCAACTACCGCGCCAACATCGACGCGCTGAAGCGGGCAGGCGTCACCGATCTCGTCTCGGTTTCGGCCTGCGGCTCGTTCCGCGAGCACCTGCCGCCGGGCACGTTCGTCGTCGTGGACCAGTTCATCGACCGCACGTTCGCCCGCGAGAAGAGCTTCTTCGGCGCCGGCTGCGTCGCCCACGTTTCGCTCGGCGAGCCGGTGGCGCCGCTCCTGGCGAAGCGGCTGGCGGCGGCGGCGAAGGCCATCGGCGTGCCCTGCCACGAGGGTGGAACCTACCTGTGCATGGAGGGGCCGCAGTTCTCCACCATCGCCGAATCGCGCCTCTACCGCTCATGGGGCTGCGACGTGATCGGCATGACCAACATGCCGGAGGCGAAGCTCGCCCGCGAAGCCGAGATCTGCTACGCCACCGTCGCCATGGTCACCGACTTCGACAGCTGGCATGAACGCCACGGAACGGTGGACATCCAGTCGATCCTCAAGGTCATGCGCGCCAACAGCGAGAACGCGCGCAACCTCGTCGAACGCGTCGCCCTCGATTTCCCGCGCGAGCACGAACCCTGCCCCATCGGCTCCGACCGGGCGCTCGACCACGCCATCATCACCGCGCCGGACGCGCGCGACCCCCTCGCGCTGGCGAAGCTCGACGCGGTGGCCGGGCGCGTTCTTGGCGGCGAACGATGACGCAGAGCGCTGCCGAAGCCGATCTCGCCCGCCGGCTGATCTCGGCGATGCCCAAGGCGGAGCTGCATCTCCACATCGAGGGCACGCTCGAACCGGAGCTGATGATGCGGCTTGCGCGCCGCAACGGCGTGGCGCTGCCTTGGGCGACAGTGGACGAGATCCGCAAGGCGTATGCCTTCGGCAGCCTTCAGGACTTCCTCGACGTCTACTACCGCGGCATGTCGGTGCTGGTGACGCGCGACGACTTCTTCGACCTGGCGTGGGCCTACCTTACCCGCGTCCATGCCCAGAACGTGACGCACGTGGAAATCTTCTTCGACCCGCAAGGCCATACGGAGCGGGGGATCGCGTTCGACACGGTGCTCACAGGGCTCACGGATGCGCTCGACAAGGCGCGGCGCGAGCTTGGGATCACCTCGAAACTCATCATGTGTTTCCTGCGTCACCTTCCCGAAGGCGCCGCCTTCGAGACGCTGAAAAGCGCCTGCCGCTGCAAGGAGCATATCGCCGGCGTCGGCCTCGATTCCTCCGAGAGGGACAACCCGCCGTCGAAGTTCGCCCGCGTTTTCGCCGAAGCGGTCGCGGAAGGCTTCCTGCCCGTGGCGCACGCCGGCGAGGAAGGGCCGGCGGCCTACGTCGCCGAGGCGCTCGACCTGCTCCGCGTCCGCCGCATCGACCACGGCAACCACGCGCTCGACGATCCGGCGCTCGTCGCGCGCCTTGCCCGCGAGCAAACCCCGCTCACCGTCTGTCCGCTCTCCAACCAGCGACTCCAGGTGTGCCCGGACCTCAAGGCCCACCCGCTCCGGCGCATGTTGCAGGCCGGACTGCTGGTGACGGTGAACTCCGACGACCCCTCCTACTTCGGCGGTTACGTTCAGGAGAACTTCCTCGCCATCCAGGCGGCGCTCGATCTCACCCCGCGCGAAATCGCCACGCTCGGCCGCAACGCCTTCCGCGCCTCGTTCCTCGACGAGGCGCAGAAGGCGCAGGCGATCGCCCGGTTCGACCGGATCGCCGCCGGCTACGGCGCGCCCTGACACGACGACGGTACGGCCCATGGACCTTCGCAACGGTTTCGATATCAAGCGTTACATCCGCACCATTCCCGACTATCCCAAACCCGGGATCCAGTTCCGCGACATCACCACGCTGCTGTCCAACCTGCACGGCTTTCGCGCCGCGGTGGACGAGCTGATGTGGCCGTTCCTCAACGGCGGTATCGATTTCGTCGCCGGCATCGAGGCGCGCGGCTTCATCCTCGGCGGCGCGGTGGCGCATGAACTGGGGCGCGGCTTCGTGCCCATCCGCAAGAAGGGCAAGCTGCCGGGCAAGGTCGTCGGGCAGGACTATCAGCTCGAATACGGCGTCGACCGGATCGAGATTCACGCTGACGCCATCGGCGCGGGCGACCGGGTGCTGATCGTCGATGATCTGATCGCCACCGGCGGGACCGCGAACGCCGCCATCGACCTCGTGCGCAAGTCGGGCGGGCAGGTGGTGGCGGCCGCCTTCGTCATTGATCTGCCGGACCTCGGCGGCGCGGCGAAACTCAAGGCCAAGGGCGTGAAGGTGCACACGCTGGTCACCTTCGAGGGCGACTGACCGCATGAAGATCTCCGGCAAGGCGTGGCGCACGATCTGGCCGGAAGCCGGCGGCGAAGGCGTCGGCGTCATCGACCAGACGCTGCTGCCGCATCGCTTCGAGACCGTTCGCCTCGCCACGCTGGAGGAGGCGGCGCACGCCATCGAGACCATGCAGGTGCGCGGCGCGCCGCTGATCGGCGCCACCGCCGCCTACGGCGTCGCCCTGGCGATGCGCGACGACCCCTCCGATGCGCACCTCGCAGCCGCCGACGCGCGCCTGCGGCGTACCCGCCCCACGGCCGTCAACCTCATGTGGGCGCTGGATGCGATGACCGCGGCGCTGCGCCCGCTCGCTCCGGCGCGCCGGTTCGCCGCCGCGTGGGAGCGGGCCGCCGCCATCGCCGACGACGACGTGGCCGCCTGCCGCGCCATCGGCGGGCACGGCGCGGGGCTGCTGCGCGAGATCGCCCGCGCGAAGGGCGCGGTCAACGTGCTTACCCACTGCAACGCCGGCTGGCTCGCCACCGTGGACTGGGGCACGGCGCTTGCTCCCATCTACATCGCGCACGACGGGGGCTTGCGCCTCCATGTGTGGGTGGACGAGACGCGGCCGCGCAACCAGGGCGCGGCGCTCACCGCCTTCGAGCTTGGCGCGCACGGCGTACCGCACACCATCGTCGCCGACAACGCCGGCGGCCACCTCATGCAGCACGGCAAGGTGGACATCGTGATCGTCGGCGCCGATCGCCTCACCCGCACCGGCGACGTGGCGAACAAGATCGGCACCTACCTCAAGGCGCTGGCGGCCCGCGACACCGGCGTGCCGTTCTTCGTGGCGGCGCCCTCGTCCACCATCGACTGGACCATCACCGACGGCGTGCGGGATATCCCGATCGAGGAACGCTCAGCCCGCGAGGTGACGCACATGACCGGCCGCGCAGCCGACGGCTCGGTGCAGACCGTGGAGATCACCGCGCCCGGCAGCCCCGCCGCCAATCCCGCCTTCGACGTGACGCCGGCGCGGCTCGTCACCGGGCTGATCACCGAGCGGGGCGTGTGCGCCGCCTCCGAGGCCGGGCTGCTGTCGCTGTTTCCCGAGCGCGCCTGGCGCATCATCCCGCCAAGCGACCGCCACTTGGCGGAAAAAGATGATGCAAATACAACAAGATAGAGCGGCGCTCGGCCTGACTGAATGAGGCCAGCCGCTCTGGCCGCCGGTATTCTCACCGCGCAGCGCGGCGTCTGGCGATGAGCAGCTTGGCGGTGAACCGGAACACCGGAACGCCGCCCTGGTTCCAGCCCTCCACCTCCGCCGTCACCAGCCCCCAGTCCGGGCGCGAGGCCAGTTCGCGCTTGTCCCTCAGCGTGATGGCGTAGGTGACGGCGTCGCCCGCGAAGACCGGCTTCAGCCACTGCATGTTTTCGAAGCCAGGCGACGGGCCGGCGGGCGGCAGCGGCTCGCCACGCGCAATCGCCGCGGCGCGGATGCGGTCGAGATGCGCAACGTAGCGCTGCATGAAAGCCGCCGCCGTATGCCATCCCGAGGCCGAGAGCCGGCCGAACGGCCCGCGCGCCGCCGCCGCATCGTCGAGGTGGAAATCCTGCGGATCGAAGCGGCGGGCGAACTCGACGATGCGCTCGCGGGTGAACGTGTAGGCCCCGAGATCGGCGCGCATCCCGGGTTGCGCCTCGTCGAACCACAACGGGCGGTCGAAGGCGGCGGTCATGCGCCGCCCCGGCGGCGAACCAGACCGAAGCCCACCATCTCGGCCTTCAGCGTATCGCCCACCATGCCCTCCCAGCGGAAGGTGACGATCCCCATGTGCGGGCGCTTCTGCGACACGCGCTTCTCCAGCGTGGTGCGGCGCACGGACAGCTCATCGCCAGGCAGAAGGGGTCTGATCCAACGCATCTCCCTGACGCCGAACGAGCCCAGCGAGGCGGACCGGCCGATGTAGCCGTCGATCGCGATGCGGTTCATCAGCGCGCACACATGCCAGCCGGAGGCGCACAGTTCGCCGAGCAGCGAGCCGCGCGCCGCCGCCTCGTCGAGGTGGAAGCCTTGCGGATCGAACTCGCGCGCGAACGCGACGATCTCCTCGCGCGTCACCGTGCGCGGGCCGAAGGTTGCAACTTCGCCCACGAGAAAGTCCTCGTAGTGGAGAAGACCGTCCGTCATCGGATCACGTGTTGAAGCGGAAGTGCATCACGTCGCCGTCGGCGACGACGTACTCCTTGCCTTCCAGTCTGAGCTTGCCGGCGTCGCGCGCGCCCGCCTCTCCCTTCAGCGACACATAGTCGGGATAGGCGATCGTCTCGGCGCGGATGAACCCCTTCTCGAAATCGGTGTGGATGACGCCCGCCGCCTGCGGTGCGCGCGCCCCGCGGGCGATCGTCCAGGCCCGCGCCTCCTTCGGCCCGGCGGTGAAAAACGTAATCAACCCAAGGAGTTCATAGCCCGCGCGGATGACGCGGTTGAGGCCGGGTTCGGTCAATCCCAGCGCCTCCAGATAATCGCGCTGGTCGCCGGCGGCGAGCGTCGCCACCTCGCTCTCGATGCGCGCCGAGACCACCACGGCCTTCGCGCCCTCCGTCTTCGCCCGCTCCATCACCCGGGCCGAGAACGCGTTGCCCCCGGCGGCGGACGCTTCCTCAACGTTGCACACATAGAGCACCGGCTTGGCCGTGAGCAGCCCGAGCATGGCGAACGGCTTCTCCTCCTCCGGCTTCAGCGCCACGAGGCGGGCGGGCTCGCCCTTGCGCAGCAACGCCAGCGCGCGGTTGACGAGATCGAGCTGCTCCTTCGCCTCCTTGTCGCCGCCGCGCGCCTTCTTCTCCAGCCCGACAACCCGCTTCTCCAGCGAATCGAGGTCGGCCAGCATCAGCTCGGTTTCGATCGTTTCGATGTCGGCGACGGCGTCGATCCTGCCCTCGACGTGCGTGACGTCGCCGTCCTCGAAGCAGCGCACCACATGGGCGATGGCGTCCACCTCGCGAATGTTGGCGAGGAACTGGTTCCCCAGCCCCTCTCCCTTCGAGGCGCCGCGCACCAGCCCCGCGATGTCCACGAACGTCAGCCGCGTGGGGATGATCTGCTTGCTCCCGGCGATCTTCGCCAGCGCATCGAGGCGCTCGTCCGGCACGCCCACCTCGCCGACATTCGGTTCGATGGTGCAGAACGGATAGTTCGCCGCCTGCGCCGCCGCCGTCTGCGTCAGCGCGTTGAACAGCGTGGACTTGCCGACGTTCGGCAGGCCGACGATGCCGCATCTGAAACCCATCAGGATTTTCCTTCTCCGGAGGATTGCGCCGGCTTCGCCTGCTTCGGCGGCGGCGGGTTGAGATCGAGGTGGACGCGGTTCTGGAACGAGGCGAAGTCGCGCGCGCCCAGAAGATCGCCATGGCGGGCCACGGCGTCGACGAGCGCCTTCACGGCGGGCGTTTCGGCCTTTGCGAAATCCTCCAGCACATAGCGGTGCACCAGCGCCTTGTCGCCCGGATGACCGACGCCGAGCCGCACCCGGTGGAAGTCGGCCCCGATGTGCGCCTGGATGGACCGCAGACCGTTGTGGCCGGCGTGCCCGCCGCCGGTCTTCGCCCGCAGCTTCATCGCCGGCAGATCGAGTTCGTCGTGCAGCGCCACCACATCCCCCGGCGCCAGCTGGAAGAAGCGCATCGCCTCGCCAACCGCCCTGCCGCTCTCGTTCATGTAGGTCTGCGGCTTGATCGCCAGTGTTTTCTCGCCGCCGAGCATTCCTTCCGCCACCTCGGCCTGGAAGCGGTTGCGCCACGGGCCGAAACCATGGCGCCGGACGATCTCGTCCAGCGCCATGAAGCCGATGTTGTGCCGGTTGGCGGCGTACTTCGCGCCCGGGTTGCCGAGGCCGACGAGGAGCAGCATGGCGGCCGCCTCCGTTCGCGGACCTCCGCGGCGGACGTTCGCCGCTTATTTCTTCTTGTCGCCGGCGGGCTTGCCCGCCGGAGCCGCGCGGCCCTTGGCCGGAGCCGCGCCGCCCTTGGCCGGGGCGGCTGCGCCGCCCTTGGCGCCTGCCGCCGGAGCGGCCGCACCCTTGGCGCCCGCCGCCGGAGCCGCGCCGCCCTTGGCGGCCGCCGCCGGAGCCTCCGCCGTCGCGGCTGCCGCGTCCGGCTCCGCCTCGGCGCCGACGCCGGCGATGGCGGCGATGGTGATGTCGCGCGTGGCGATCGTCGGGGTCACGCCGTCGGGCAGCGTGACCGCGCTGATATGGATCGAATCGCCAATCTCGCGGCCGGTGAGGTCGATCTCGATCTGGTCGGGGATGGCGTCCGCCGGGCAGTAGAGGTCGATCTCGTGGCGCACGATGTTGAGCACGCCGCCGCGCTTCAGGCCCGGCGAGGCTTCATGGTTGGAGAAGTGCACCGGCACTTCCACCGAGATGCGCTGGCCGGCGCCGAGGCGGAGGAAATCGACGTGAATGACGTGGTCGCGGATGGGATCGAACTGGATGTCGCGCGGAATGGTGCGAACTTTCTCCTCGCCGATGTCGAGATCGACCAGCGTAGACAGGAAGCGGCCGGTTTCGACATGCTTCCACAACTCGTTGTAGACAAACGAAACAAGCTGCGGGTCCTTCTTGCCGCCGTAGACGACACCGGGAACCCGGCCCTCGCGACGCTCGGCCCGTGCAGCCCCCTTGCTGCTGCGGGCGCGCGCCGTGGCCTTCAGGGATACGACCTTAGCCATGGCAAACTCCTGCTTTCGAGAGGATGCGCGCCGGCGTGGCCTTGGCCCGCCTGTTCGCGCCGCCGGGCCTTCCTCCAGGGGTGATCGTCGCCCGACGCGCGCGGCTTATAGCCGAAGCGTTCGCGCTCCGGCAACCCCTGCGCAACGGCGGCGCCGGCGGCGCGAGGGGAGCAGCTTCAGTCGAACAGGCTCGACACCGATTCCTCGCGCGCCGTGCGCCCCACCGCCTCCCCGATCAGCGGCGCAATCGACAGGACACGGATGTTGCGGGACACCCGCACCGCTTCCGTCGGCTGGATGGAATCGGTGATGACCAGTTGCTTCAGCTTCGAGGCGGTGATGCGGGCGACCGCGCCGCCCGAGAGCACGCCGTGGGTGATGTAGGCGGAGACATCCCTGGCGCCGTGGGCGAGCAGCGCGTCGGCGGCGTTGCACAGCGTGCCGCCGGAATCCACGATGTCGTCGACGAGGATGCAGGAGGCGCCTTCCACCTCGCCGATGATGTTCATGACCTCCGATTCGCCGGCGCGCGCGCGGCGCGTGTCGACGATGGCGAGCGGCGCGCCGATGCGCTTGGCGAGGCCGCGGGCGCGCACCACGCCGCCGACGTCCGGCGAGACGACCGTGATGGGGCAGGAACCGTCGAACCGCTCCTTGATGTCGCGCACCATCACCGGGCTGGAGAACAGGTTGTCGGTCGGCAGGTCGAAGAACCCCTGGATTTGCCCGGCGTGGAGGTCGAGCGTCATGACGCGATCCGCTCCGGCGCGCTCGATCATGTTGGCCACGAGCTTGGCCGAGATCGGGGTGCGCGGGCCGGGCTTGCGGTCCTGCCGGGCGTAGCCGAAGTAGGGCAGCACCGCCGTGATGCGCCGCGCCGAGGCCCGCCGTAGCGCGTCCATGATGATCAAGAGCTCCATGAGGTGATCGTTGGCGGGAAACGACGTGGACTGGATGACGAACACGTCCTCGCCGCGCACGTTCTCCTGGATTTCGACGAAGATCTCCATGTCGGCGAAGCGGCGCACGACGCAACGCGACAGGGGAAGGCTGAGGTAGGCGGCGATGGCCTCGGCGAGCGGACGGTTGGAGTTTCCGCAGACCAGTTTCATCACGTGCTCCGAAGGGAAAGGCGGCGGGCGTTTCTGCCTTCCTCCTGCCACGTTTGGCGACAGGTTGCCAACCTCCCTCGGGCGCTGCGCCTTGCGGAACTTGGGGATAGCGCTTCAGCGCAGCTTGTTGACCAGTTCGAAGACGCCTTCGGAGGCGGCCTGGGCGGCCAGATAGGCCGTGTCGCCCCACCCCTGGTCGAGCGAGCCCGGCTCGATGTCGTTGGCCTGCTTGATGGCCCCGAGCACCTGCCCGTCCGGCATCTTCACCGTCCAGTTGAGCAGGACGCGCTGCAGGCCGGACCCCTTCGGCCCCAGGGTCACCTCGCCGGAGACCTCGATAACGTGCGGCGCGGATTGCGCCTCCACCGGCCAGCCGGCCTCTTCCAGGGTGCGGCGCATGGCGAGCGCCAGTTCCGCGTTTCCCTTGCCGGGCGCGCCGGTGACGCCGGTGACGGCGACCGCCCGGATCTGGGTGGTGTCGGGCCCCGGCGTGACGTTCATGGCCGACTGGGACGGATCGAGCGCCGGCTGTTCCGGCCCGGCCGGCGCCTCCGGCGGGGCGGTGGTGGCCGCCGTGGTGTTGTAGCTGGCGGAGGGCGCCCGCCCGGCGCGCACCGCATCGCCATAGCGGCCGTAGGGCGCGCCCGTCATGCCGTGGAGCAGGGCGAAATCGATGTCCTTCTCAGCCCCCGGCCCCGCCTTCACCCAGGCGTCCGGCGGCGGCGGGATCCCGGCGACCTGGGTGGCGAACCCCATCTGTCCGAGCCTGGCGGACAGGTTTTCCGCCGAGATCGCCGCGATCCGCCGGGTGACGACCGGATCGAGCCCGGCCAGCGGATCGCTCCCCGCGGCCGGCGCTGGTTCGGCCCCGTCGAAGGTGTAGAGCAGCGATCCGCCCCGGCCGGTCACCGTCCAGCGATAGGCGATGACGGGCCCCTCCGGAGACGACTGCGGATGAAACTCGCCCTTGAGGCCGACCGCTTCGGTCGCCGATTTTTCCTTCAGCGGAATATTGCGCTGCGCGGCCTCGGCGGCGAACGCGCGCTGCATCGCCGTCGCCTTGTCGGCGGGAAGCCCCTCGATGGCGAGGATCTTCACCGGCGGCGTGGCCTTGGCGGTTGAGGTTCCCGGCGCGAACTTGGCGAACGGCGTGTTGGACGGCCCGGCGGACGAGCACGCGGCGAGCATCGCCAGCGCGCCGAGGAGAACGGCGCGAAGCGCCGCCCTCACCCGCAGACACGACGCGTCGCGATAGCGCGGTCCCACTGACCCGTCGTCCTCGCCTGCCTGATTCGTCTCTCGTCCCTTGTCTGTTGTACGGTCAACGGTTCGGCGAAACCATGGCCGGGCGCGGCGAACCTTACCGAACGATCAAGCCGAGCGGATGCCGCGACACCGGCTCCGGATCGCCCTTGGTGAGGATGTAGGTGCGCCCCAGGGTCATCGCCGTCTGCGTCTCGCTGTCCATCAGGATCATGTGGGCGAAGTACACCATCCCCGCCTCAAGCTTCACCGGGGCGCCGTGGAAGAACATGGGATAGTCCATCCACGACGGGGTGAACTTGGCGCCTTGCGCATAGCCGCAGGCGTTCATGCGGTGCGGCTTCATGCCGTGTTCGTCCATCACGCGGGCGTGGGCGTCGAACACGTCGCCCGCCGTGTGGCCGGGCCGCATCACCTCCTCGCAGGCCTTCAGCGCCGCCCGGCAGGCCTTGTGCATCTCGACGTGCCGCCGCGTCGGCTCGCCGACGATCAGGGTGCGCATGAACGCCGCATGGTAGTGGCGGTAGACGCCGGCGAACTCGAGTGTGAGCTGGTCGCGCCTTGCGAGTTTCCGCCGTCCCGACTTGTAGCGGCAGAGCAGAGCGTCGCGGCCCGATCCGATGATGAACTCGTTCGCCGGATAGTCGCCGCCGCCGGCGAACACCGCCGCCTGCTGGGCGGCGAGGATCGCGCCTTCGTCTGCGCCGGCGCGGGTGAGCTCGATCGCCGCCTTCAGCGCCCTGTCGCCAAGCTTGCCCGCCTTGCGCACGTACGCAAGCTCGGCCTCAGACTTCACGATGCGCGTCTCGTTGACGATGTTCGAGGCCTCCACCAGCGTGGCGAAGCCCTCCATCGCCGCTTCCAGCGCCTTGCCGTTGAAGTGGGTCAGGCCGTAGGCGTTGGTCTCGACGCCGAGACGTTTGCCGCGCGCGCCGAGGCTTTGCAGCATGTCGCGCAATTGCTCGGCGGGCTTTGCCCCGGCGGCGTCGGTCCAGATGCGGATGTCCTCGATGATCGAGGTGTGCTGCGCCTGGCGCAGGTCCGGCGCGCGGGTGAGCAGCGCGATGCGGCCGTCGGCGCCGAGATAGAGACACTGGAAGAAGCAGAACCCGAACGTGTCATAGCCGGTCAGGTGATACATGCTCTCCTGGTTGAACATCAGCAGCCCGTCGAGGCGCATCGCCGCCATCGCCTTGAGCACCTTGCGCTGACGCGCCCTGAACTCCTTCAGCTCGAAATGAATCGCCATCGTTTCCCTCCGCCGCGCGTTCAGCCGCGCACCATGATCGCCGAAATCTGCCGCCCGTAGTCGGGCTCGCCGCGGTGCGTGGCGCGGCGGAAGCTGTAGAAGCGGGATTCGTCCGCATACGTACAAAGTGCCGTGTCGTCGACCTGCCGCACCCCGACCGCCTCAAGCCGGAAGCGGACGTAGGCGGGAAGATCGAACTGGAAGCGCCCCTCGCGGCGCCCGGGCGCGAAGAAGCGCGCGTTCCCCGGCTCGCTGGCGAGGAATCGCTCGCGGAACGCCGCATCCACCTCGTAGTTGGCCTGCGAGATCGTCGGCCCCAGCGCTACCGCGACGTGCCGGCGATGGCCGCCGAGCCGCTCGATCTCGTCGAGCGTCGCTTCGAGCACTCCGGCGAGCGCCCCCTTCCAGCCCGCATGCGCGGCGGCGACGACGCCCGCCGTGGTGTCGGCGAACAGCACCGGCGCACAATCGGCGGTGAGCACCGCCACGGCCAGCCCCGGCGTCGCCGTCACCACGGCGTCGCCTTCGGGCGGCTGGCGCACGTCCCACGGCGCGGCGGCCGTCACCACCACCGGCGAATGCGACTGCCAGACGGTGAGGAGCCGCTCCGGCGCTGTCCCCAGACTGGCGGCGACGGCGGCGCGGTTCATCGCCACGGTGTCCTTGTCGTCGCCCGAGCCAAAACCGCAGTTGAGCGAGGCGTAGAGATCGCGCGAGCGGCCGCCTTCGCGGGTGAAGAACCCGTGCGAGACGCCCCTGACGGCGGCGAGCAGCGGCGAGGCGATCATCAGGCCGCCCCTGCGAACGGATAGGGCGGCGGCACGTGCGGGTGCGTCGCCGCCAGAGCCTTGAACAGGCGCCCCATCTCCTCGCCGCCCGCAAGCCGCCGGGCGGCGAGCGCGATCTGCAGCCGGGCGCGCGCGTCGGCCTTCTGCTTCAGCGCCGCCTCGCGTTCGCGCAGGCCCATCGCCATCAGGAACTCGCCCTGCGCCAGCGGTTGGAGCACGGCCGCCCCGCCCGCCCGCAGCGCCGCCCCCAGCGCGGCGAAGTCGACGTGGGCGGTGAGGTCGGCGTCCCCGGGCGCCGAGAGGACATCTGCGCAAGCGTGGCCGCGCACCGCCTGCACGGTGTCGCCGGGCGCGGAGACGAGATGGCCGTAATCAATGATCAGCGCCGACGACGACCAGCGCGACAGCCGCCGGCCGATGGCGCGGGCGACCGTCTCGCGCTCGGGCGAAATCTCGACCACGCCGCCGTCTGGAACGTCACGGGCGAAACCGCGGACCAGCGCCGCCGGGACCTCATCGCGCGACAGAACAAGCGTCGGCGCGCCCGCCGCGTCGAGATCGACGCAGCGCTCGCGAAAACCCTCGCCGGCCTTCACCAGTTGACGCACCGGGAGCGCGTCGAAGAACTCGTTGGCGATGAGGATCATCGGACCGTCCGGCACGGTGTCGAGCGTCTCGTGCCAGTCGACCGTGTGGCCGCTCAGCGCCGCGCGCTGCCGGCTGCGCAAGGCCGGGCTGGTTTCCACGAGATGCACCGCCGCCGCCTCGACGAACGGCGGCATTACGGGGGCGGCGCGCAGGAGATCGGCCATCAGCGTGCCGCGCCCCGGCCCCAGCTCCACCAGCGACAGCCGCTTCGGCTTGCCCATCACCTCCCAGGCGGAGGCGCACCAGACGCCGATCAGCTCGCCGAACATCTGCGACACCTCCGGCGCGGTGATGAAGTCGCCGCCCGCGCCGAACGGATCGCGCGTGGCGTAGTAGTGGCCGGCGCAGCGCGCCATGTAGCGGTCGAGCCGCATCGGCCCGTCGCGGGCGATCTCATCGATGAGCGCGTCGGCGAACGCTGGCGCGCTCATGCGATCGCCCGCCGCGCCCGCCAGAGCAGCCACACGCCGACGGCGATCAGCGGCAGGGTGAGCAGCATCCCCATGGTGAACACGCCGCCGATGTATCCGATGTGCGCGTCCGGCTCGCGGAAGAACTCGACGAGCAACCGCGACAGCCCGTAGCCGAGCGCAAACACGCCGGAGGTCTCGCCCGGCCGGGTCAGCGACAGGTGGCGGTGCGTGGCGATCCATAACGCAGCGAACAGGACGACCCCCTCGAGGCCCGCTTCGTAAAGCTGGCTGGGATGGCGCGGCTCCGGCCCCGCGCCCGGAAACACCACCGCCCACGGCGCATCGCTGACGCGGCCGTAGAGTTCGCCGTTGATGAAATTGGCGAGGCGGCCGAGGAACAGCCCCATCGGCACGCCGGGCGCGGCGATGTCGAGCATGCGGTCGAGGCTCACCCCGATCGAACGGCCGTAGAGCAGGCAGGCGACGACCACGCCGAGAAAGCCGCCGTGGAACGACATCCCGCCGTGCCATAGCTCCAGCGCCTGCACCGGGTTCTGCAGATAGAACGGCAGATTGTAGAACAGCACGTAGCCGCGGCGGCCGCCCACCACCACGCCGAGCGTCGCCCAGAGCAGGAATTCATCCACCTGGACGCGCGTCATCGACGGCGCGGTTCCCGCCCACAGCCGCGGCGTGGAGACGAGCCGCTTGCCGTACCACACCGCGAACAGCACCCCGGCGACGTAGGCCAGCGCGTACCAGCGAATCTGGAACGGGCCGATCTCGATCGCCACCGGGTCGATCGCGGGAAAGGCGATGGCGGGGATGAACATCGCGCGGACATTCAGAGGGATTCGCCTGAACCGTCAAGCCATCCGCCCTTGAACCGGCGGGAGCGGCGACTTAGGTAGCAATTGTCCGTCACCCGAGGGTTCCGTCATGACCACCGCTTCGACCCGTTTCTTCGACGAACTGGCCAAACTCGCCACCAACGCGGCCGGCGCGGCGCAAGGGGTGAGGCGCGAAATCGACACGCTCGTCAAGGCGCAGATCGAGCGCGTGCTGGGCGACCTTGACGTGGTGCAGCGCCAGGAGTTCGAGGCCGTGCGCGACATGGCCGCCAAGGCCCGCGAGGAGAACGAGGCCCTGCGGGCGAAGATCGCCGAGCTTGAGGCGCGCCTGCATCCCTCCCGCCCGCCGGCCCATGCCGCGCCCGTCACAGCGGCCGAAACGCCATCCGGCGCCACGGCCTGAGCCCGGGACGCGGCGGCGGCCACGGCGTCAACAGGTTTTCGCCGCCGCGCCGCATCTCCCCTTGATGGCGCCTCCCGGCTTGGGCAACCTCCAACCTGTGGATGGATCCTTGATTCGCGCACACAACATCTTGTGGGCGCATGGGAAGATGACATGTCGGCTGTGCTCGCTCTCGACGCCGTCCAGCCCAACCCGCTCGATGTCGTGGAACACCTCGCCAGTCGGCGGGAATGGTTCATCGACCGCCCGGCCGACGATGAAGTCAACCTGATCGTCTCGGGCGACTGGAGCGATCTGCATGTCAACCTCAACTGGAACGAGGCCCTCGAGGGGTTGCTGATCGCCTGCTCGTTCGACCTCAAGGTGCCGGCGGCGCGCCGGGCGGAGGTGTCGCGGCTCGTCACCATGATCAACGAGCAACTGGTGTTCGGCCACTTCGACCTGTGGGCCTCGGAAGGCGCCATCCTCTATCGCAACGGTCTGTTGCTCGCCGGCGGCGCCACCGCCAGCGACGCCCAGTGCCAGGCGCTGATCGACACCGCCATCGACGCCTGCGGGCGCTACTTCCCCGGCCTGCAGTTCGTCATCTGGGCGGGCAAGACGGCCGAGGAGGCCATGCAGTCCTGCCTCATCGAAACCGCCGGCGAGGCATGAGCCTGCCGCTCGCCGGAACGCTCGTGCTCATGGGCGCGGGCAAGATGGGCGGCGCGATGCTGGCCGGCTGGCTCGATCGCGGGCTGCCGCCGGATCGCGTCGTCGCGCTCGATCCCGCGCCGCCGCCGGACGTGGCCGCCCTGTTGCGCGAGCGCGGCGTGACGCACAACCCGCCGCTGGCCGAGCTGCGCGAGGTCGCCGTGATCGTGGTGGCGGTGAAGCCGCAGATCATGGACGAGGCGCTGGCCGGCGTGGCCGCGCTCGCGGCGCAGAAGCCGCTGGTGCTCTCGGTCGCGGCGGGCAAGACCATCGCCAGCTTCGAGCGTCACTTCGGGGCGGACGCGGCGGTGATCCGGTCCATCCCAAACACGCCTGCGGCCATCGGGCGCGGCGTCACGGCGATGGTGGCCAGCCGTCATGTGTCGGCGCCCCAGCGCGCCCTCGCCGTCGCCCTGCTCGAAGCCATCGGCGAGGTGGTGACGCTCGACGACGAGGCGCTGATCGACGCGGCCACCGCCGTTTCCGGCTCGGGGCCGGCGTATGTGTTCTGGCTCACCGAATGCCTCGCCGCAGCGGCGCGGGCGCAGGGGTTGCCGGAGGATGTGGCGGTGAAGCTCGCCCGCGCCACCGTTTCCGGCGCCGGCGAACTGATGCGGCAGTCGGGGCTTTCGGCGGAGACGCTGCGCGTCAACGTCACCTCGCCGAAGGGCACGACCCACGCCGCGCTCCACGTGCTGATGGACCCGCAATCGGGCCTTGAACCGCTGCTGAAGGCGGCCGCCGACGCCGCCACGCGCCGCTCCCGCGAACTCGCAGGCTGAAGCCTCCAGCGAGAACGGAGGCCGGGCGCCCGGCCCCCGGCGGTGGTCCGTCTGAGGGACGGATCAGGCCTTCGCCAGC